>CAZLMZ010000006.1:36792-39889 GCA_964560475.1 uncultured Anaerolineae bacterium
GCAGATCCATTCCAGGCGGCCGAGTCCGATCCTCTGGTGCAGGATCTGCTGAGCCGCGGAGGCAAGGTGACGGACGTGCAACAACTGTCAGATGAGTAATCGAGCGTGTTGAGGAGGTACGGACATGTCAAAGCGTAGGCCAAAGGGAAAGGGCTTTACCCAGGGACACTCATCGAGAGGCGGAGGGATGAACCCGGCCAACCTGCAGCAGCAGGTGATGCAGCTCCAGGAGCAGATGCTGGAAGCCCAGGAGGCACTGAAGGACGAGCAGGTGACGGCGACGTCGGGTGGGGGGATGGTAACCGTGGTGGCAAACGGCCACCAGGAGATCCTGTCGATCGCGATCGACCCAGAGGTCGTCGATCCCGACGATGTCGAGATCCTGCAGGATATGGTTCTTGCAGCCGTGAATGAGGCCCTAGAGCGCTCTCGTGAGATGGCAACCGAGCGTATGGGGGCGCTGACGGGTGGGCTTAACATCCCTGGGCTGATGTAGGTAGAGGAAAACGATGGCAGCGACTCCCGAGGCAGTCACGCGGCTCGTTGACGAACTCTCCCGCTTGCCGGGCATCGGTCCAAAGACCGCTTCGCGCCTGGCCTACTATTTGTTGCGTGCGCCGATAGAGCAGGTGCGCTCGCTTGGCGAAGCGGTTTCGACCCTGCGCGACCGGATCACGTTCTGTTCGCGGTGTTTCAACATCACCGAGGCCGAGCCGTGCCCAATCTGTGCGGACGAGCGGCGAGAGCGTGGCACGGTATGCGTGGTAGAAGAGCCGCTGGACGTGTTGGCGATCGAGCGCACAGGTGAATACCATGGCCTGTACCACGTCTTGCACGGCGCGATCTCGCCTGTAGAGGGGATTGGGCCGGACGACCTGCGGATTGCCGAGCTGGTGGCTCGCGTGCAGGCAAGCGGGATCGAGGAGGTGATCCTGGCAACCAACACCAGCCTGGAGGGAGAGGCAACTGCGATGTACGTGCAGCGGCAACTGCTACCACTGGATCTACGCGTGACACGCCTGGCTCGCGGTCTGCCGGTAGGTGGTGACCTGGAGTATGCCGACGCAGTCACGCTGGCGCGAGCGCTCGAGGGCCGGCGGGAAATGTGATCGGCTGCAGGGGGGGAACAGCCAGGGCCCGGGGTACGGCTGTGGCCCGATCTGCGATTTGACACGATCCGAGGGCGATGGTATAATCTCGCTTCGCTCGTGGCCGGAGCGACAGTCGAGATGGGCACATGACAGCTCGGCAAGAGAAGCAGAAAGTGGCCCTTGACAAGAAGCGAGTTTCATGGTATAGTTGATTCTTGCGTCGCAGTAAGGCTTGGGGCGCGGGGCCGGCAAGACGAGCGGCACCGGTTTGTAACTCAAGGGTGCGACACGGAAGAAATCTTAAAAATTCGTACTAGAGCGAAATCCCCCTTGACAAAGTGTCCCCGGATATGATATACTAGGGGATGTCTCAGAGAGTGCGTTGCACTGGGAACCCGAACGAGGGAGGGCAAAGAAGACAAGTTCACCGAGCAGAGTTGAGTTCGCTTGCGTAGGTTTGAGTTGTCTTCGCCGATGCCAGCAGCAAAGGGTGTCGGTTTTTTGCTCGGATTTGACAGGAGTGAGGGGCTGTAGTATACTCTCTCGGCTGTCAAGGATCTTTAACAACTGAAGAGTGATAGGAAATACAGGGAACGAGGCTCTCAAAGATTCCGAAAGATCTTTTATGGAGAGTTTGATCCTGGCTCAGGATGAACGCTGGCGGCGTGCCTAACACATGTAAGTCGAACGGTGAAACCCGCTTTATAGTGGGTGGATCAGTGGCGGACGGGTGAGTAACACGTAGGTGACCTGCCCCAAAGAGGGGAATAACTTGACGAAAGTGAAGCTAATACCCCGTATGGTCGGCCATTCATTTGGTCGACTAAAGCTCAGGCGCTTTGGGAGGGGCCTGCGGCCCATCAGCTAGTTGGTAGGGTAATGGCCTACCAAGGCGAAGACGGGTAGCTGGTCTGAGAGGATGATCAGCCACAATGGCACTGAAACACGGGCCATACTCCTACGGGAGGCAGCAGTGAGGAATATTGGACAATCAGCGCAAGCTGGATCCAGCAACGCCGCGTGGACGATGAAGGCCTTCGGGTTGTAAAGTCCTTTTCAGAGGGAAGAGGAAGGACGGTACCTCTGGAATAAGTCTCGGCTAACTACGTGCCAGCAGCCGCGGTAACACGTAGGAGGCAAGCGTTATCCGGATTTATTGGGCGTAAAGCGCACGCAGGCGGCTAGGTAAGTCGGGTGTGAAAGCCCCGGACTTAATCCGGGGAGGTCATTCGATACTGCCTGGCTTGAGAGCGGGAGAGGGAAGTGGAATTCTCGGTGTAGTGGTGATATGCGTAGATATCGAGAGGAACACCAGTGGCGAAGGCGGCTTCCTGGCCCGTTTCTGACGCTAAGGTGCGAAAGCGTGGGGAGCAAACGGACTTAGATACTCCGGTAGTCCACGCCGTAAACGATGGGTACTAGGTGTGGGGAACGTAAAGTTCTCCGTGCCACAGCCAACGCAATAAGTACCCCGCCTGGGGACTACGGCCGCAAGGTTAAAACTCAAAGGAATTGACGGGGGCCCGCACAAGCAGCGGAGCGTGTGGTTTAATTCGATGCAACGCGAAGAACCTTACCAAGACTTGACATGCTGGAAGTAGGAACCCGAAAGGGGGACGACCTGTTGAGTCAGGAGCCTGCACAGGTGCTGCATGGCTGTCGTCAGCTCGTGCCGTGAGGTGTTGGGTTAAGTCCTGTAACGAGCGCAACCCTCGCTGCCAGTTATACGTGTCTGGCGGGACTGCCGGTGACAAACCGGAGGAAGGTGGGGATGACGTCAAGTCAGCATGGCCTTTATGTCCAGGGCTACACACACGCTACAATGGCCGGTACAATGGGTCGCCAACCCGCGAGGGGGAGCCAATCCATCAAAGCCGGTCTCAGTTCGGATTGCAGGCTGCAACCCGCCTGCATGAAGTCGGAGTTGCTAGTAACCGCAGGACAGCTATACTGCGGTGAATACGTTCCCGGGCCTTGTACACACCGCCCGTCACGTCATGGGAGCT
>CAZLMZ010000007.1:0-2494 GCA_964560475.1 uncultured Anaerolineae bacterium
GACGCGATCCGCGTGCGCTGCCTGGACGAGCGGACGGGGACTATGACCTACCTGCGCACGGCGGACGAGCTGCGCGGTTTCGTCCGCGCGCTGCGCGACCACTTTGCCGAGCGAGGCGTGCTGGAGCGGGTGCGGGTCACGGCGGACGAGCCGAGCGACCTGGAGGCGTTCAACGAGCGCCTAGCCTTCCTGCAGGACGCGGCGCCCGGTTTTCGTTACAAGGTGGCGATCAACCACTTTGAGTTCCTCGAGTATGCGCCGCCGGAAGTCGTCGACGCCGTGCCTAACCTGGTGCTGACCTGCCGCGACCCGGCCTTGACTGCCCAGGTGGCGGACGTGCTGCACGAGCGCGGCGGGACGATGCTGTGGTACATTTGCTGCGGCCCGCCGCGACCCAACGTGTTCATCCACTCGCCGCTGGTGGAAGGTGTGCTGCTCGGCTGGCTGACGCACCTGTTTGGGCTGGACGGCTTTTTGCGGTGGGATTTCTGCCTGTGGCCTGCTGATCCCTGGCAACGGGTTAGCTGGCGCGCGCCGCACTGGAGCGCAGGGGATATGTTTTTCGTCCTCCCCGGCAAGGATGGCGCGCCGGTCGAGACGGTGCGCTACGAGGCGCTGCGGACGGCGGTGCAGGATTACGAGCTGATCAAGCTGGTGGAGCGCCAGCTCGACCCGGCCGAGGCGCGAGACGCGATCGACCGTGCGTTTGCGCGGATCCTGCATACGAAGGATGTGGCCGACTTTACGCGTGTGTACGAGCTGCCGGCGGAGGCGCTCTATTCGCTCGACGCGGGCGACTATGCTGCGGCGCGGCGCGTGCTGTTGGAGTCACTAGACGTTAACCTTGCGAAGGGTTGAGAAACCTTCGCAAGGTTAAGGATGGGGGTTTGCGCCACAGTCTGAAACATGGTAAAATGCGTACGTGGTGGGGCGTCGCCAAGTGGTAAGGCAGTGGCCTTTGGAGCCATTACTCGCAGGTTCGAATCCTGCCGCCCCAGCCAGGTGCGATGTAGAGGGAGGCGGCCCGCGGGTCGCCTCCCTTTGTATCGTTCGTGAGGAGATGATATGGAGCTGGCAAGTGTCGTTCTGGCCGCGGGAGAAGGCACCCGCATGCGGTCTGACCTGACCAAGATCCTCCATCCCCTGGCAGGAAAGCCGATCGCCAGGTGGGTGGTCGATACCGCGCTGGAGCTCGGCGCAGATGAGACGGTGTTCGTGGTCGGCAAGGACAGCGCGCAGATTCGCCAGGCCCTGGGCGACAGCGAGGTCCAGTACGTATACCAGGCCGAGCGCAAGGGCACGGGACACGCGGCGATGCAGGCGCGACCGGTACTGGAGGGGCGCGCAGCGTATGTCCTGATCTGCTACGGCGACATGCCGCTGCTCGAGACTGAGACGCTGCGCCTGCTGGTCGACAACCAGCGCGCAACAGGCGCCGTCATGACCATCCTCACCCTGATCCACGAGGACTCGCGCGGCTTTGGGCGCGTGATCCGCGACGAAGAGGGGCACGTCCTGGAGGTAGTGGAGGAAAAGGTCTGCACGCCGGAGCAACTGGCGATCCAGGAGCTCAACTGCGGCGTGTACTGCTTTGACGGCGAGTGGTTGTGGTCGCATATCGACCAGATCCCGCTCAACCCGGTCAAGGAGGAGTACTTTTTGACCGACATGATCGGGATCGCGGTGGCAGACGGACAGACCGTAGACCCGATCTCGATCGACGATCCCGACCAGGTGATCGGGATCAACACGCGGATCCACCTGGCGCAGGCCGAGGTCGTGATCCGGCGCCGCGTCAACGAGCGGCTCATGCTGGCAGGAGTCACGCTGCAGGACCCAGCCTCCACCTACGTGGAGCCAATGGTGCAGGTGGGCCGCGACACGGTCCTCCTCGCCGGCACCCACCTCAGCGGGCAGACGAGGATCGGTGCGGGCTGCACTATTGGCCCACAGGCGGTGATCCGCGACAGCACAGTCGGCGACCGGTGCCGCGTCCGCGCTGCCGTCGTGGAAGAGGCCGTGCTGGAGGAAGGCAGCGAGGTCGGCCCGTACGTGCACCTTACGCAGAGGAGCGAACGATGATCGCCGACCAGGAGCTGGTCGCGCAGGCCGCCGAGGTCCGCGCGCACGCCTATGCCCCCTATTCGCACTATCCGGTCGGCGCGGCATTGCTGGGCAAGTCGGGCCGCGTGTACACCGGCTGCAACGTCGAGAACGCGTCCTATTCGCTGACCATCTGCGCAGAGCGCGCGGCGGTCGCGCAGGCGGTGTGCGCGGGCGAGCGGGCGTTCGAGGCAATCGCGGTGGTCACGGCGAACGGTGGCGCGCCGTGCGGCCCGTGCCGGCAGACGCTGGCCGAATTTGGGCTGGACACGCGCGTCCTGATCGCGACCCCGGAGCGGATCCTCACGACAACCACGGTCGGCGAGCTGCTTCCCCGTGCGTTCACCCCACAGGACCTGCCCTAGCCCGGCCTCACGTGAGCTACCAGGGC
>CAZLMZ010000007.1:2594-37497 GCA_964560475.1 uncultured Anaerolineae bacterium
AAGAGCAAACGTCGTAAGGGCCCTGGCAGGAGGAACACGTGGCACTCACTTTCGCAGCGTACCAGCGCCGGCTGGCCGATCTGGAGCACGAACGTGGCTGGGATCGCATCCTGCCCAGCCACACGTTCCTGCACATGGCGGAAGAACTGGGCGAGATCGGCCGCGTCGTGCAGTGCCTGGAGGGATACCGCGAGAGCGAGGCCACGCCCGAAGCGCTGCGGCAGGAATTGGCCGGTGAACTGGCCGACCTGGCGGCGTTCGTCTTCAAGCTGGCGAGCCAACACGGGATCGACGTGGCAACGGCGATGCAGGATCAGTTGCAAAAGTTTACCTCCCGTTACGACGACGTCGAGCAGGGCCGGCGCGAGATGAGGCGCTACGTGGCCTACCAGGAACGCAACATCGAGTGGATCAAGGGCGGCAGGGGAGAACAGACATGAGCAGAGCGTTGACTTTCCAACAAGTCATCTTACGCCTACAGGAATTCTGGGCCGAATATGGCTGTACGATCTGGCAGCCCTACAGCGAAAAGATTGGCGCCGGTACCATGAACCCGGCGACCGTGCTGCGCGTGCTGGGTCCCGAGCCGTGGCACGTCGCCTACGTCGAGCCCTCCTACCGGCCCGACGACGGCCGCTATGGCGACAACCCGAATCGCATGCAGATGCACTTTCAGTTCCAGGTCATCCTCAAGCCGGAACCGGGCAACCCGCAAGAGGTCTACCTGGCGAGCCTGGAGGCACTGGGCATCGACCGGCGGCAGCACGACCTCCGTTTCGTCGAGGATAACTGGCAACAGCCTGCCCTGGGCGCTTGGGGGCTGGGCTGGGAGGTATGGCTCGACGGGCAAGAGATCAGCCAATACACCTATTTCCAGCAGTCGGGCGGCTATACCGCCGATCCGGTGTCGGTCGAGCTGACCTACGGCCTGGAACGGATCGTCATGGCACTGCAGCGCGTGCACAGCGTATGGGAGATTGATTACGACGGGACCCACACCTATGGCGAGCTCTTGCTGCGCCCCGAGATCGAGCATTGCACGTACGATTTCGAGGTGGCGGACGTCGACCGCCTGACGCAGATGTACGACCTGTACCATGCCGAGGCGCTGGCCTGCCTGGATCACAAGCTGGTTATTCCGGCGCACGATTACGTGCTGCGCTGCTCCCACACTTTCAACCTGCTCGATGTACGCGGTGCGGTCGGCGTTACCGAGCGTGCCGCCTTTTTCGCGCGCATGCGGGCCCTATCACGCCGGGTGGCCGAAACCTTTCTCGCTCAACGCGAGGGAATGGGCTACCCGCTGTTGAGCGAGGAGGTGCAGGCAGCAGAGCCTGCGCCCGAGGTGCCGTCGCCCACCTACAGCAATGATGCAGAGACCTTCCTGCTCGAGATTGGCACCGAGGAACTGCCGGCGGGCGATCTCTCGAACGCGATCGAGCAACTGCGTGCTATGCTCCCCACCTACTTGAGCCATCTGCACCTGGCCCATGGGGCGATCCGCGTGGAAGGCACGCCGCGCCGGCTGGCAGTCACGGTCGAGGCGCTCGGGCCTCGCCAGCCGGACCGCGAACACGCGGACAAAGGGCCGCCAGCCAGCCAAGCCTACGATGCCGACGGCAACCCGACGCGCGCCGCACAGGGCTTTGCACGGAGCCGAGGCGTGGCGGTCGAGGATCTTGAGGTACAGGAGGTCGATGGCGGGCAATACGTGGTCGCTGTCGTCAGGGAAGAGGGGCAGCCAGCGGGCCAGGTGCTGTCTGAATCGCTGGCCGAGCTGGTGGCCCGTATCTCTTTCGATCGGAGCATGCGCTGGAACGCATCGGGCGTCTCTTTTTCGCGGCCGATCCGCTGGTTCGTCGCCCTCCTGGGCACGAGCGTCGTGCCGTTCAGCTATGCCGGGCTACAGAGCGGGCGCAAGACGCGCGGGCTGCGCATGTTTGCCTCGCCCGAGGTCGAGATCCCGGAGGCAGCCGCCTACTGGGAGGTGATGACCGAGCAGCGCGTGGTGGTGGACGTGGCGAGACGGACGGAGATGGTGCGCGCACAGGCAGAGGTCCTGGCCGCCCAGGTGGAGGGGACAATCCCGGAAGACCCGGCGCTGCTGGAAGAGGTGACGAACCTGATCGAGCTGCCCACTGCGCTGCGCGGCGATTTCGAGCCCGAATACCTCGACCTGCCCTCGCCGATCCTGATCTCGGTGATGAAAAAGCACCAGCGCTATTTCCCGGTGGTTGGGGGACCACGCAGCGAGCGCCAGGGAGAGCTGCTGCCACACTTTATCGCGGTGCGCAACGGTACGGACGAGAACCTGCCCGTGGTCCGCCTCGGGAACGAGGACGTGATCCGGGCCCGGTTTGCCGACGCCAAGTTCTTTTACGAGCACGACTCGCGCAAGCACCTGGCGGACTTTCTGCCGCGACTGGACACGCTGACCTTTCAAGAGGACCTGGGCTCGATGCTGGACAAGGTCAGGCGGCTGGAGCGCCTGGCACCGCGCCTGGGCGAGATGCTGGGGCTGACCCCGGCAGAGCTGATGACCGTGCAGCGCGCGGCCAACCTGTGCAAGGCCGACCTGGCGACGCAGATGGTGGTCGAGATGACCAACCTGCAGGGGATCATGGGCCGCCTGTACGCGCTGCACAGCGGCGAGCCAGAGGCCGTGGCCGAGGCGATCTATGAGCACCTGCTGCCGCGCTATGCGGAGGACGATCTGCCGCGCAGCGGGCCGGGGATCGCCCTCGCCCTGGCAGACCGCCTCGACAGCCTAGTCGGGCTGTTTGCCGTGGGCCTCAAACCCAGCGGCACCAGGGATCCGTTTGCCCTTCGTCGCGCCGCCCTAGGCGTGGTGCAGATCTTGCTGGGCAACGAGCTGCGCTTTGACCTGCAAGAGGGCGTTGCACGCGCGGCCAAGCGCCTGCCCGTGTCCGCTGATGACCAGGTACACGCCGAGACGCTTGACTATATCGTGCAGCGGCTGCGCGGCGTGCTGCTGGAGGATGGACGGCGATACGACGTCGTCGACGCCGTGCTCGCCGAACGAGGTTACGACCCGTACTGGGCAGCACAGAGTGCACGAGCGCTGGACGGTTGGGTCGCCCGGTCCGATTGGACAGAGCTACTCAACGCCTATGCGCGCTGCGTGCGCATCGTACGCGATCAAGAGCAGCGCTACGAGGTCGACCCTGAGCGCTTTGTCGAGCCGGCATCGACGGTCCTTCACAAGGCCGTACGTGACGTAAGCGCTTCTATCCCGGAAGAGGACGCGACGATCGACGACGTGCTGGGCGCGATCCTGGGCATCGTGCCGGAGATCAATGTCTTTTTCGACGAGGTCCTGGTGATGGATCCGGACCCGGAAGTACGCGAGAACCGGCTAGGGCTGGTGCAAGAGGTCGCCGCGCTGGCGGAAGGCGCAGCCGACCTGTCCAAGCTAGAAGGTTTTTAGCGCCCAGGGAGCTAAAGTCCGTTGACATTGTCATTGCGGGCGGAGCCTCGGACGCTTTGTCCGCGCAACCTCCATGGCGCATTGGGGGAGTGGCGATTGCTTCGTCGGAGCAGCAGAAGCGGCCGCTCCTCCTAGCAATGACAGTCCAGCGGCCATAGATCGGACAGGCAGGCACCTTGCAGAGGCTCTACCGCAAAGAATGGTTGGTCGTGGCGAGCGTGGGCGCACTGGCGCTAGTGCTGCGCCTGGTCGCGCTGGGCCAGGTCCCGCCTGGGGTGCGCTACGACGAGCTGGTCAACGTCAAGATGGCCAGCCACATCTATGCGGGCGAATGGCCGATCTACTTTCAGGAGGCGTGGGGGCACGAGCCTCTGTACCACTATGTGCACGCCCTCGGCATGCGGCTGCTCGGCCAGACGGTGCTCGGCGTGCGCATCACGTCGGTGTTGTCCGGCACGCTGGGTGTGCTGACGGCGTACCTGGCGCTGCGACAACTCTTTGGGCGAGGGGTGGCGGTGCTGGCCGCGCTGCTGCTGGCGAGCTCGTTCTGGTCGTTGATGTACAGCCGGATCGGCCTGCGTCACATCAGCCTGCCACCCTGGATCGGCCTCGCCGCCTACTGCTTCTGGCGCGGGCTGGAGGCACCGGCGAGCGAGCGGGGCAAGATCGGGCTGTGGTTTTCGCTGGCGGGCGTTTCTCTCGGCGTCACACTCTACACCTACTTTGCCAGCCGCGTCGTGCCGCTCGTGTTCGTGGTGTTCGTGCTCTACCTGCTGGCTTTTCACCGCGATATGCTGCGCGGGCGCTGGTGGGGCACAGCCGTGGCCCTCGTACTGCCGGTGGCGATGGTGACGCCCATGGCACTGTACCTGATCCGGCACCCGGAGCTCGAACAGCGGCTGGGCCAGGTCAGCGGCGGGCTGTTCGGCGCACTGCGCACGGGCGACCTGAACGGCGGCCTGCGGGCAGTTCTCGGGACGCTGGGAATGTTCAGTTTCCAGGCCGACCCGGAGTGGCTGTACAATATCCCTGGGCGCCCGGTGCTCGACCCGCTGACCTCGATCGCCTTTTACGTCGGGCTGGGCACGCTGCTGTGGCGGTGGCGCGAGCCCAGGCGAGCCTTCTTGTCGCTGTGGCTACTGCTCGGGATCGCACCCGCCCTGTTCAGTTGGCCGCCCGGCAGCCTGGGGCACACGATCGTCGCCCAGCCTGCGGCGTTTGGCATCGTGGCGCTTGGGTTGGCCGAGGCGTGGGCGTGGGCCAGGCGCCGCACGACGGGGCCGCTGCGCCTGAGCGCGCAGCTCGTGGTCGCGGCCACGCCGCTGGCCTTTGCCGGGGTGAACGCGTACGACTATTATGTGCGCTGGCCTCGCTATCCCGAGGTCCGTCACGAGTACCAGGCGTCGAGCACGGCGGTGGCACGCTACCTGGAGCAGCACCCAGAGGCCACGCCGGCGTGCGTTTCCGCACCCTATGTCGACTATTGGAACCCGTGGAGCAAGATGAATTTCGACCTCTATGCAGGGGCGGCAGGTGCGGCGGTCCGCTGGTTCGACGGCCAGCAGAGCCTGGTGCTGCCCCGTGGGCAAGAGGGCTACGTCTACCTGACCGAGCAGGCGCTCTCGCCTGCGGAACTGGCACCGGTCGTTTCGGCGCTGCTGGCGCAAGGCGCGGCCCCCGTCTGGGACAGCAGTCCGGGCTCGCCGGACGGCACCTTGCGTATCTATCGCTGGCACGACGGCCAGGTCATCGACGCGCTGCTGGCCCAGGCGGCACAGGTACGGGCGTGGGCCAGCGCAGAGACGACGTACATCGCGGGTGCGTCGGAGGCGCAGCGCGTGCCGCTCACCATGCCACTCGACTATGGGCGGCTCGCGCTACTCGGCTACAGCTATGGCGACGAAGCACAGGCGGGCCAGGAGTGGCAGGTCACGACCTATTGGCGGATTCTGCAAGCGGATACAGCACCACTCGCCGTTTTCATCCACGTGCTCGACGACGCGAACGCGGTGCGCGCCAGTTGGGACGGGTTTCACATTGCGCCGGCAGGGCTGCAAGAGGGCGACCTGCTGATCCACGTACACGGGCTCGCCCTGCCCGATGACCTGCCGGCGGGCGAGTGGCGCGTGGAGCTGGGCGTCTATTCGCCCGTGACGCTGGAGCGGCTGCCACTGACCATCGATGGCGAGGAGAGGTTCTCTGGAGAGGCGCCGTACGACCGGGCGCTGCTGCAGGCGCCGATCGTGGAATGAGTTTCGGGCTGGCGCCCGGTGTCACGGGGGGACACGTGACCTACAAACCGATCGTGGAGTAGGGCCGGCAGGTAGCATCGGCACCTGGTGTCACGCGGGAGACACGTGAGCTACGAGCTAGGCCGGGCTGGGCTGCCCCTGACGGGATCTGTGAGAGCCCAGCGCTCCCAGGGACGTTGATGCTCAGCATCGTATGGAGACGTGACCTACGGGTCGACGACGTACTTTCTGTCAAGTTGAGGGTTGACTGAGCTCAGTGGATGTAGTACAATGAAGAAGACTGTGAACAAACGATACTTCGTACGCGCCGTGGCCAAGGCTGGGGAATAAGCATGTCTGTCTTGAGAGATGTCCTCGTTCTGCTAACGGCTCCCCCGGGGGGGGTGGTCTACTACCTGGTGGTCCTGTTCAGTATCTGGGCGACCATGGGCCTCGCGCTCTCTCGCTGGTCTCGCGGAGAACGAAAGGGGATCACCCCTCGCCTGCTGACCGCAAGCGCCATTCTTTCCCTGGGGTACCTGGCTTTCTTTGTCCTCGCCCTCGTGGATCGGACCGGTAGCCTCGGTACGACGAGCTTGCTGATCCAGCTTGGCCCCCCGCTGGAGCGGTTCCTGGGGGCGCTGTCGGCTATCATGATCTGCTGGGCAGTCGCCATCCGGTCTCGCGAGCGTGTTTTCAGCCGTGTCTTTCTCGGCATCGCACTGCCACTCGCCGTCGGCACTTATGTGCTGTCGGCGGTTGCGTGGGCGCGGTTGCTGCCCATACTCCCCGACGCATCCTACAACCTTTCGTGGCAGAACTGGGCGTGGGAGGCTGGGCAGCTCGCACTGCTGCTGGGCATGATGGTCTATACTCTCGCCACCGCCGTCCCCGAGCGCGGGACGGTGCTGGTGCTGCTGCTCGTACTCGCCGGGGCGCATCTCTTTCAGGCTGTTTCTCCGGCAGCGGAAGCGATCCCCTACTTTGCAGGCTGGGTACGCCTGGCGAACCTGATCGCTTTTCCTCTTTTTGCCATGGTTGCCTACCGCCGGGTCATCGCTGGCTTTGATGCCCAGTCCGCCAGCCTGCAATCGGTGAACCGGGAGACGCTGACTCAGATCACGGGGCTGATGGACCTGCTCGATACCCACCTCGAGGTATCTGACTCGATCGACCTGGATATGATCCTGCATACTGCGGTACGCAGCGTGTCACAGACGCTACAAGCGGATCTGTGCGCCGTCGTGTTGCTCGATCCGGAGGATGAGACTCTGGCCACGCTGCCGGTCTTGTACCGGGTGCCCGACACCGTACACAAGGAAGAAGAGCTGTACGTGGTGGACTATCCAGCGCTCGAGCACGCGCTCTCGAGAGGCAAGGCGCTGGTGCTCGCATCGGACGAAAACGACCAGGCGCGCCAGGTCTACCGGCTCATGGACAGCCAGGGCGATGGGCCGCTGATCATCCAGCCACTGGTCCACGATGCGCGGACCGCCGGCTTTTTGCTGGTCGCCCGGCCAGGCCAAGAGGTACCCTTCACAGAGATCCAGGTGCGCAAGTGCGAGACGCTGGCCCGCTATACGGCCCTGGCGGTGGCCAACGCGCGCGAGTACCAGCGCATGCGCACCGAGATCGAGACACACAAATCCGACGCCCACGTCCTGGAACGCGAGCTGTCGCGCACACGTGCTGGCCTGGAGAACCGCCTGCGCGAGGCCAAGGACGAGATCGCCGTCTATGTCCAACGCCTATACGAGACCGAGCAGGCCTTGCAGCACGCGCAGGACGACGTGCACGCACTACACGAACAGCTCAAGGAAGCCGGGCAAGCCGCCGCACAGGAGCAGGAGGACGGAACAACCGGGGAAACGGCAACCGAAGAGGCACAGGATCCCGAGCTCGCCCTGCTGGGCAAGCGCCTGGCGACGTCAGAGACCGCTCGCAGCCAGCTCGATCGCCAGGTCAAGAGCCTCGAACAGGAGCGGAAGCAGCTTCGTTCGCAGTTAGCCAAGGCCGAGGCGACGTACAACAACCTACGCACCCGCCTGCGCGAGCAAGCTGCAAAGGCGAGCGAACCGGTACCGGGCCTGGATATGCTGCCGCTGCACGCCTTGCCAAACGGGGTCGTGGTCTGCGACGCCCGGGGACAGATCCTGAACATGAATCCAGCGGCCGCACACATGCTGGGCACCAGGGAAGAGGAATGGCAGGGACAGAACGCGGCCTCGCTGTGGCCCGATGAACAGTGGCAATCCGCCGTCCGCCGGGTGACGAACGGTTATGCATTGCAAGGCTCGCTGCTGCAGCCTTTGACCGTCCAGCGCCCGGCGCAGCACCTCCAGATCCTGCTGTCGCCGCTCCTGGTCAGTGAAGAGCACACCGGTGCGGTACTGGCCTTCCACGAGGTACCCGAGAGCGACGCCCGCTCACGCGCACGGGACGACTTTCTGTCTTCGCTCTCGCAGGAACTGCGCACGCCAATGACCTCGATCGTAGGATACACCGAGCTGTTGATGAACGAATCCGTCGGCAAGCTCGACGATACACAGCGCCGCTTCCTGCAGCGCGTACAGGCCAACATCGAACGCATGGGCGCGCTGCTCAACGATCTGCTGGGCGTGACCGCGATCGAATCGGGCCGGCTCGATATCGAGCTGGAACCGGTGAACGTGGAGCGCGCATTCGAACGCGCACTGCAGAACGCACGCTTTCGCCTGGCTGAACGTGAGCTCAACGCCCACCTCGAGATCGGCGAGGTCAAACCGATCTACCTCGATCCCGACTGCTTTCAGCAAATCGTCGATAACCTGCTCAACAATGCCTCCAAGTCTTCCGAGACAGGAACGACGATCCACATCATCGCCCACGAGGAGCGAGACGAAACAGGCAACGCCCACCTGCACTTTTCCGTGTCGGACACGGGTGGGGGCGTCGCTCCCCAGGACCACGGCCGCGTCTTTGAGCGGTTCTACCGCGCGGACAGCGCGCTGATCTCCGGGCTCGGCGAGACGGGGGTTGGGCTCGCAATCGTGAAGGCACTGGTCGAGGCGCACGGCGGGCACGTGTGGATGGACACCGAGATCGGCCAGGGCACCACATTCCACGTCGCCCTGCCCTATGGCCTCGAGAAGACGATGGATACGGAAGGTAGCAGCGCAACCGCTTTCGCGAGCCCTCCGCCGGGAGCGAGCGAGCGTGGCTAGCCGAGGAGGGGGATTCCTGCGTCAGTTCGCGATCGGTCTGGCCGCGGTAGGCGTCATTGCCTGCACGGTCGTCGGGAGCAGCGTGCTGACCACGCAGGAGGGGCACCTCTACGTCGCTGCCGACCCTACAGCGACCCAGACGGTGGCAGTGGTGCTGCCGCCGACGCGTACGCCGACGCTCGTGACTTCGACGCCGACAAGGGTACAGTCGACGCCAACGACGGTACAGTCGACACCGACGAGGGTGACCCCGACGGTCACACCCTCTTTGACGGCGACAGCGGTGCCCCCGACGGCAACGGCGATACCTCCGACGGCGACGTCCAGGCCCACTTTTACCCCAACGCCACAGCCGACGCCGACGTTGACAGCGACGGCGGTGCTGAGCCCCACGGAGACGCCGGTTCCGACAGCGACGCCCACCGCGACGCGGGTCTGTATCGTGCCCTCAAGCTGGCGGCTCTACACCGTGCAGCAGGGCGACACACTGTCCCGCCTGGCGATACGCTATGGGACGAGTGTCTCGGCGATCGTGGAGGCCAACTGCCTCTCCTCGACGAACATCTATACGGGGCAGCGCCTCTATCTGCCTGCACAGGCCGTCGTGACCCCGATTCCGCCCACGGCGACGGTCCCGCCTGCGCCGACAGCACCGTCGTGTGTTCCCTATCCAGAGCCTGGTTGGGTGCTCTACACGGTACAACCGGGCGACAATCTGTACAGCCTGGCCCAGAGCCGCCATACGACGGTGGGGCAGATCCAGCGGGCGAACTGCCTGGAAGGCTATGGGGTGACACCAGGGCAGCAGCTCTACCTGCCGCCAGCGCCCCCGGCGCCGACGCCCACCTGGACGAACGTGCCCACGTCTACGCCGACGTGGACGCCCGTGCCGACGGCGACGGCATCGCCGACGCCCACAACTGCCATACCCACGGCGACGCCTACGGCGACAAAGGTACTACTGCCCACGGTGACGCCCACCCCGGTGACGCCTGAGCCAACGCCCACGAGCACGCTGATCGTCATTCCGGGGGGTTAGAGGAACGATACAGTGTTCAGAAACCCGTTTTCGGGCACTGGTGTGCCCTGAGAAAACGGGTTTCGTGTTTGCGTAAGACTTGACATCCGCATTCCGTCTATATATGATAAAGCACACACCTATGCGGAGAAGAATGAGATGGCAGAGCTAGAGATCGTCCAGATCGGGCATCCTGTCCTCCGAGAACGCAGCGTCAAGGTGACGGTGTTCGACGAGAGGCTGTCCCGCTTGGCTGAAGATATGCTCGAAAGCATGCGCGAGGCAAAGGGCGTCGGGCTGGCTGCACCGCAGGTTGGCATCGCCCGGCGGCTGATCGTGATCGAGATCCCGGATGACGAGGACTATCCCCACCCGGGCGAGCAGTGGGTGCTGGCCAACCCCGAGATCGTCAAGGCCAGCCAGGAAACCGAGGTAGGACAGGAGGGCTGCCTGTCAGTGGTCGGTTATGTCGGCATGGTCGAGCGCCCGGTAGAAGTTCTGATCAAGGGGCAGGACCTCAGCGGTCGGAAGGTACGGATCAAGGCGGAGGGGTATATCGCCCGCGTCTTTCAACACGAGATCGACCACCTCAACGGCGTGCTGTACGTGGACGTGGCCCAAGAGGGCACGGTGATGACCGTGGAAGCATACGATGCGCTGTTCCAGGAGCGACAGGAAGAAGGCGTAGAGACGAAGCAGCGTACGGTCACGGCGGACTGAGCACGCCAAGATCGTGAGGGATTCGCAGCAACCGGATACCGGTACCCGTTCCAAGGCTCTTCATCAAGCAAGATCCTCTACCGATCCCTTTGCCTACTGCGCCGCGGTGGGCACCATCGATGCGCCCGGAGACACGGAGACGAGAGCGACTCGTCTCCGTGTCTCTCCTTTTCTCGCCTCAGCACATCTGCCCTCCGGAGGGCTGCAGCAAAGCAGCCTCTGCAACCGGGAGAAGGAGGACATATCGTGAGGGGTGAACGAGGGAGAGAAAGCGAAATCGCCCAGGTTGGCTGGGCGATCTCGGCGGGAATCGTGTTCTCTCGAACCTGTGACGACAGATGGGGGACCGTCAGGCCCACAAGAACCTGGCGGAGAGGGTGGGATTCGAACCCACGGTGCCTTGCGGCACACGCGCTCTCCAGGCGCGCGCATTCGGCCAGACTATGCTACCTCTCCGAGCAGATGCGATTATACCACGAATGGTGACCACGCTCAAGTTGTGCGCCCGGTCATACCGCTACTTGTGATAGTCCAGCACCACCACCTGCGTGTCTTCGGGCAGGTTGCCGGGCCGCACGCGCAGGCTCTCTTGCGGGGTCACGTGCCCCGCACCCATCGCGCGCAGGAACCGGTCGACGCCCTCCAGCTCGCGCGAGAGGAGAGGCGTGCCATAGTGCATCGGCACCACGATGTTCGGCTCGATCGTGCTCACTACCTCGGCAGCGAGGGCGCCACCGAGCGAGTTCCCTCCGCCGACGGGAATCAAGAGGATATGGACCTGATCGAACGCTTCGACCTCTTCCTGCGCCAGGCCGTGCCCCAGGTCACCGAGGTGGCAGACCGTAAGCCCGCCCAGGTCGAACAGAAAGACCGTGTTCTGTCCTTGCTCGCTCCCCTGCCGGGCATCGTGGTAGGTGGCGATGCCGGTGATAAAGGCGCCCTCGATCTCGTACTCACCCGGCGCGGTCAACACGTGTGGCGAGCCTCGAAAGCCCTTGACCGCGCTGTGCCCGGGATGCGGATGGCTCACCGTGACCACGTCGGCACGGATCCGCGGCCGTTCATAGCCCAGCTCTTCCGGATGTGGGTCGGTGACGATCGTCACCCCCTTGTCCCGGATGCGAAAGCAGGCGTGTCCAAACCAGTCGATATCCAACCTATCCTCCGGTAAAATGGCTGCACTAGCAGGGGATTATACTCGATCCGGCCTCGCTGCCCAAGCGCACATTCCTGAACCGGGCGACCACATCTGGCTCCCCGGACGTACGTAGCGCATGGGGATGCGCCACCTACGTCCGGGAAAGTCGGTGCAGCCGCCGCTTTCATTCTTGGCGCTCAGACTGGATCTCGATGAGGATCTGGTACACCTGCCGCCGGGGCCAGCGGGCAGCCCCGGCGACGGCGCGTGCCGCATCCCGCGTCGAGGCACCACCGGCCAGACACTGCCGCACGCGCGCACGGACCTGGTCCTCCGTCCACGGCTGCTCCTCGCCGGCCCTCTCGACGACCAGGTACGCGTCGAGCCGGTCGCGGGGCACATCGGCAAGCTGGCCGCGCCACACACGACCCGCGCTGCACAGCGCTGCCGCCCGGTCGCCGAGGAGGGCAGCCGCGTCGTCCAGCGCCTCGGGCAGCGCGCTCGCCCGCACCCGCCAGATCAGCGTGTGCCGTTCCCCGGCGGCACGCTGCAGTGCCGTACGCCGCGCTTCGGCGCCTGCCGGAACCTCTCCCAGGTAGGTGAACCGATCGCTGGGCAGGCCAGAGGCGACCAGACAGGCCAACCAGCCGCTCCCGCCGGGCACGGGCAGCACCTCGATGCCTGCTGCCAGCAGCGCGCGCAGCAGCGCGTGCTCGTGCGCCGTCCAGCGAGCCAGGTCCGGCGCCGCCCAAGCCACGTCGCCTGCGACCAGGGCCGCACGCACGGCGGCGACCGCCCCTTCCAGCATAGTATCGCGCGGCAAGAGCAGCGGCGCGCTGCCCTCGCCGCCTGCACGTGCGAGCCGGTCACGCGCCTCGCGCCCGGCCAGGATCAGCACCGCCTCGTCGAGCACGCGGCGCGCACGCAGGGTCAGCGCATCCTCGCCGCCCGGTGGCACATCTACCACATACAGCACCATCGTCCCTCCTCGGCCTATTATACCACAGTTGTAGGATGCCGAGATGATACGTACGCTATCCATAGCTTGCATTTCATTAGGTTTTCAAGTACAATTTCTATAAGACATAAGGATCGATCCTGGTTAAGAGAGCCGCCAACGAACGCAGACACCCACCCGACATCGCTCGCGGGCGGCTGGGTCACCTCCCGGAGGACAGCACGTGCCCGTCGAGCTAAACGAGAGCTACGAAGCGATCTATCAGCGTGCCATCGATGCCCTGGCACGCGATGACACCGATGAAGCCATTCAACTGCTGTGGCGGATCGTCAATCGCGTGACCAGGCTCCGCCCAGAGACGCTGCAGCGTAGAGAGAACCTCGAGCGCATGCTGCGCACAGCATGGCACTCGCTGGGCCAGCTCTTGCGCAGTGAAGGACGATACGACGAGGCCATCCAGGCCTGCGAAGCGGTAGCAGGCCACCTGTCCGGCGCGCGGGCGCCCGAGCGGATGATCGCCTCGATCCAGATCGAACAAGGAGCGGTGGAGGAAGGCCTGTCGCAACTGCGACAGATCGCGGAAGAGACCTCCTCGATGGCCGCGTGGGCCGACCTCGGTACCGAATACGCCGGACTCGAGCGCTACGAGGAGGCGGAAGCCGCTTACAGGGACGCGCTCCCGATGGTCACGAGCAACGAGGAAGCCGCATTCGTGAACCTCGCCCTGTTCCGCACCTATCAAGACATGGGGCGGATCGAGGACGCGCTGAGCACGTGGAGCATGGCATCCGTCCTCGAGCCAGATCTGGCCACACACGTAATGGAAGTATATACCTGGCTGGTCGAGCGCGGAGAGCTGGACCGTGCACGTCGCTACGTGGCACGGGAAGAGGACACAGCGCGGCGCATGCTGTACGAGGGGCTGATCGCGCAGAAGGAAGGACACGAAGAGCAGGCGCGCTCGATCTGGCAGCGCGTGACCAGGCTCGACCCGCAGGCAGAAGGGGTGAGCGAGGAGGCGTGGTCGGAAGCAGCACTGCGCCTCGGTGAGCCACAGCGGGTGCTCCCGCTTGCGGAAACGACCAGCGTGGATCTCAACCTGGTGTCCGTGGGGCAGGCGACGCTGTTTGGCATTGCCGACGCAGCCGTGGGGGAGATAGACGCGGCTAGAAGGTGGTTCGATCAGGTCCGGCAGGAGCTCGGACGGGCGGGGCATCCCACAGGCAAGATCGAAGCCAGGTACCGTGACCTGCTGGCGCAGGTCGCGGCCGATCAGGAGACGGCACAGGCACTGAGTAGCTACTTTGAGGAGGAGTGAGCGCGTGCCGCTCAAGGTGGTCCATTTCGCCGACGTTCACCTCGGGTCAGAGAATTATGGCCGGCTCGACCCGCAGACAGGGCTGTCGACGCGCCTGACCGATTTCATGCACAGCATAGACACGATCATCGACGTGGCTCTCGATGAGGCGGCGGACCTGGTGGTTTTTGGGGGGGACGCGTACAAGACGCGCGATCCCTCGCCCACCTACCAGCGCGAGTTTGCACGCCGTATCCGGCGGCTCTCACAGGCCGGTGTGCCGACCGTCCTGGTTGCCGGGAACCACGACATGCCCAACGCCGTGGGCCGGGCACACACGATGGAGATCTATCGCACGCTCGAGGTGGAGCACGTCTATGTCGCGCGCAGCCCCGCCGTGTTCGATATCGACACGGCGCACGGGCCAGTGCAGGTTGGCGTGCTGCCCTGGATCGTGCGCAGCAATCTTCTCTCGCGCGACGATTACAAGAACCGTAGCCTGGAGGAGGTCAACGACCTGCTCCTGGAGCGGATCGAGCTGATCCTGACCGGCGAGGGTGGCCTGACCTCGCGCCTGCGCGATGACGTCCCGCACATCCTCGTCGTTCACGGTACCGTACAAGGGGCCACCTACGGGTCCGAGCGGACGGTGATGCTGGGGCAGGACGTGGTCCTGCCGCTGCAACTGCTCAAGCAGCCCAGTTGGGATTACGTGGCGCTGGGCCACATTCATCAGCACCAGGCGATCGAGCCAGAGCGCGCGCCGCCCGTAGTCTATTCGGGGAGCGTCGAGCGCATCGATTTCGGCGAGGAAAAAGAGGACAAGGGGTTCATCCTGGCTGAGGTCGAGCGCGGCGCCTGCTCGTGGACCTTTCGAAAGCTGGATGTGCGGCCTTTTCTCACCGTACGCGTGACCGCGGACGGCGACGACCCGACGGCCCAGATCCTGGCGGCACTGGAGCGGGCGCCGCTCGAGGGCGCAGTCGTGCGCCTGATCGTGCGCACCACCCCAGACCAGGACGTGCTGATCCGCGAGAACGAGGTCCGGCGGGCACTGGAGCCGGCCTTTTACGTGGCCGCCATCTTGCATGACGTCGTTCGTCCGGAGCGAATGCGGCTCGGTGCGCAAGAAGACGTCGCCGGCCTGACGCCGCTCGAGGCGCTGGAGCGTTACCTGCAGGTCAAAGAGACACCACCCGATCGAACAAGCCTATTGATGCATCACGCCGAGCTCCTGGTCAGCACGCAAGAAGATCACTAGCCGACTGAAGAGCAGCACGCGTTGTACGACCCAGAGAGCCGCGCTGGGGGCGGCTCCGTGGCAGCAGAGATGCAAGGGAGGGTGCCATGTCCGAAAAGTGGGAAACGAACGTTGGGGAACTGCGCATCGTCGGAGGGGTGCGCCAGGCAGAGGCGCTGAACCTCGCCGTGATCGAGCGGCGGCCGATCCTGCCGATCAAGTCGCGCGGCAAGGGCCAGCTACATATCCTGGTCGAGCTCAGCGGCGACACGTTTGGCCGCGAAGAGGTTTGCCAGGACCTGACGAGCGCGATTGCAGACGAGTATTTCAGCACGCCGGGGACGATCACCTACGGCCTGCGGCAGGCACTCTTGCTGGCCAACGCACAGTTGCTGCGTTACAATGCCCGCACCGTCACCGAGCACCGTGTCGGTGGAGCGGCCTGCGTCGTTCTGCGCGATGGGGACGTCTATATCGCCCAGGCGGGCTGGCCAATGGTATACCTGATCCAACGAGAGCGGGTACAGGTCTTTCCCGATACGACGCTCGACCTCGAGGACTCGAGTGTGCTGGGCGAGCGACAGATCACCGGGGTACGCCTCTTTCACGCCAACGCACAACCCGGAGACACGATCCTGCTCGCCGACGGACCCATGGCCCGCCAACTTGGCAGCACGCGCATCGGCCAGATCATCTCGGGGAATATGGAGCGATCACTGCTCAACCTGGAGACGCTCGCGCCGCCCGAGGATTGCACCGCCCTGGTCATCCAGGTCGGGGCCGGCGCACGCGCACAGGGAGAGCGGGAGCAGTGGGCGTTCACACCGGTCGAGCGGCCCGGCGGCAAGGAAAGCGCACCCGGCGGCGGAGCGAGGCCAGCATCAGATGGAGGAAGGGCAAGAGATGCCGGGCCCCAACTCGACGAGCAGGTGGACCGGGCCGTTCAAGAAGAACCCCGTCCAGTCGAGGTAGGATCAGATCTCCCTCCTGTGGACTGGGCTGAACCGGAACAGGAGATCGCAAGGCAACCTCCACCGGCGTACTCGCCGTCGCCACAGCGCTCTGTCGATCCGGTGCCCGACGACCAGGTAGCGGCACCGCCCCATCGTCGCTCTGCCGCGGGGACGGCTGCGTACCAGCCACCTTCATCGTCGCGCGCTGCACCTGGCCTGGAGCCGGAGGGGCCGGGCGTTGGCGAGCGCGTTCGTGCACTTCTCGGTGCCGCAGGGCAGGGCCTGCGTACCCTGGGCGTGCGTATGCTGCCCGATCGTCCACTGCCGACGGCAGCGGAACGGCGGCGTGCGGCAGCGCGCAGGCAGCAGCGAGAGCGCAGCCAGGGCTCGAGGGTGGGGATCGTCATTGCCATCGCTATTCCGCTCGTCGCCCTGCTGATCGTCGGCGGCTACTCGGCGTACCACGACTGGTCCAGCCGGACGCAGTTCGAGGCCAAGCTTGAGGAGGTGCAGTCTCAGCGCGATCTCGCCCTCAGCAAGGTCGGTAACCCACCTGAGGCCCGCCGGTACTGGGAACAGGTGATCGTGCTGGCCAACGAAGCAGCAGAGATGCAGCCAGAGAACGAGGACATACAGAGCATGCTCGCTCAGGCTGCGACAGAGATCGACCGCATCGACGGCGTCACTCGTCTCGCCTCACCGATCAGGCTCTACGAGTATACTGCGCCCGACAGCCAGCCCAGCCGGATCATCATCTCGGGCCTCGACGTATACGTCCTGGACCGCGGTGCCGGACAAGTGTATCACCACGCACTGAACGACGTCAGCAGCGCACTGCGCAACCCCGACGACAGCCAGGTCTTGATGCGTGAGACACAGCCGATCGAGGATCAGACGCTGGGTATGCTGGTAGATATCGCCTGGCGGAAAGACGGTGGCGATGCGCAGCACGGCGCGCTCCTGGTGGTCGACCGGAACGGCTTGTTGGTCGAGTTCGATCCGTCGTGGGAACAGAAGCAGGTACAGGTACTGGGCGGCAAGGACGTATGGCGCGATCCGGTTGCCCTCGCCACCTTTGACCGGAACCTCTATCTCCTCGACCCGGTGGCGAACCAGATCTTTAAATACCCAGACAAGCAGTTCGAGAGCGCGCCGCTCACGTGGATGCAAGCCGAAGGGGACCTGGGCAATGCGTTCGACCTCGGCATCGACGGCAGCATCTACATCGTGCACGACAGTGGCAAGATCGACAAGTACTTTGGCGGCGAGCCGGTCGAATTCTCGGTGCAGCAGATCCCCAAGCCGCTCCTGGGCGCCACGGCGCTGTACATGGACATCGAGGAGGTCACGGAACACATCTATGTCGCCGATGCCTCTGACCGGCGGATCGTGCAGCTCAAGCGCGACGGTACCTTTGTGCGCCAGTTTCGCACCCCACCCGAAGAGGAAGCGATCTTTGGTGGGCTAAGCGGCCTGTTCGTGGACGAGCGTGCAGGCAAGCTGTACTATACGGCGGGCCAGGCGCTCTATGTGAACGACCTGCCACCCGTGCCGCACTGAGCACGATGTAGGCTTTTGACCCTCGGCGCCAGCTAGAGCTTGGCGCGGAGGACCAGAGACACACCTTCCACAGGGGTTCGGCAACGAGCCTGTCCCCGGCAGCCCGCGGGTCGCCGGGGACAGGCTCGTTCGTTTGCCGTGCCGCGAAAGCATGCTATAATGTCGTGCGTTTACCCGAACCTGACCAGTGACACTGACACGAGAGGAGCACGTGGAGAACGGTATGAATCGTGAGGATGCGAACGCGCATCGTCCGCCTACCTACTGGCCCAAGTTCGTCTATGGAGCGATCTTGATCGCGCTGATCGCCGGGGGCCTCTATTGTGGCTACCTGGCCTTCACGACGATCAAGGATTTCGCCGCACACACGCAGTTCCGATCGATCTCGGGCCTCCCCTTCCTCGCGCCGACTGCCCAGGCACCCAGCGAAGCTACAGGGTCAGACCAGCCGGCATCGCGCCCGTCCGCTCCGCGACAGCAGGTCATCATGCCCAGCATCGAGGACAAGGAACGGGTCAACATCCTCGCCATGGGCATCGACCAGCGCCCAGGCGAGTCGGCGGCGACGCGGACCGACACGATGATGCTGGTCTCGATAGATCCAAAGGATATGAGCGTCAGCATCCTCTCTATTCCGCGCGACCTATGGGTGGCCATTCCCCACCCCAACCACGAAAAGGACCGCATCAACACCGCGCACTTTTGGGGGGAGATGGAGAACTATCCGGGCGGTGGGCCAGCCCTGGCCATGCAGACGATCGAGTATAACTTTGGCGTGCCGGTACACTATTACGTGCGGCTGAATTTCACCGGGTTCGAGCGCATGGTCGACTATATCGGCGGGATCGACATCGACGTGCCCAAGACGATCGACGACTATGAATACCCGACCGAGGACTATCGGACGACGCACCTGCACATCGACGCCGGGCTGCAGCATTTCGACGGAGAGATGGCGCTCAAGTACGCGCGTACGCGCAAGGGCACAGGCGATGGCGACTTTTCACGGATGAGCCGCCAGCAAGCGGTGATCCTGGCCATCCGCGACAAGGTGCTGAGGTTGAAGAACCTGCCACAGTTGATCATGCAGGCCCCCAACCTGGTACGCGAGATGGGTGATTCGGTCGAGACCAACATGCCCGTACAGGAGATGATCGTCCTCGCCGAATGGGCGCAAAAGGTGGAACGAGAGAATATCCACACGGCGACGATCGACCGCGAGCTGACCTCCGACTGGATGACGCCGAACGGTGAGATGGTCCTGCTCTACGATCGGGCCAAGGCACGCCCCCTGATCGACGCCCTGTTCAGCGATCCGACGCCGGAAGCAACGGTCACCGAGACGACGACGGTACAGAAGGTGGCATCCGAGCACGCTCGCGTTGCGGTCTATAATGGGTCGGCGGTCGATGGCCTGGCTGGGCGAACGCAGTCGTTCCTCGAGATGCAGGGCATCGATGCCTTCCTGGACGAGCTACCCGACCGGCCGCAGTACGGCCAGACAACGATCTTTGTGTACGAGGAAAAGCCCTATACGACCGAATGGCTGATCGGCTGGCTGGCCGAGATGAGCATCTCTGAGCCGATCATTGAGCAACGGACGACGAGCACCGACGCCGACCTGGCGGTGATCATCGGACGCGACTTTCCGGCCGACAAGCTAAACTAGACCACATAGAGGGCAAGGGCATGCGCGTCCTGGAGAGGAATAGACAAGGTGAGACCTCGCGTCTCCCTTGTTTTGTTTTGGTGGTCCAGGGCCACCGATAGGAGCGGAGCAGTGAAGCTGCGAGAGGTGCTGCAGGCCGTCGAGGGCATCGTCATCTCTGACAACGTCAATCTGGAAATGGAGGTCACGCACGGTGCCGGCGCGGACCTGATGAGCGATGCGCTGCGCTTCGCACGTGAGAACGTGCTCCTCGTCACCGGCCTGACCAACCCGCAGGCAGTGCGTACCGCAGAGATGGTAGGCATTCGGGCAGTGCTCTTTGTGCGGGCCAAGCTACCTCCCCCGGAGACGGTGGTCATCGCCAGGGAAGCGGGCATCGTCCTGATGGCGACGTGCTACACGATGTACGAGGCAAGCGGCCTGCTGTTCCGGGCCGGGCTGCCCGGCCTCGGCCCGTGCGGGGAGTTTGACTAGCGTCGATGGACAGAGACGTCTCCAAGATCCAGGAGATCTTTTACGAGCTGTGCGTCGAGGAAGTCATGACGCCTGACGTGATCACGGTAACGCCGCAGACCTCGATGCGCGAGGTGCGAGACATCCTGCGCGAGCACCGCATCTCGGGCACACCTGTCCTGCAAGACGGGCGCCTGACCGGCATCGTCAGCCTGATGGACCTGATTCAGACCCTCGAAGCGAGGCAGATCGACGAGCCGGTGGCCGATCACATGACCTACGACGTGGAGGCGCTGTACGGCGACGAGCGCGTCATCTCGGCGATCGGCAAGTTCCAGCAGACTGGCTACGGGCGATTCCCGGTGGTCGAGCGGAGCAGTGGAAAGCTGATCGGGATCTTGACCCAGGGGGATATCGTCAGGGGCACTTTGGTGCAGCTCGACATCGACTATCGGCAGCGTGAGGCAGACCATCATCACGAGCAGCACTTTTTCCAGGACATCCTCTCTGAGGCAACGAGCATTATCCTGCGCTACACGATCCGGCCGCACGATTTCGTACACGGCGGCGAGGCGTCCAGCCAGTTCAAGCGCTCGCTGCAGAACCTGGGCACCCATCCCTCTATCCTGCGGCGCGTGGCCGTCGCTACCTACGAGGCAGAGATGAACCTGGTCCTGCACGCCACGGCTGGCGGCACGATCCACGCCGAGGTGCGCACGGACTCGATCCACATTGACGTCTGCGACGAGGGCCCAGGCATCCCCGACGTGGAGCAAGCTATGCAGCCCGGCTACTCGACCGCACCCGAGTGGATCCGCGAGATGGGCTTTGGTGCCGGCATGGGCTTGAGCAACATCCAGCACTGTGCCGACGAGATGTCGCTCGAATCGGAGCCGGGCAAAGGGACGCACCTACGGATCGTCTTTGACCTGACAGAAGGGACATAGATGCCATGCACGTGGCACACATTGTCGAGCAGTTGAGCCTCTCGGTGATCGAGGATGCAGACCTGGCGCGCGAGGTCAGCGGCGGATATGCCTCCGACCTGCTGAGCTGCGTCATGGCAGGTGCCGCGGCCGGGAACGTATGGGTCACGCTGCAGTGCCATCCAAACGTCGTTGCGGTCGCCTCCTTGCTCGAGCTCTCGGCAGTGATCATCACCGAGGACATGGTCCCGGACGAGGAGACGATGCACAAAGCACACGAGGCAAGGGTCAACCTGCTCGGTACGGCCGAGGACACGTTCACCGTGGTCGGCCGGCTGACCGGTCTGGGGGTCGAGGGAAACAGGCCTGGCTAGATCGCGATGCTGTCGCTGCTGATCGACCTGCACCTCCACACCGTACTCTCGGCGTGTGCAGAGGTAGAGATGATCCCGCCGCTGATCGTGGAGCGGGCACTGGCGCTCGGTCTGGGACTGATCGGCATCGCCGACCATAACTGCGCCGCTAATGTGGGCGCGGTGATCGAGGCAGCACGCGGGACGGGCCTCACTGTGCTGCCGGGCATGGAAGTGCAAAGCCGCGAAGAGGTGCACATGCTGTGCGTGTTCGACACGCTGGCCCAGGTCGAGGCCTGGCAGCGCACCGTCGACGACGCACTCCCCGAGCTGCCCAATCGCGAGGACTATTTTGGAGCACAATACGTGGTCGACGCAGCGGGCGCGCACCGTTATACAGAGGAGCGTCTCCTGGCGACGTCGACCTCACTCTCGGTCGAGCAGGTAGCGGTCGGCGTCGATACACTGGGCGGGCTGTGCATCCCGGCGCATATAGACCGGCCATCTTTCTCTATTCTGAGCAACCTCGGCTTCATCCCACAGGGGCTGCCCATAAGTGGGGTCGAGATCACCCCCCGCGCGATCGATCTCACGAAATTCGGCAGTGGAGAACTCGCGATCGCCGAAAATCGCACCTTTCCTCGGCATGATGAACGGTTTTCGTCCGTTTTTAAGGGGTCAGATCGAGCCTTTGAGCAAGATCGAACAACAGAAATGTACTTGACATCGGTTTGGAAATCAGTAAAATACAACACTGGCACGGCCAGATATGGTGTGTTGGTGGACAGTGATGCGCATCGTCTGGCCGATATGGGGGCACACACGTGCGTGCGAGTCGCCGCGCCCACCGTCGCTGAGCTCGGGCTGGCATTGTCCGGGGAGAAAGGGAGGCGGACCTTCCTGTATCTGCCGGCCGAGTAAGCCCCGATTGCGTCGCTTGCTGACCAATGGCACCCCTCTTTGGTGAGTGCCTTTTTGTTTGCCAGCCTCCCTTCTACAGAGGCGAAGGCACCAAGTAGATGGAACTGGACACGCTTGGAGGAGCAGCGTATGGAAGAACAGGAACTCGACCTGAGCCCGTTGTACGACGTCCTGGAGGAGTACAAGGATCGACATGGGGCGGTCATCCCCGTGCTGCAGAAAGCACAGGCGATCTATGGTTGGCTGCCTCGCGAGGTCCTGCAAACGATCTCCAAGGGCATGAACGTCCCCTTGAGCCAGGTGTACGGAGTAGTGACCTTCTACTCGCAGTTCTACCTGCAGCGGCGCGGACGGCACATCATCCGGCAGTGTGACGGGACGGCGTGCCACGTGCGTGGCGCAGCCCGGATCACCCAGGCGGTGGAAGAGTACCTGGGGATCAAGGCCGGCGAGACGACCGATGACTACAAGTATACGTACGAGGTCGTGTACTGCCTCGGTTCGTGCGGGCTGTCCCCGGTGGCCATGATCGACGAACGAGTGGTCGGCCACCTCGTTCCCGAGCGGATGATCGACCTCCTGAAGGAGCTGGACTAGCTCCAGAAAGGGCGAGCAAGTGCGCGAACTCTCGCTGCATCTCCTCGACGTGGTAGAGAACGCGATCGAGGCCGGTGCACGTCACGTCGCGCTAGCGATCGTCGAGGACCTCGACGCGGACCTGCTCACGATGAGCGTAGCGGACGACGGGCGAGGCATGGACCCAGAGGCCCTGCGGCGCGTGCGAGACCCGTTCTTTACCACCCGCATCACGCGGCACGTGGGCCTGGGCATCCCGCTCTTGGCTGCCGCGGCGGAACGGTGTGCCGGAGGGCTGACCATCCACTCACAGCCGAACGGCGGGACGACGGTCGTGGCCAGATTCCGACACAGCCACATCGACCGTGCGCCACTGGGCGACCTGGCGGGAACATTGATCTGCATCTTGATGCGAGATGACGGTCTCGAGCTGAGCTATCGGCACACGATCGTCGCCCACGGCGCGGAACGCGCGTTCGAGTGGAGTACAACCGAGATCAGAGACGCATTGGGCGACCTGCCGCTCTCTACACCTGTAGTACGAGAGTGGTTGAGCGGCTTTGTCACCGAAGGGGAGACACAGTTAAAGGAGGCACAAGATGCCGAAACTCAAGTCTCTTGAAGAATTGCAGCGCCTGCGCGAACGGGCACAGCAAGAGCTCTCGATCCGCCAGCAGACCACGACCAAGATCACGGTCGGTATGGGTACGTGCGGTATTGCCGCGGGCGCCCGAGAGACCATGCAGGCGATTTTGGAGGAACTCAAGAAGCGCAACATCGATGCGCACGTTGCTACGGTAGGGTGCATAGGCATGTGTTCGAAGGAACCGCTGGTCGATATCGAGCAGGCGGGCAAGCCGCGGATCACGTACGCAAACGTGCACCCCAACATGGTGCCGCGCCTGATCGAGGAGCACCTGGTCAACGGCCAGGTGGTCGACGAGTGGGCGTTCGGCCGCATCCCGCTCGACGGCATCGGCAGCGCAAGCCAGCCAGGTGGATAGTGACGGGAGGAGAGGAATATGAGTGAGGCTTTGTATCGCGCGAACGTGCTGGTCTGTGGTGGGACCAGTTGCGCCGCCTCGGGCTCTGGCGGGCTCTACGATGCCATGGTCCAAGAGCTGGCAACGCGCGGCCTGGAAAACGAAGTACAGCTAATCCACACCGGCTGCCGCGGCTTTTGTTCGATGGGGCCGGTGATGGTGATCTACCCAGAGGGCATCTTTTACTGCCAGGTGCAGGCAGCGGACGTGCCTGAACTGGTCGATGAGACGCTGGTCAAGGGACGCGTCGTAGAGCGGCTGACGTACAAGACGCCCGATTCGCACGAGGCCGTTCCTTTTTACGAGGACGTACCCTTTTACAGCAAGCAGCAGCGCATCACCCTGCGCAACTGTGGGATCATCGATCCCGAAAACATCGAGGAGTACATCGCCCGGGACGGCTATGTCGCATTGAGCAAAGCGCTGGGAGAGATGAGCTCGCAGGACGTGATCGACACGGTCCGCAACTCGGGCCTGCGCGGTCGCGGTGGTGCTGGCTTTCTCACCGGCCTCAAGTGGGAGTTTACGGCGCGCGCGCGCAACGACAAGAAATACGTCGTCTGCAACGCCGACGAGGGTGACCCGGGCGCGTTTATGGACCGCTCGATCATCGAGGGCGACCCGCACTCGCTGATCGAGGGCATGACGCTGTGCGGCTATGCCGTCGGCGCGGACGAGGGCTATATCTACTGCCGGGCCGAGTACCCGCTGGCGATCAAGCGGCTGAACGTGGCCATCGCCCAGGCGGAGGAATACGGGCTGCTGGGAGATCATATCCTGGGCACCGACTTTTCCTTCCACTTGCAGGTCAAGGAGGGCGCGGGCGCCTTTGTGTGTGGTGAAGAGACGGCGCTGCTGGCTTCGATCGAGGGCCGCCGCGGCGAGCCCCGTCCCCGCCCGCCTTTCCCGGCGGTTAAGGGGCTGTGGGGCAAACCAACGAACCTGAACAACGTCAAGTCGTACGCCAACGTGCCGCAGATCATCGTCCACGGGTCCGAATGGTTCTCGAACATCGGCTCGCCACGCAGCCCTGGCACGGCGATCTTTGCCCTGACCGGCAAGGTGAACAACACGGGGCTGGTCGAGGTGCCGATGGGCATCACCGTGGGCGAGATCATCTTTGACATCGGCGGCGGCATCCCCGATGGCAAGGCCTTCAAGGCGGTACAGACGGGTGGGCCGCTGGGCGGCTGCATCCCGGCCGAGCACCTCAACGCCAAGGTCGACTTTGACTCGCTCAAAGAGATCGGCGCGGTCATGGGTTCTGGCGGTATGATCGTCGTCGACGACGAGACCTGTATGGTCGAGTTTGCCAAGTTCTTCCTGACCTTTGCCCAGGCCGAAAGCTGCGGCAAGTGTATCCCCTGCCGCGCCGGCGGGCGCCGAATGCTCGAGATCGTGACCCGCATCACCGAGGGCAACGGGAGCATGGAGGACATTGACACGATCGAGCAGATCGCGACGGGTATGGAGACCGCGGCACTCTGCGCGCTGGGCCAGTTGACGCCCGGGCCGATCAAGTCGGCACTGCGCTACTTCCGTGAAGAGTTCGAGACGCACATTCTCGACAAGCGCTGCCCGGCAGGCGTGTGCCAGGACCTGGTGCTGGCACGCTGCATCAACGCCTGCCCGGCCGAGATCGACATCCCGAGCTGGATCGCCCTGGTTGCCCAGGGCAAGACGGCAGAGGGGATCGAGGTCCACCGCCGCAAGAACCCGTTCGTCCTGACCTGCGGCCGTATCTGTCCGGCTTTCTGCGAGACGCGCTGCCGCCGCAGCGACATCGACGAGCCGATCGCGATCCGCCAGATCAAGCGCTACATGGCGGACGAAGAGCTCGATCATCCGTGGCAGCCGCAGGTCACTGCCGAGCGCAAGCGCGAAAAGGTGGCCGTGATCGGCGCAGGGCCAGCGGGGCTAACCGCCTCGCTGCGACTGGCACAAAAGGGCTATCCGGTCACGCTCTTTGAAAAGCTGCCCGTCCTGGGTGGCATGATGGCGGTCGGCATCCCGGATTATCGCATGCCGCGCGACCTGCTGAATTTCGAGATCGAGGGCATGCTGCGCGCGGGCATAGAGGTCCAGCTCGAAAAAGCGCTGGGTGAAGACTATACGATCGACGGTCTAATGGACGACGGATACTCCGCCGTGGTCCTGGCGATCGGCGCACACCGCTGCCGCACGCTGGGTATCGAGGGTGAAAACAAAGAGGGCGTCTATCCGGGTGTCGACTTTTTGCGGGACGTGGCCATGGGCCATGCACCCGATCTGACTGGCAAGCGGGTCGGCGTGGTGGGCGGCGGTGACGTGGCCATCGACGCGGCCCGGACCGCGTGGCGGCTGGGCGCCTCGGAAGTCCACCTCGTCTACCGGCGCCAGCGCGAGCAGATGCCCGCGCACGCCGAAGAGGTACAGGCGGCGCTGGACGAGGGCATTCACTTCCACATGCTCACCAACCCGGTACGCATCGCCGGCAATGGCAAAGTGACGGGCGTCGAGTGCCTGCGCTACGAGCTGGGCGAGTTTGACCGGAGCGGGCGCCGCCGGCCGGTGCCGCTCGAAGGCTCAGCGTTCATCATGGGCCTCGACGTGCTAATCCCGGCGATCGGGCAGGAGCCCGACCTGGCCTGCCTCGAGGCAGATATGGACGCGTGCACCGCGTGTGGCATGGACATCCTGCGCGATTCGACCATGGTCGTCAACCGGGCGCTCGCGACCACCCGCCCCGGCGTTTTCGCTGCGGGCGACGTCGTCCTCGGACCGGCGACGGTGATCGAGGCCGTCGCCCAGGGCAACGAGGTAGCACGCTCGGTCGACAACTATTTGCGGAGCGGTACGCTGGACAAGGAGGTCATCCTCCCCGGCTATGAGGCGGTCGAGCAGTTGTTCGATCTCGATCAGTACGCCGACGCCGAGCGACCAGAGATGATCGAGATCCCGGTCGCCGCGCGCAACGGTAGCTTTGACGAGGTCGAAAAGACCATGCCTGGGGCAGTGATCCGGGAAGAGTGCAAGCGCTGCCTGCGCTGTGACCTCGAGTGGCTCGAGATGAAGAACATGCCGTTCGAGGCCAAGCCCGACCGGCCTGCGAACGGTTCGGGCCGCTAGTGACGGCCGGGACAATGGCGTCCTGGCTGTCACTAAACTGATAAACTGTCGCTCCATAGACGCGTCGGGCTCGCGCAGGCTAGGCTTGCGCGAGCCTGATGCAACGAAGCAGATGATCACTCTTGTGGGCACGGGTCGGCGTTGGCGAGCCCCTGTGGGGGTATCCTTGTCAGGGTTTTCCCCAATGGATCTGCGCGATTGGACAAATCGCAGCTTTGTGAGTATAATGTCAGGTGATGACTCCAGTTTGACGAAAATCGTCAAACTGAGTAGCATGGGTGACGAAAAGCGGGCAGGAAAACCCGGAACCAGGCCCGTTTTCGTCCAAGATCATCGCCCAACACGTTCTCATGAGCCCCCCTCCAATGTGAGGGAGAGGTAGCCGCTCCGTAGCCCGACACGTGAAAGGAGAACCCTATCGATGGCGTCTGTACACCTCACCATTGACGGTCAGGAGATCGTCGCCAAGTCGGGTCAGACGATCCTGCAGGCAGCCGAAGCTGCCGGCATCGACATCCCGACCCTGTGCGACCACCCTGCCCTGGAGCCGATCGGCGCCTGTCGTATGTGCCTGGTCGAAGTCGAAAAGCAGCGTGCGCTGCAGCCGGCATGCACGTTCCAGGCGACGGATGGCATGGTGGTCCACACGGAATCGGAAAAGGTCGTCGAGACCCGCAAGTTCCTGCTCGAGCTGCTCTTTTCCGAGCGCAACCACTATTGCATGTACTGCCAGATGAGCGGTGATTGCGAGCTGCAGGACCTCGCCTACCGCTACGGGCTGGATTCCTGGCTGTACCCGCGTCCCTATACGCCTCTCCCGGTGGACGCGACGCGGCAGTACTTTGTCATGGATCACAACCGCTGCATCCTGTGCCGGCGCTGTATTCGTGCTTGCCAGGAAATCGTCGGAAACTATACGCTGGGCATGGGCGGGCGCGGTAGCGATTCGATGATCGTGGCCGATATGAACGTCCCGTTCGGCGAGTCCTCGTGCATCTCCGATGGCACCTGCTTGCAGGTCTGCCCGACCGGTGCCCTGATGGACCGCCGCAGCGCCTACCGTGGGCATGAGACCGAGGTGGAGCACACCAAGAGCACCTGCACGGCGTGCAGCATCGGCTGCAGCATGAACGTCGTCACGCGCGATAACCAGATCCTGCGCATCGAGGGCGATTGGGACGGCGCGGTGAACGGAGGCGTGTTGTGCGTCGCCGGTCGCTTTGACATCCTAGACGACGTTCGCAAGCGCGTGACCAAGCCGATGATCCGCCGGAACGGCGCGCTCGAAGCAGCGACCTGGGACGAAGCGATCGACACGGTCGTCGGAAAGCTCAAGGCGATGGATGGGGACGCATTGGCGGCCCTGGCCTCATCGCGCGCAACCAACAAAGCGCTCAGCCGGTTCGCCAAGGTCTTTGGCCAGCTCGGCGCGGCGAGCGTGAGCACGACCAAGGAAATACCCGCCTTCCTAGAGGAGGCGGAAGGATCGCTGTCCGTCCTCGATGACTCGGACCTCTATGTGGTCGTCGGCGATGACCTGCGAGAGGATCACCGGGTCGCCGGGATCATGATCCAGCGCGGCGTGATGAACCGCGGCGCGCGGCTGGTGATCATCGATGACGAGCCCAACGGCATGGACGAGATGACCATCCACAAGTTTGGCACCGCCGAGCTGGATCGTGCGATCGACATTGCCCAGCGCGCCGAGATCCCGGTGGTGGTCTATGGGCCAAGCGCGGGCAAGGTGTTGCCCAAGCTGCGCGAGGCCCTGGGCGACAAGGCCCAGTTCGTGGGTCTGGTGCCCGGCAGCAACGCGCGCGGCGCGCTCGAAGCCGGGATCAGCGGCACCTTTGAGGCAAACGGCTACTCGGCGGCCTATGTCATGGCGATCGACGAGCTGGTCGATCCGGCGCTGCTGGACAAACTGTCGTCGGCCGAGTTCGTCGTGGCTCAAACCAGCTATATGGATGCCCTGACCGAGCGCGCGGACGTGGTCCTGCCGACCACCATGTGGGCCGAAAAGTCCAGCTCGAGCACCAACACCGAGGGACAGGTCCAGCCGCTACAGGCCTCGCTGCGTGCGCCGACGGGTGTCAAGCAGGACACAGAGATCCTGGACATGCTGGCCGCAAAGCTGGGCTAGCCATCGACGGAGACAGGAGATAAAGATAATGGGCAAGATTACACTCGCTACTGATTGGCTCGACGTGTGCTCTGGATGCCACATGTCGATCCTGGATATCGACGAACGGATCGTGGAGCTGCTCAAGTACGTCGACATCACCTCGTCGCCGATCACCGACCTCAAGCATCCGCCTGAGAGCGGGGTAGACGTTGGCATTCTCACCGGTGCGGTCAGCAACACGCACCAGGTCGAGGCGGCCAAGCTGATGCGCGAGCGCTGCAAGATCCTGATCTCGCTGGGCGACTGTGCCGTGTTTGGCGGCATATGCACGATGCGCAACTTCTTTGACAAGGAAGACGTGCTCGAGTTTGCCTATGTGAAGAGCATGAGCACGGACGCCGAAGGCGCAGTGCCACGCTCGCCAGCGCTGGGCGTACTACTCGATCGCGTCAAGGCCGTCGACGAAGTCGTCAAGGTCGACGTGCATATCCCTGGCTGCCCGCCGCCAGCAGACGCAATCTGGTACGCAGTGACCGAGCTGCTCCAGGGCCGTATCCCTGTGCTGACCGGCGACAACCTCACTTACGAGTAGGCGTCCGTCACGAGGGCTAGAGAATAAGAAGGAGCGTTCCATGGGTCGTAAAGTTACCATCGAACCCGTCACCCGCATCGAGGGTCACGCGCGCGTGACCATCTACCTAGACGACGAGGGTGACGTCGAACACGCATATTTCAACGTCGACCAGTTCCGTGGCTTCGAGCGCTTTTCGCAAGGGCGTATGTTCTTTGAAATGCCCGCCATTACGCCCCGCATCTGCGGCATCTGCCCGGTCAGCCACCACCTGGCATCGGCCAAGGCGTGCGACCAGATCGCAGGCGTGGAACCGCCGCGCCCGGCCAACCTGCTGCGCGAGCTGATGCATATGGGGCAGATGATTCAGTCGCACTCGATGCACTTTTTCCACCTGGCGAGCCCCGACCTGGTGCTCGGCTTTGACGCCGACCCGGCGATCCGCAACGTGGTGGGGATCATCAATGCTGCCCCCGAGCTGGCGCTCAAGGCCGTCAAGCTGCGCCAGTACGGGCAAGAGATCATCCGCACTCTCTCTGGGCGCCGCATCCATCCCAAGTTCGCGGTGCCGGGCGGGGTGAACAAGGCGTTGAGCGAAGCCGACCGCGACACGATGCTCGCCCCGATCGACGACATGATCAGCTACATGCAGGAAGGGCTGGCGATCGCCAAGGGTTGGCTGGAGGCCAACCAGGAGCTCGTACTCAAGTTTGCGAATTTCCGCTCGGGCTATATGGGGCTGGTCGATCCCAAGACCGGCGCGCTCGAGCTGTACGATGGCGAGGTACGCCTGGTCGACCGCGACGGCGACCTGCTGGAGCAGTACGACGGGCGCAACTATCTCGACTATATCGCTGAGCACGTCGAGGACTGGTCCTACCTGAAATTCCCGTACTACAAGAAGCTGGGTTGGCCGGACGGCGTGTACCGCGTCGCCCCGCTGGGGCGCCTGAACGTGGCGGACTGCATCAGCACCCCGCTCGCCAACGAAGAGTTCAAAAAGTTCAAGGCGATCTCGGATGGGCCGGTCGAGCCGTCGCTGTACATGCACTATGCGCGGCTGATCGAGGACATCTATGCGGCCGAGCACGCGCGCGAGCTGCTCGAGGACCCCGACATCGTGTCGACCGAGATCGTCAACGAGTCGCGCACGATCACGGGCGAAGGCGTGGGCACGATCGAGGCACCGCGCGGCACGCTGTTCCACCACTACAAGACCGACGAGAATGGGCAGTTGACCGACGTGAACCTGATCGTCGCCACCGGCCACAACAACTGGGCCATGAGCACGGCGGTCGATATGGTAGCGAAGGAATTCATCGACGGCAAGAACATGACCGAGGGACAGCTCAACCGCGTCGAGGCTGCGATCCGCGCCTACGACCCCTGCCTCTCGTGCTCGACGCACGCCATCGGCCAGATGCCGATCGTCGTCGAAGTACGCGGGCCGGATGGGGAGCTGGTCAAGCGCATCCAGCGCGACTAGGTTCGCCCCTATCGACAGCAAAGGAGACAAGGGACGTTAATCCCTTGTCTCCTTACGTTTATGGCACAGAACGGAGCATAGCTTGAAGCGGACGCTCGTCCTTGGCTTTGGGAACGTCTACCGGCGCGACGATGGCGTGGCCTACGTGGTGTTGAACGCGCTGCGGGAGCGGCTGGGCCGCCCCGTGCTGGAGATCGACGACGATGGTTTCGACGACCTGGGGCACGCGGTCGACACAGTCCTGCTGCACCAGTTGGTGCCCGAGCTGGCCGAGACTGCTGTCCCGTACGACCAGCTCGTTTTCGTGGACGCACACGTGAGCGAGATCGAGGAGCCGGTGCGGCAGGAGGTGCTGGAGGCGTGCTTTCGCTCGGCAACCGTGTCGCACCAACTACACCCGTGTACGCTGCTGGCGCTGGTCGAGGGCCTGCGCGGCAAGGCGCCGCGCGGAGTCCTGATCTCGGTGCGCGGCTACGATTTCGACTTTGGCGAGGGTCTCTCGAAAGAGACGGTGGCGCTGGTGCCGGAGGCAGTAGAGCGCATCGTGGCAATGATCGATCACGTCGCTGGAAAGTCGGCCGCAAACGGTGTATAATAGAACCCGTGCATGAACTGGCGATCACGGAAGAGATCCTGCGCATCGCGGTCGAGCACGCCGAGCGTGCCGGTGCGACGCGTATCGTAGACATCAACCTCGTGATCGGCGAGCTGAGCAGCGTCGTCGACGACTCGGTGCAGTTCTATTTCGATTTCATCAGCCCGGGCACGGTCGCCGAGGGCGCCGAACTGCACTTTCGTCGCGTGCCGGCGCGGCTGCGCTGCCGCGCGTGCGGGCACGAATTCGAGCCCGAGGGAACCGACTGGCGCTGCCCGTCGTGCCAGACCGTGGGCGGAGACGTGATCGCCGGTCGCGAGTTCAACATGGAAAGTATAGAGGTAGAATAATGGTCAAGGTCAAGGTCGTCGAGCAAGTCACCAAGGCCAACGATCAGATCGCGTCCGAGAACCAGGCCTTGCTGGATGCCAACGAGACGCTCGCCGTCAACTTGATGGCTTCGCCTGGCGCGGGCAAGACGAGTCTGCTGATGCGCACCGTCGAGGCGCTGCGCGAGCGACTGCGGATCGGTGCGATCGAAGGGGACACGGCCTCGCAGGTGGACGCCGACCGGGTCGCGACCACGGGCATCCCTGTGGTCCAGATCAATACCGGGGGTGGATGCCGCCTCGACGCGAATATGGTTCGGCCCGCGCTGAAGGAGCTGCCGCTGGAGGAGCTCGACCTGCTGCTGATCGAGAACGTCGGCAACCTGGTCTGCCCGGCGGGGATGGCCCTCGGCCAGCACGTCGACGTGGTAATCGCCAGCGTGCCCGAGGGGGACGACAAGCCATACAAATACCCGGGTATCTTTCTCGGCGTCGACGCCGTGGTGGTGAACAAGATCGACCTGCTCCCCTACCTCGATTTCGATTTGCCTGCCTTTCGCGAGCTCATCGCGGGGATGAACCCGCAGGCACGCCTGTTCGAGGTCTCGTGCAAGACCGGCGAAGGGTTCGAGGCGTGGGTCGATTGGCTGGCAGGGCAGTGCAGCAAGGAAAGTTGATGCCCCTGACCGGCAGCCGGATCACGGTCCGCGGCGTGGTACAGGGCGTTGGCTTTCGCCCATTCATCTATAATCTAGCAGAGCGCTTGGCGCTGAACGGCTGGGTGCTCAACGATTCGAGCGGCGTCGAGATCGAGGTCGAGGGCGCGCCTGAGGCGATCGATGCTTTCGTCGCCGCGATCCGCGAGGAGGCGCCGCCCCTGGCACACATTGTGTCGTTGGAAGTGCACCAAGCAGCGGCACAGGGCTACGGGGAGTTCGAGATTCGCCATTCGGAGCGCCAGGCAGGGCGCTACCAGCTCGTCTCGCCAGACATTGCCACGTGCAGCGACTGCCTGCACGAGCTGCTCGACCCGAACGACCGGCGCTACCGCTACCCGTTCACCAACTGCACCAACTGCGGGCCGCGCTTTACGATCATCGCCGACATCCCATACGACCGGCCGAGCACGACGATGCGCGCCTTTCAGATGTGCCCGGCGTGCCAGGCCGAGTACGACGACCCGCGCGACCGCCGGTTTCACGCTCAGCCGAACGCGTGCCCAGTCTGCGGTCCACAGGTCACGCTCACAGCCGGGCCGCTGCTCGCCGAGCGCGGCCTCGGCCTGCCGCCCAGCGAGCCAGACGTGGTCGCAGCGGCAGCAGCACTGCTCAAGGGTGGCGCGATCCTGGCGATCAAGGGCCTAGGCGGCTTTCACCTGGCGTGCGACGCGACGAACGCCGAGGCCGTGCGCCTGCTGCGAGCGCGCAAGCGCCGCCCGGACAAGCCTTTCGCCGTCATGATGGCGACGCTAGAAGAAGTCGAGGCACACTGCATCGTTTCTCCGGAGGAGGAGAAGCTGCTGCGTTCTCCGCAATGCCCGATCGTGCTCCTCCGCTGGCGCGAGGGAACCGAGATTGTGGAAGAGGTCGCGCCGCGTTACCGCCACCTGGGGGTGATGCTACCCTACACGCCGCTCCATCACGTGCTGCTGCGCGACGCGGGACGGCCGCTGGTCATGACCAGCGGCAACCTGACCGAAGAACCGATCGCGGCAGAGAACGAGGAAGCGTTGCGGCGCCTCGGCCACCTGGCCGATGCGTTCGTGCTGCACAACCGCGATATCTATGCCCGTTACGACGATTCGGTGTGGTTCGTGCCGCACCTGGCGGGGCGGGAGCGGGCCGCGCCACAGCCGGTGCGGCGGGCACGCGGCTATGCGCCCTTTCCGATCGAGCTGCCCTTCCGGGCACGGCAGCGAGCGCCGCAGATCCTGGCCTGCGGGGCCGAGATCAAGAACACGTTCTGCGTCACGCGCGACAAGTATGCCTTTCTCTCGCAGCACATCGGCGACATGGAGAACCTGGAGACGCTCGAGCACTACCAGCGCACGATCGCGCTCTATGAGCGGCTGTTTCGCATCGAGCCAGAGCTCGTCGCGCACGACCTGCACCCGGACTATATGGCGACCAAGTACGCGCGGCAGCGGGCCAAAGAGTCCAGGATCGAAGCCGTGGCCGTCCAGCACCACCACGCGCACCTGGCCGCCTGCCTGGCTGACGATGGTTGGCCGGCAGAGGACGGGCCGGTCATCGGCGCGATTATGGACGGGACCGGATATGGGCCGGACGGGCGCATCTGGGGCGGCGAATGGCTGACCGGCGACTACCGGGGATACGAGCGCGCCGCACGCCTGGCCTACCTGCCCCTGCCCGGCGGCGACACGGCGACCGCGCACCCGTGGCGCATCGCCTACAGCTACCTGTGGGCCACGCTGCGGCGCGTCCCGGACAACGTCGTGCCGCCAGAGGTGGATGAGCGCCAGCTCCAACTCTTGCGCGCACAACTGGAGCGGGACGTGAACTGCCCGCAGACCTCTTCCATGGGCAGGCTGTTCGACGCGGTGTCGGCCATGCTCGGCATCTGCGCGCACGCCTCTTACGAGGCGCAGGCGGCGATCGAGCTGGAGGCCGTCGCTGCCGAGGCGGGCGACCAAGGCGGCGGCCCGGCCCCCTACCCGTACCGCGTCGCGCAGGAAGGCGAGACGCAGGTGGTACAGCTCGAGGCACTGTTCGGGGCGGTCGTCGCCGACCTGGAGCGGGGCACGCCGCGCGCCACGATCGCGTGGCGCTTTCACGAGACGGTGGCAGCAATGATCGCTGCCGTATGCGCGGCGATCGCCGCGCGGAGCGGCCTGCGCAGCGTCGCGCTGAGCGGAGGATGTTACCAGAACCGGATCCTGCTGCGGCTGGTCGTGCCGCGACTGGAAGAGGCGGGCCTGCACGTGCTGCTGCACCGCCAGGTGCCGTGCAACGACGGCGGGCT
>CAZLMZ010000008.1:0-9598 GCA_964560475.1 uncultured Anaerolineae bacterium
ATGATCGTAACCACGTCAAGCGCTTGTTCAACTACGCGAAACGATGCCCTAGCAGGATGTTTAACTCTTTTGATTATAAAACGACATAGATCCTTTGTCAAATAGAGGGTTCGCTACCAGTCTTGCCAGACGCTACGGGAGCGCGCCGGTCCAATTCACTTGGAGGCGGGAGCGAACGCATTGCAGCTTCACTCGCCCATCCTCAATATCCGTCCCAGGAGCGGCGTCCGGGTCTCGATCGCCTGGTGCGGGCACATCTCTTGGCAGCAATAGCAGCGGATGCAACGCGCATCGTCATAGACCGGCGGGGTTCGGCGCCCGTTCTCGAAGCGCAGTGCCTTGCCCGGGACCGGACACGCCTCTACGCACATCCCACAGCGCACACAGCGCGAACCATCGATGGCTGGCCTGGGCAAGAGCACGTTCTTGAGCAACCGATAGTGCGCGTACGAGGCGTTCGGATACACAGGCTTGCGCACCAGCTCGAAACAGGGATCGATCAGACTCTCCAGATCATCCCCCACGTATGCGATCTCTGCCGTATCGAAGCGACCAAGCCCGATCTCGTGGCCCGCACGAATCGTGGGCACGTAGGTCGGTTCCATCGCCACTAGCCGGCAGAAAGTCGCGTCGACGGCAACCGGATCGTCGGACAGGACCAGCACCTTCATCGGGCGGGCATCCCCGCTGCGCGGGCCGTTGCCTTCCATCGCGACGATGCCGTCCAACACGTGCAGGCGCGGCCTCAAGCGCAAACCGAGCTCGGCAATGAGGCGGCTAAACGCCAACACGTCTTGAAACTGCACGTGATAGAGCGCCTTTCGCTTTCCCGGCACGCAGCCAAAGAGGTTTTTCATCGCCCCCGTGATCCGGGTGAGTTGGTGCGCCTTCATCTTGGGCAGGTTGACGATGCCGTCACAGGCGTGGACTGCCTCAGCGATCGGAAAGCTGTCGACGAGGGTCTCACCGGGATTCGCCAAGCGCGTGCCAGCAGAGAACTGCCCGAATGTCGCCCCGGCCCGGCGGCCCGCTTCGTACAGGCCCGACCGCTTGGCCGCATGGAGCGCATCCTCCAGGCCGGGCGAGTCGCCAAAGCTGACCGTGGCGCCCGCAGAGCGAAACAGGCGAACGGAGGCCTCCAGCACGGCCGGATGAGTCGTCACCGCACGCTCTGGACCTTCTCCCGCCAGGATGTTTGGCTTGAGCAAGATCCGCTCGCCAGGACGCACGAACCGGTCGAGCCCTCCCAGGAGTTCTACGCCTCGCCTCAAAGCAGCGTACACCTGCTGCGGGTCGTACGTCTCGCAACGCACCAGGGCTACTGTCGAACGCTCCATGGCTATCCTCCCAGGGCCTGCGCACTCGCGCCTGTGACGGCGTTCGCCGCTGGCTTGGCCGTCTTGCCATAGAACGCCGAGACGACGGAACAGATCAGCCGGGTCGGGACGTACTGCCCCAGTGCCACGAGGGCACGGTTGATCCATCCCAGCACGATCACCGGTCTTTCCGCCAGCAGCGCCTCCATCGCGCACCTTGCCACCGGCTGGGGATCCATGCTCACCAGCCTGCCGACCAGGCCGTGCGCGTCGATCTTGTGCCGGCACGCTGCGTTGGTACGAATGCCGTTCGGACAAAGCACGCTGACGTTTACCGGCGTGCCACGCATTTCTGCCCGTAGGGCCAGGCTAAAGTTCAGGACGAACGCCTTCGACGGCCCATACACGGGCATAAAGGGCATCGGGAAAAAGGCGGCCATGCTGGATACGTTCAGGATGTACGCATGCTGGCGGCGCTTGAGCTCGGGCAACATCAAGTGCGTGATCTTGACCAGGGCCAGGTTGTTGAGCAGTATACAGGACTCGTTGTCACGCAGGGTCGAGTCCTCGAAGCGGCTGTTGTACCCCACACCGGCATTGTTGATCAACACGGACACCGGCAGCCCGCTGCCCGAGATCCATCGTACCAGCGCCTCGGGGCCTTCGGGTTGGGTCAGGTCCATCTCGACGTGCTCCACGCGTACGTGGTATCGCCTTGCCACATCCTGGGCGACCTCAGCCAGCCCCGAGGAAGAAAGGGCGACGAGGATCAGGTTCATACCAAGGTAGGCGCACTCTTCGGCAAAGGCCCTGCCCAGGCCCTCGCTCGCTCCCGTGATCAGCGCATACTGCCCAGCCGGGCCAGGCGCCTGTCCTGCTGTTCTCTCTTTTTGCATGACCATCCCTCCTGCCGATCTGTAACGGCTGTGTCAGACTAGGGATCCGAGCCACTGGCCGTTCCCTCGCATACCGTGCCCACAGTATCGCACAGGCTGGTCGACGCTGCCTATAACGGAACCAACAGGAAGCCACGAGCAAGCCACCAGGACGCAAACGTGCAATGATGCCAACCAAGCAAAAACACCCCCTGGTTTCGCAGGGGGTGTTCGACTCCTGCCGCGCACGATCAGAGGTACGGCGCCGCGCTCAACCCGTCGTCGCGGACCTGACCAGCGCGATGAGCCCGAGCACCACGCTCAAGCTCAGGATGACCAAGCCGATGGAAAACAGAGCCAGGGCCAACGGACGGCCCAGTATCCGGCTCAGGCGGTGCACATGCGTCTCATATCGCCGCAGCCACAGAGCCAAACACGCGCAGCCCCCGATTAGGGCCGCCTCGAGGATCGGCAGGTAGATCCAACTGCGCCAATTCCCAGTGACGGTACAGTAGACAAGGAGCAGGCCGTTGCCAGCCAGGAAGCCTACCACGCCCAGCAGCAAGGGCAGGTCGATGGCCACCATCAGGCTGCTCAAGACCCCGGCGACGAGGAATAGCTCCATCGGCCAGCCAATGCGGAGGACGTCCCACCAGCCCGTCAGACTGGAAAGCGCAAGGACGATAGCGCTGATGATAAGCCATCCGCCCACTGCGTAGGTGAAAGGCCGCCACCGCCGTCGACGGGCCTGTACCTCCTCTGGGGGCGACAGATCACGCGCAACAGCCCGCACTGCCGAGGGCAACTCGCGCACGTCACCCTCGATCGCATCGACCGCCTCGTGCAGCGTCTGCCTCGCACGTTTCACGAGGCCGTGACCCAGAGCATGAGCTTCTGGCCGCGCGCCAGCCTCCTCCTGCGCTGCCCTCCCCTCCAACGCGACCAGGGTGTCTTCTTTGCCATACCGCGGGTCCACGGCCTGTAGATCGAGACCAGAAAAGACCGTCACCGATTCCGAGGGCGCGTCTGCCGTGGTGAACGAACGTGGCAGCGCGATACGAGCCGGCAGTTCCAGCCCGGCCGCGGCAGATGCCTCCTGCAGCGCTCGAGCCATCTCCTCCGCGCTCTGGTAACGATCCGCCGGCGCCTTTTCCAGGGCTCTGACCACGACCTGCTCCAGACGATCGGGGATAGCAGGATCGAACGTGTGCGGAAGAGGAAGGGGCTCGTTGACGTGCTTGATCAGGACGGCTAGCGGCGTGTCGGCTTCGAAAGGCATGCGTTGGACGAACATCTCGTACAATACGACGCCCAGCGAATAGACGTCGCTGCGGGCGTCGCTCTGCCCTTTTACTCCTTGCTCTGGCGCCATATAGCTCAGCGTACCCATCAGTGCACCAGAGGCAGTACGATGGATCCCCCCCACGATCTGCGCGATGCCGAAATCACCGAGCACGGCCTGCCCGTGGCGGGTCAGCAGAATGTTGCCGGGTTTGATGTCCCGATGGATCGTGCCCTGGCCGTGCGCGTATGCCAGCCCCTCCAGGACGTCGAGCGCCACGCGTACCGCTTCCCCGCGGGGCATCCGCTGCCCGCGTATGCGCTGATCGTTGAGGCGCGCCTGGAGGGTATCTCCCTCCAGCAGCTCCATGACCATGTAGTACAGCCCATCCTGCTGGTCAAAATCGTAGACTTGGACGATGTTGGGGTGACGCAGCGCAGCTACGGCCCGTGCCTCGCGCTGGAAGCGGGCCAGGAACGGCTCTTCCAGCAGATCGGGGGACAGCACCTTGATCGCCACGTAGCGGTCGAGCCCGGGGTGATAACCACGGTAGACGCGCGACATCCCCCCACGTCCCAGGGGCTCTAGCACGCGGTAATGTCCGAGCACCGTTCCCTGTAGCGATGAGGACGTCACGTAGAACCCTCTCCTGCCTCTCGGGGCTGGTCCGCGGCTGCCTATCGAGGTGCATCCCTCATCTGAGGGCCAAGAGCTTGTAACCCAGCCCACGCAAGGTAATCAGCAGCTTGGGCTCGGAAGGGTCGGGCTCTATCCTGTGGCGCAGGCGGCCGACCAGGTTCTCGACCTGGTAGTCATAGACCACATCTTTGTACTCGGGCCACACAGCTCGCCCAATCTCTTCCTTGGAGCAGACCTCACCCTGGCGTTGATACAGGTAGGCCAGCAGCGCAAACTCTTTGGCCGAGAGCTCGACGAGCTCGCGATCCACCCGCACCACGCCCGCCGCCAGATCGACATCCAGCGTGGGCAGAGCCGTCTCAGGAAAAGTAACGTTCGGATCGTGAAAGACGAATACGACGTCCCCTACCTTGATCCGATCCGCATCGCGCAGTTGTACAGAGGCCCGCACCCGTTCACCATTGAGGTAGGTCCCGTTGGTACTTCCCAGGTCCTCGAGGATCACGCGCCAGTCCTGGCGCAGCAGGCGCGCGTGCTTGCGCGAAACGCGTCTGCTGGTGATGACGATCTCGTTTCCGGCGGCGCGCCCTACGGTCGTACGCTCGTCACGCAGAATGTGTTCCCGCCCGGGAGGATCGGTGAGGAAAGGAAGTTGCTCGCTTGTCGCCATCTTCCGTCTCCGAGGTCAGTTCAGGCACGCGTTGGCTTATCTTACTACACTGCTCAAGAAGACACAAGTCCATGTCACCCGAGCGCCGCACATCGAAAAAAACTCGACTTGGCACCCATTCCGTGCTATAATACGCCCCTAAAGTTGTAAAGAGAGGAAGCATTGCCTGGACTATTGATCCCGGTCGCTAGCCTGCTGGCTATCGTGCTGGGCATTACGATACACGAGTTCTCTCACGCCCTGTCCGCCGACCTGCTGGGCGATCCAACGGCGCGCCATCAAGGCCGGTTGAGCCTGAATCCCATCGCACACTTTGACCCCGTGGGCGGGCTGATGATCCTGGTTAGCTCGATCACGGGTTTTGGTTTCGGGTGGGGCAAGCCGGTGCCCGTCAACCCGATCAACCTGCGCTTTGGGCCGCGTGTGGGCATGGCCCTCACGTCCTTTGCTGGCCCCTTTGCCAACATCCTGTTGGCAACCGTGCTGGCAGTTCCGTTGCGCCTGCTACCCAGGCTGTCGCCCGTAGCCCAGATTGGCCTCTACACTGCGGTCAGCTCGAACGCAGCACTGGCGGTGTTCAACCTCCTGCCCATCTACCCGCTGGATGGCTTTAGCGTGCTGCGCGGCGTGGTCGCGACGGTTCGTGCCCGCTGGGCATACAGCCTGAGCGACCTGCTCGACCGGATAATGGTCATGGGGCCCATGGTCTTTATCGGGCTGCTGCTGCTCGACCGCGTCGTACCGTCACCTGGCGTGATCTGGACGATACTGGGGCCCGTTCATCGGCTTCTGCTGCGCTTGATCCTGGGCAGCTAGACCTGTATGCGCCACCGGATCCGGCAGTTTTTCCGGGCGATGCTCGGCCGCGTGTCTGTAGGCGAGCGTACTATCGTCGACGATGCCCTGTCGCCTGCACAGGCGGCGCTCTTTTGGCGCATGGCTCGCTGTGACCAACGCCATGGATTGGACGTCTACCGTACGCTGCGTGCCGCGGGTCACCAGGACGTGGGCCTGCTCGCGGCAGCCCTGCTGCACGATGTGGGCAAGAGCGGAGCGCAGCTCACGATCCTGCATCGCGTCGCCATCGTCCTGATCGATGGCTTGGCACCGGGCTGGCTGGCGCGATGGGCAGGCGGAGGCAAAGGGTGGAAAGCGCCTTTTGCCGCCCACCTGCAGCACGCGCAGATCGGCGCCGCGTGGGTACAGGCAGCCGGTAGTTCGACAGAGATAGTGATGCTCATTCGCCAGCATCACGTATCTGCACCACAAGACAAACAGCTAATTGCCTTGCAACAGGCTGATAAAGGTAACTAAGGAGGAGTTATATGGCTTCACGACCCACAATCACCATTGTTGGTACCGGGCTGATCGGTGCCTCACTCGGTATGGCAATCACGCAATCCCGCGGCAAAGAGATCGAGGTGATCGGGCACGACCGAGACCATGCCCAGGCCGGGCTCGCCCGGCGCATGGGCGCTGTCAGCAGCGTGGACCGCAACTTGATCTCGGCTTGCTCCAAGGCCGATATGTTGATCTTGGCCATCCCGGCATCGGGGGTCCGCGAGACGTTCGAGCTGGTGGCAAACGACTTGAAGTCGGGATGCGTCGTTCACGATACAGCAAGTGTCAAGGTATCTGTGCTCGACTGGGCAAACGAGCTGCTCCCGCCAGAGGTCAGCTATGTCGGGGGCGACCCGATCCTGTTCGGCGACGAAGCAGGCATCGATTCGGCACGCTTCGACCTTTTTTCCGGCATCCAGTATTGCATCACACCCGCTGCCCGCGCTTCGTCGGAAGCGGTCAAGCTCGTGACCGACCTGGTGGCAATGACCGGCGCCATCCCTCATTTCATTGACCCTCACGAGCACGACGGGCTGATCGGCGGTACAGAACATCTAGCGGATCTCGTGGCGGTCGCTTTTTTGCGCACGCTCAGCACTTCGAACGGCTGGCGTGACATGCGCCGCATGGCGGGGGCCACTTTTGACCGCGTCACCTGCTTTTCCAGCGCCGACCCGGCCGAGTACCGTGACCGGGCCCTGCTGAACAAGGATAACGTCATTCGCTGGATGGACGGCCTGCAGATGCAGCTCAGCCAGCTCCGGGCGCTCATCGAGCGCGACGACGGCGTGGCGGTCCAGACCTACTTTGAGGAAGAGATGCAGGAGCGCCTGGAGTGGCTCCAGGACCGCGCCAGCCAGAACTGGGGCGACATGCCGGAAAAGACCGACATCCCCACCGCCGGCGAGATGATGTCAGGAATGCTCTTTGGTGGGCTTGGGCGGCGCCGCCGCGAGGAATAGGCGCCCTCCCGGCCCGTGCCAGACCGTAGCAGCCAGGCCCCGGAGGCGAGCGATACACAGCGCGCTTACGTCTACATCGTCGAGTGCAGTGACGGCACGCTCTATACCGGATGGACGAGGAACGTGCGCGCACGCGTGCGCGCACACAATGCGGGACGCGGCGCGCGCTATACTCGTGGGCGGCGTCCCGTTCGCTTGCGTTACTGGGAGCGCCACCCCAGCCGTGCTGCGGCGATGCGCCGTGAGCGGGCGATCAAGCGGTGGTCCCGCGCCAAAAAGCTCGCCCTGATCGAGGAATGTCTCGACCCCGATGCCGGACAGAATGGATCGGGTGGAGCTGCACCGGAGGAGAGAACATGAGCAGCCTGTCCATATCCTTCCCCGCCTACAACGAAGCTGCCAACATTGGCGCCGCCATCGAGGATGCGGTGCGCGTCGCCTCGGGGCTGACGGACGACTGGGAGGTGATCGTCGTCGACGATGGCAGTGCAGATCAGACTGCCGACGTGGTGCACGAGTATGCAGCGCGCTACCCACAGGTGCGCCTGATCGAGCACGCAGTGAACCAGGGATATGGCGCTGCCGTCTACGATGGCCTCGTCGCCGGTAGCAAGGATTGGGCGTTTTTTACCGACAGCGACCTGCAGTTCGTCCTGGACGACCTGGCGCAGTTGTGGGCCGTGCGCGAACAGGGCGATCTGATCATCGGCTACCGCGCCCCCCGGCGCGATCCGTTTATTCGGAAGCTGAACGGGTTCGGCTGGACGTGGCTGACCAACGTGCTCTTTGGCTATGTCTCGCGCGACGTCGATTGCGCGTTCAAGCTCATCCGGCGCGAGGTCGTGAATACCATCGCGCCCCGCGTCGGCTCGCGGGGCGCTACCCTGAGCGCCGAGTTCCTGGCCCGCGCCAAGAGGCAGGGCTACCGCTTTATTGAAGTACCGGTCACACACCGCCCCCGCGTCGCAGGCAGCCAGACCGGGGCCAAGCTGCACGTGATCCTGCGCGCGTTCCGAGAGATGCTCCTTTTCCGCTTGCAGATGTGGCGTGAATAGACAAGGCTATGACATTACGACAGCCCGGCTCTACCTCCCCGTACAACGTCCTGATGCTGGCGCCGACGATGTTCTTTGCCGACTATGGCGCGCACGTGCGTATCCTGGAGGAGGCGACCAGTCTGCGTGACCTGGGGCATCGGGTCACCATCCTCGCCTACCCGAACGGGCGCGACATTGCCGGGCTGCACGTCGAGCGCTGCTGGGGCGTGCCGTTCAATTACCGGATCATCGTCGGCTCTTCGCGCCACAAGTTCTACCTCGACGCCATGCTCGGCCTGAAGGGCCTCCAGGCAATGCCCGCGATCCGGCCCGACCTGATCCACGCCCATCTACACGAAGGGGCCCTGATCGGGGCAGTGCTCAGCCGCCTGTGGCGCGTGCCGCTGGTCTTTGACTTTCAAGGCAGCCTGACCTGCGAGATGATCGACCATCACTTCCTCAGCCCCGACGGTGCAGCCCACAAGTTCTTTCGCTGGCTCGAAGAGCGCATCGATCAATTTCCCGATGCCGTAATTACCAGCTCCCACAATGCCGCTCAACTGCTGGAGGGCGCATTCGGCCGCACGAAAGGGGAGGTCCATACTATCGCCGACTGCGTCAATCCCGATACCTTCCGGCCCGATGCGGTGACTGCAAGAGAGCGAGCAGCCCTCCGCGCCCAGTTTGGGATCCCGGCCGACGCACAGGTCGTGGTCTACCTGGGGATCCTCCAGGACTATCAGGGCATCCCACACCTGATCCGCGCTGCCAAACCAGTCCTCGAGCACTTCCCCGACACCTACTTCCTGATCATGGGGTTCCCTAACCAGGCCCGCTATGCTGCGCTGGCCGAGGAGGTCGGTGTGGCACACCGCGTCCTCCTCCCCGGCAGGGTGCCGCACGAGGAGACGCCCCGGCATCTCGCCCTGGGCGACATTGCCGCTGCGCCCAAGCTCTCGGCCACCGAGGGCGCCGCCAAGCTGCTCTACTACATGTCCACCGCCCTGCCGATCGTCGCCTTTGATACGCCGGTCAGCCGCGAGTACCTCGGCGATCTGGGACTGTGCGCTGAACCTGGCAGCGTAGAGGGCCTGGCAGACGACATCCTCGCCCTGTTGGCCGATCCCCATGCCGCTCGTGATCGAGGACGGGCGCTCCGCGGGCGCGTGCTCGATCGCTATACCTGGGCACAGGGCGGGCAGCGCATCACCGAGATCTACCAAAAGGTTTGCCCGCACCCACGAGGCGTGCTATAATCGCGCTTCACGTGGTTAGTGACCGGCATAAAGCTGCTGCGTTGTCATTGCGAGGAGGGTCGGCGCTCTTGCGGCCTCGACGAAGCAATCTACACCTCGCTCCGCTCGCAATGCCAAGGGACTCTGGCAGCCCTGACCCGGTACCGGCGAGAGGGGATGGGCAAAGCGCGTGATCGCACACCTCAGAGAGCTGCTCCGCTTCCGCGACCTGATCCGCAAC
>CAZLMZ010000008.1:9698-19997 GCA_964560475.1 uncultured Anaerolineae bacterium
GCGCGTGATCGCACACCTCAGAGAGCTGCTCCGCTTCCGCGACCTGATCCGCAACCTGGTCGCGCGTGACCTCAAGGTCCGCTACAAGAACTCGGCGTTGGGCATCCTGTGGTCCTGGCTCAACCCGCTGTTCATGATGGTCGTCTACACGATCGTGTTCAAGGTCATGCAGCCTGCAGGGCGGGATGGGATCCCGGCGTCCCAGTTTCCGGCGTTCATCCTGGTCGCGCTCCTACCGTGGAACTTTTTTTCCAGCGCCGTCACCCAGTCGGTGAGCGCGATCGTCGAGAATGCCAACCTGGTCAAGAAGGTCTACTTTCCGCGCGAGATCCTGCCCCTCTCGATCGTACTATCCAACCTCGTCAATTTCTGGATCTCGCTCGTGATCCTCTTTCCGATGCTGCTCATCTTTCGCGTGCACCTGACCCCCTGGGCGATGTTCTTGCCAGTGGTCATATTGCTCCAGCTCTGTTTCATCACCGGTGTCGCGTTCCTGGTCAGCACGCTGAACGTGTTTTACCGCGATACAAAGGTGATCATGGAAGTGGCCATGATGGCCTGGTTTTTCATCACTCCCATCTTTTACCCGATCGATATCCTGCCGCGCAGCCGCGAGGTGCTGGGCCTGACGGTGAATATACACCGCTGGACGCGCATCCTCAACCCAATGGCCTCGCTGGTTGCCGCCTACCGCGACGTGCTCTTTTACGGGCGGCGCGTCGGCACCGACTTTTTGGCGCGCACTGCCGTCACCGCCATCGGGGTCCTGATCGTCGGCTACCTCGTCTTTCTCCGCTACAGCCGGGTCTTTGGTGAGGAGGTCTAGCGGCTCGTGAGCGAGCCTTGCGCTCCGCCGCCTCGGGCCGGTGACCGGGCCCAGATCGACGCCGAGCGCGCGATCCAGTTGGGCCATCCCAGCTATGTCTGGCGCGCAGGCCAGGAACGACGCCTGGCGATCGTACGCGAGCACGTCGCCCTGGAGGGACGGCGCATCCTCGACATCGGCTGCGGCCTCGGCATGTACACCGAGGCCTTTCGCCGCTACTCGCCCGACGTCTATGGCGTCGAGGTCGAGCTCGCGCGCGCATGTCAGGCCATCGCGCACGCCGCAGGGGTCGCACAGGCTGTAGGTGAGGCCCTGCCTTTCCCATCCGAGACCTTTGACGTGGTCTATAACCACGAGGTCCTCGAACACGTCGTCGACGACAGGGAGGTCGTACGCGAAGCGGTGCGCGTCGCCCGGCCTGGCGGCTACATCGTCACTTTTGCGCCCAACCGCCTGTGGCCTTTCGAGACCCACGGCGTCTATTGGCGCGGCAGCTATCACTTTGGCAACGTGCCCCTGGTCAACTACCTCCCACATCTCCTGCGCGACCGGCTGGCGCCGCACGTGCGCACCTATACCAGGCGAGACCTGCTGCACCTGTACCGCGATCTGCCCGTCCGCATCCACGTCCATCGCACCGTCTACCCCGGCTTTGATAATATCGTCCATCGCTTTGGCCGGGCTGGCACCCTGGTCCGCGCGATCAGTTACGCCCTCGAAACGTGGCCGCTCGCCAACCAGTTTGGCCTTTCCCATTTCGTCGTCGCCGTCAAAATCTAGCATCGCTCGACGCCGAGACCGTCGTCGGGCAGATCGACAGGAACTGGAACGATACGAGGAGGACGACTGACATGAAACACTTTGACCTGATCGTCATCGGCACAGGCGCCGGCATGAACGTTGCTGCCAATGCTGCATCGAGCGGCATGAACGTCGCCGTCATCGATCGCGGGCCGATCGGGGGCACCTGTCTCAACCGGGGCTGCATCCCATCCAAGATCATGATCTATCCTGCGGATGTGGTGCGGAGCATCGAGGAAGCACAGGCACTGGGCGTGCACGCACGCATCGAGCGCGTGGACTATCAAACCATCATGAAGCGAACGTGGGACCTGGTCCTCGGCGACCGGCACGAGATGGAAGAGGGCGTCGCGCAAACGGACGCGATCACGTTCTATAACCTGGAGGCCCCCTTTGTCGACGACTATACGCTGGAGGTGGAGGGAGACAAAATCGCGGCAGACACGATCGTGATCGCCTCCGGGGCACGTCCTCACGTGCCGCCGGTCGAGGGACTGGAGAAGGTCGGCTACCTGACCAGCGCCACCGTATTCGACCTCGAAGCACCACCAGAGAGCCTGCTCATCGTCGGCGGCGGCTATATCGCTGCCGAATTCGCGCACTTTTTCTCCGCTGTTGGCACGGCAGTCACCATCGTGGGCCGCAACCCACGCCTGGTTCCGGAGGAGGAACCCGAGATATCGGCCATGCTGGCACAGCGCATGGCACGCTACGCCGAGGTCCACACCGGCCATGAGGCCGTGCGTGCAGAGATCAGGGACGGGCTCAAGACCATCATCGCCCGCGGCAGCGATGGGCAGGAACAAGCCTTCGCCGGGCACGAGCTCCTGATTGCGGCGGGGCGTCGTTCGAACGCCGACCTGCTCAAACCGGAACGCACGGGCGTCGAGACCGACGAGCACGGCTGGATACAGGTCGACCCCTACCTGCAGACGAGCAAGGAAGGGATCTGGGCACTTGGGGATGCGCTGGGTAGGCAAATGTTCCGCCACACGGCCAACTATCACGCCTCCCTGGTGTGGAGCAATGCCTTTGGCGGGCACAAGCACCCTGCCGACGAGCACGCCGTTCCCCACGCCGTCTTTACCCACCCGCAGATCGGGTCGGTCGGCCTGACCGAGGCACAGGCACAGGCCGAGCATGACATCATGGTTGGCATCAACCCCTACATCAGTACGGCCAAGGGGTACGCCATGGGCGAAGAGGACGGTTTCGCCAAGGTCGTGGTCGAGCAGGGCACTGGCCGGATCCTGGGAGGGCACGTCATTGGCCCGCACGCAGCGATCCTCGTCCAACCCCTCGTCTACTTGATGAATGCCGGCGACGAGGATTATCTGCCGTTGGCCCGTGCACAGACCATCCATCCCGCCCTCAGCGAGGTCTTGATCGGCGCCTTTGGCAACCTCCGCCCCGTCGGTGAAGGGGCGCATCACCACCATCATCACCAGCACTGACCCTGCGCGCCACAGCGGCGACGGGGCCTGGCGACCTGCGGCTATACGACCACGGGTTGCCAGGCCCCGTCTTTTCTTGTCTCCAAGCTACGCTCCGCGTCATAGCCACCCAGTAACAGTTCTGTAATGATTTAGTAACCTATGTCAAGCAAGACTTGTGGTATCATAAGATCGAACGCGGACAGCAAACGATCCACAATCAAGCACATATATTGCGAGAGGGGGCACCGAACTCGGTGGACGCCCTCTCTCTTTTTGCTGACCTTCTACGAGCAGACGACATGCTGGAACGCGCAACTGCAATCGTTATCCTGGTGACACTGCTTTTGGCGACGCCGATCGGCATTGCCCTGGCTGACGATCCAGATGCACCAACGCCTACCGTAGCAACGCCGGTCTCCGAGGACGAGACGATGGCTCCCAACGCGACGTCGACATCAGAGCCTACGGCGATGACGCCGATCGTGGTCGCCCCAACCACGGTCACGCCGACGGATGTCGCGCCGACTGCTGCCGAACCCACGGCAATGCCTGATGGAGCCGGGCCAGCCATGGCAGGTGAAGTGCGCTCGGGGGCATCGCTCGGGGCAGCGGTCGCCGCACAGACCACTGTCACTCCCAAGCCGGTCACGCCAACGCCCACCGTGCCCGCCACCACGCCATCGCCTGCGACGTCTTACGTCACTGCCCTGGTGGGCGAGACCATCGTCCCTGTGGGCGGCCAGGGCAGCAGCGAGGTTTTTGTCTCGTTCGTGGACATCGAGAGCGGGATCCGGGCATTCGAGCTGCGCTTGACCTTCGATCCAGATATCATTCGTGTCGAAGGAAAAGATGGCCCCCAGATCACGACCCGCTCGCCGATTGACGTCGCCTCGGTGGACAATGAAAAGGGTGTGATCGTCCTCGTCCTGAGCAGCAGCAAGGGAGCGTCGCTGCGGAGCACCAACGCCTGGGAAAAGATCGCCACCATTACCTGGACCGCGCGGCAGGAAGGCAAATCGGTGATCGCGATCGATGAGAACTCGACCTTTGTCACCGCCGCTGGAGATACGTTGACGCTCGATGCCGCCAACGACGGCGTCGTCTTTGCCCGCGCGCCGGGCACGTTGCAGGGGCGCGTCCTGCTCCAGGGACGCCAGAACTATGCCGGCGCCTCGGTCTCGGGCGCTCTCTCCAAGTCTCGCTCCGATACGGCCGTCACCGACGAGAGCGGTCGTTTTGCCATTGCCACTTCACATGGAGAGGGTTTCTACACTATCGTCGTAAGTATGCCTGGCTACCTGAGTGCGGAAAGCAATCGACCGGTCAAGATGATGGTCGACGCCACCGTCAGTCTCGGCGAGATCACGCTGATCGGCGGGGACGTGAACGGCGATAACGAGATCGACGTCCGCGACCTATCCTACGTGGCCTGGCACTTTGACGAGACCACCTCCGATGCGGACGTCAACGGCAATGGCATCGTGGATATTTTCGACCTGTCCCTGATCGCCGCCAACTTTGGCCGCAAGGGACCCGTTGAATGGGACGTGTCTAACTAGCACCATATTGTCTCGAACTCGCTTGAGCGCGGCACGCGCGCAGATCGAGAGAGGCCCAAACTACTAGAGGAGGTACCCATGAAGAGGCACTCGTTCATCAGCATCATCTCGATCATCGGCCTTTTGGCTCTACTCTTGCCCGCAAACGTGTGGGCACAAGGTCCAACGATCCGCTTTGTGCCTTCGACCACCACGCCCAAGGTAGGCGACATGGTGAACGTCGACATCCGGATCGAGAATGTCAGCAATCTCTATGGCGCCGAAGTGCACATTGCCTTCGATCAGACGCGCCTGGACGTGCTGGACGACGATGCCGCAGAGGCGGGCGTACAGATCCTGCCGGGCAGCTTTTTCCCCAAGAGCGATCCCAGCTACGTTGCCGTGAACGAGGCGAACAATACGGCGGGCACGATCGACTATGCGATCACGATGCTCGCACCCGAGTCGCCACTGAATGGCAGCGGCACGTTGGCCACGATCCGATTTGCAGCCAAGACAGAGGGAACAGCGTCGCTGACCTTTGTTTCCTCCCTGTTGGCAGACGCAAATGGCGCGGCGATCGCGCACAGCACGGCCAACAGCTCGCTCACGATCGCGCAGGGCACACCAGGCGGTGGCAAGGACTGCATCGAGCTGATCCGCAATGGCGGCTTTGAGGAGAACGCATACTGGCAGATGCCGGCTACGCCGCGCTCGGGTCGCTACACGACCATCGACAAGTACAGCGGCTCGCGCTCCACACTCCTCGGCATCCTGCCAGGCGAACAGGACGTGTACAGCTTTTCCTCGGCCTACCAAAAGATCCACGTGCCGGCCAATGCCACCAGCGTGACACTCTCCTTCTGGGCCAAGCGCTTTACGCAGGAAACCCCCAAGGCGGCCGTCGATCCGACACTGGACCAGTACGATCCGGCCGACGTGATCGAGGGCACCTACGACTATTCGTCCAAGAGCGCCCGCCTCCAGTATGACTGGCAAGAAGTGTTCATCCTCCAGTACCCGTGCTACAACTGGATGGCAACACTGATGCGTGCGCGCAGCAACGATGGGGTATGGACCCAATACACCTACGACCTCACCGCCTTTGCCGGGCAGGACATCGTCGTCTACTTTGACGCGGTTAACAACGGCAACGGTCTGCGCACCTGGATGTTCGTGGACGAGGTCCAGGTTCAGGCGTGCTTTGGGGCCGCGCCGTGCGCCGAGCTGGTGCGCAACCCCAGCTTCGAGTGGACCGCGGACTGGACCACGCCCGCCACGCCGCGCACAGCCGGCTATTCGACGGCTGCGGCACACACTGGCGCACGCTCGATGCGCACGGGCATCGTCCCGCCGACGATCGACGTCTACAGCCACTCTTCCGCGTACCAGGCGATCGACATCCCGGCCGGCGCATCGAACCCGACCCTAAGCTTCTGGTACAAGCCCTACAGCGAAGAGCCTGCACGGAGCAACTGGAAGTCGTACGACTGGACAGGATATGATCCTGCTGCGGTCATCCGCGGCGAGCCGGTCACCTCCAAGGGAGCAGAGATGGATTGGCAGGAGATGCTGATCCTCGATAGCAGCTACCACCTTCTCCCCGGTGGCGTGGTCTTGCGCACCCTGCAGAACGACGGGCAGTGGCGCCAGGTGACCTACGACCTCTCGCCGTACAAGGGTATGCGCATCGTCCTGTACTTTAACACCATCAACGATGGCTATTACGGGCGCACCTGGATGTACGTCGACGACGTTACGGTGAACGTGTGCGGCTATGCCGTCCGCTTTGATCCATCGTCGTCGCAGGTCGGCGTCGGCCAGACCTTTGACGTGAACCTGCGCGTCGACAACGTCGCCGATCTCTATGCGCTGTCGACAACGATTCGCTTCAACCCCGCGCTCCTCGAGGTCGTCGACGCCGATGGATCCGTGTCGGGCGTACAGATCAGCAAAGGAAGCTTTTTCCCCAGCGATCCGAACCAGGCACACGTGGTCCAGAATACGGTGGACAATGCCACCGGGCAGATCGACTTTGCCATCACCCTGCTCGGCTCGACGCCTGCCCTGAGCGGGAGCGGCATCGTGGCCACCATCCGCTTCCAGGCCAAGGCGGCCGGGACGACACCGCTCGCCTTATCGAGCCTCCAACTGATCAACTCTGCCGCTACCGCGATCCCGGCCACGCACAGTGACGGCCAGGTCACGGTAACCTCCAGCAGCAGCGAAGGGACGCTGACGGGCAAGGTTCTCCTCGAAGGACGGACGAACTATAGCGGCGTCCAGGTCCAGGTCGCGGGCGGACCGAGCACGACGACCGCCTCTGATGGCAGCTATAGCGTCGTCGTGTCGCCGGGGACGCACACGCTCACCTTCTCGCACCCTTCGTACTTGAGCAAGTCGGTCTCTGCAGCGGCCGTCGCCGGAACGACGGTGACCGTCCCGCAAGAGACGCTGCTGGCTGGCGATATCAACGGTGATGGTGTGATCGATATCCTCGACCTGGTTGCCCTGGGCTCGCAGTTTGGCTCGACGTCTCCCTCGCCTGCGGCGGCCGACGTCAACGGCGACGGGGTAGTGGACATCGTCGACATCGTGCTCGTTGCCAGGAACTTTGGACAATAGATGAACTGGCCCACTCGGCCAGCCGAGTGGGCCAGATAGAAAATACCAGGCCCCTGCCCAGGGGGCAGAAAGGAGAGGCCTTGCATATACACCGTTGGTACTCATTCTTGAAATTCCAACCTTGGCACGCTACCACAAAGGAGATTAGAATGAAACTCAGAATGCGCGCGATCACACTGGCCCTCATCGTGGGGCTGACCTTGAGCTTGGCACCGACCGGTGTAGCTGCCCAAAAGTGGCCGGCCCCGTCTGACCTGATCATGGATCCACCGACCATCATCTTCAATGGACTGGGCGACAGGCAGAGCATTACCGTCGAAGTTGAAGAAGTCTATAGCTTTTTCGGGGCCGACTTTACGCTGGGCTTTGACAACAGCATCATCAAGGTAGTGAGCGTCACTTCTGCGCCCGAAGCGTGGGACCACGCGGACTCGTCCGGAGCACCGCAGGTGCAGGTGAGCTCCGGCGTGCTCACGTATATCAATACTCGCTTTGGCAGCGCACTCTCGCTGGTCGAGAGCCTGCCCCTGGCCACGGTCACCTTCGAAAGCGTCTCGGCGGTCGGCGCGAGTGGTACGTTCAGCCTCACGGCGAACATCGCCGAACAGTCGGGGCTGGTTCATCCGGTCACGCCCACGCTCAGCTATACCTATCAGGTGATCCCGGCTTCTGGCGTCCGGGGCCAGGCCCTGTGGCCCAAGCCCGTTACAGACCACAGCCAGATCCCGGTGCAGATGACCGATGGGATCGGAAACGTCATTGGGCTGAACACGACGGATGCGAATGGTTACTATCCCAACCCGCTTTCTTCGCCGCTTCTCGCACCGTTCCCGATCATGCCCGCGAACGGCCAACTGCGCATCAACCCGCTGACGGGATCGATCTCCCCGCCGCTGCCCAACGGGCGCATCCCAGCACTGGAGACGCGCCTGACCGGTTGTCCCTACTCTGCTAACCTTGCGGCGCATTCGGTGAGGTTGGTAGGCGGCGACGTTGCCCCCCTCGCGCCTGCGATGATGGGTGACAACAGGATCGACATCTCGGACCTGGTGCTGGCTGCCTCCCGGTTTGGTACTACGGGAGTCGATACCAATGCCGACGGCTGGGTCGACGGAGACGTCAACCGCGACAATATCGTAAACATCATCGACGTGGTGATCATCGCCAACAACTTTGGGGAGAAGGGGCCGATCTGCGAGCCCTGCCCGTAGGGATCTTTCAGCTCAATGGGTAGGGGCGACCCTCTGCGGTCGCCCCTCCTCGGGCATAAAGGCCTCATCTTGTATATCGGGGGGAGAAAAGAGCGAGAAACGTGAGAGAATTCAGGAAATATGCCATGTTGCTCTCCGTCGTCGCCCTCGTCGCTGGACTGTCATTCGTACCTGTGCTGGCCGCAGGCACGGTAGTACAGCTTACCCCCGCGACGCAGACGATCGCTGTCGGCCAGACGACGACGGTCACTTTCTACGTCCAGGACGTGACGGATCTGTACGGCTACCAGGTCGAGCTCGCCTTTGATCCCGCCGTGATCGAGGTCGTCGATGCTGACCCGGCAGAAGACGGCATTCAGGCAGCGTTGGGATCCTGGTTGCAGCCAGACTTTGTGTTCCTCAACGAGGCAGACAATGCGCTCGGCACCTTTGCCTGTGCCTTGTCTCAGTTGGCCCCCACCTCTGCTGTCAGCGGCAGTGGAACGCTGTTCACCCTCACCTTCCGCGCCAAGTCCGCTGGCACGAGCTCGATCAACTATACCGACATCGTGCTGGCCGCCGTGGACAGCGCAGTGATCTCGACCACCCAGCAAACCGCACAGATCACAGTATCGTCGGGCGGGACACCATCCCCGACGCCCACGCCTACAGGGACGGTGCTCATGCTACAGGACGCCAACTCGGTAGGGCCCACGGTGGTCGAGGTATGGGTGAACGATATCGAGAACTTTCACGCAGTCGACTTTACCCTGGCCTATAACGCAGCCATCCTCCAGGGCGTCAGCGTCGAGGCTGGTGCGGCCTTCACAGACTATCCAAGCCAATGCACCGTTCTCGATACCAGCATCGGCGGCGGCCTTGCCCACTTTGAGGCCACCACCACCTGCATCGTCGAAGATGGCGACCTGCACCTAGCGAATATCGTCTTTGACACGAAAAGCTGCGGGACGAGCGCGCTGACCTGGCAAGAGTCGCTCTTGTACGATGGCAGCATGGATCCGATCGCGCACACCGCGCTGAACGGCAGCATCGTGCCCTATGGATGCGTAGCCGGTGTGACTGGGAAGGCGTTGCTGGAAGGGCGAACCGACAACAGCGGCGTCGACGTCTCGCTGGTCGATGGCACGTCCGAGAGCGTACTCACCAATGCGAATGGTACCTATGCGTTCGATGCCATGTTTGCAGGCACCTATGACCTGGTCATGTCGCACGCGCTGTACCTGTCTGCCAAGCTGGATGCCTGCCTGATCGAGGGCGATGCAATGCTCACGATGCCCGACGTGACGCTCCTCGGAGGCGACCTCAACGGGGACAAGATCATCGACATTAGCGACCTGGTCATCGGTGGTGCCAATTTCAACACCACCAACGCTGCAGCGGATGTGAACGACAGCGGTTACGTGGATATCTTTGACATCGTGCTTATCGGGATCAACTTTGGGGAGACGGGGCCAACGATCTATAGCTGTACTCCCTGACGCCTCTCCCCTCCCTGAAGGGTGATGTACCGGCACACCACCCTCAACGAACCGGGGCGCTGTACATCGTGCAGCGCCCCGTGTCCGTGCTAGGCCGCTGTGTACATCGTTCATCGTAACAGAACCGTAACCAAACCTTAACCGAGCATGGGGGCCTTTCTATGCTACAATGGAGGGCACCAACCATGAGCGACAAGAGCCCCCGAGCGGGTGCTTGCTGTGGCGTTGCGGAGAGTATATGCGCATCCTCCGGTGCCTGATCACAGGCCTGGTAGTGCTCCTGGTGTTTCTGCCTGTCAAGGCGGCAGCCCGGGACCCGGCAGTCCAACAGTCGATCGCCGAGTGGACGGTCCTCGTCTACCTCGATGCCGACAACAACCTGGA
>CAZLMZ010000008.1:20097-23431 GCA_964560475.1 uncultured Anaerolineae bacterium
AGTCGATCGCCGAGTGGACGGTCCTCGTCTACCTCGATGCCGACAACAACCTGGAGCGCGAAGCGGTCGACGATTTCATCGAGATGGCCTCGGTAGGCTCCAGCCCTGAGGTCAACATCGTCGTCCAGTTCGATCGTATCCCTGGCTATGACAATCGATACGGAGATTGGACGGGAGCCAAGCGTTTTCTCGTCCAGCAGGGCATGACCCCCGAGCCCGGAAACGCGCTCAGCGATCTGGGCGAGGTCAACATGGGCTCTCCACAGACGTTGAGCGACTTTATGGCGTGGGGGATGGCAGCCTACCCTTCCCGCCACACGGCAGCCATCATCTGGAACCACGGCGACGGATGGCGACGCGCCAGCTTGCTCAAGGAACCGCGCAAGGCCATTGCATGGGACGACACGAACGGGCGCGAGTCGCTCGACATGGCCGAACTGGGCGACGTCCTGGCTCAGGTCACGCACGGTGGGGGGAACCCGATCGACCTGCTCGCGTTTGACGCCTGTCTCATGGCGATGATCGAGATCGACGTCCAGATCAGCCCGTACGTGCGCGTCCGCACCGCCTCGGAGGAAACAGAGCCCGGCACCGGCTATCCCTTTGACACCATTCTCGCCGACCTGCGTGCCCATCCACTGTGGGACGCCACCGAGCTGGGAGAGAGCATCGTCGCGCGCTACTATGAGGCCTACAAGGGAGAGACACATTCGGCGGTCGACCTCGGAGCGGGCTACGGGGCGCTGGTGGATGCGATCGACCAGTTTGCCGGAGCATTGATCGCCAATCAGGATGCCCTGCTCAGCACCATCGGTGCCGTGCGGCAAGAGACCCAGCAGTTCCAGATGCATTACGTCGACCTCTATGACCTGGCGCAGCGTATCTTCCAGGCAGCGCAGGTGCCGGCTGTCCGGCAGGCGGCACAGGCAGTGATGACCGCGGCCGACGCCGTCCTCCTTGCCGAGCAGCACGGCAACTATTGGCCCGGCGCGAACGGCATCACGGTCTACTTTCCTGCTCGCCCGACGGCGTGGGATAGTGCCTACGATGGCGACAGCGACTATCTCTCTTTCACTGCCAACACCCGTTGGGACGACTTTCTCATCTCCTACCTGCAGCTCACTGCAGGGTGCGAACCCGATTCCTACGAACCCGATGACGACTATGCGACGGCGACCACCACGCAGGTAAACGGCGGTCCGCAGTCGCACAGCTTTTGCCCCGAGAATGACACCGCCGATTGGATCTCTTTTAGCGCCACAAGCGGGCGGAACTATCAGATCTCGACCACTGAGCTACAAACCTACGCCGACACGTTGATCAAGCTCTATGGAAGCGACGGCAAGACGCTGCTCGGGCAGGACGACGACGGCGGTGCGGGGTGGGCCTCGCAGATCAATTGGACCAGTCCCGCAGATGGCATCTACTATGTAGAGGTGATCGAGTACTTTGGCCGCACCGGCTCCGATACCGGCTATGTCCTGCGCGTCGACAGCGACACGCCGACCTGCACGCCCGACGCGTACGAACCCGACGACGATCCGGCAGCAGCGACGGTTGTACAGGCGGATGCTGCGCCCCGGGCGCACAACTTTTGCGCTCCCGGCGACGTGGTGGACTGGTACAGGTTTATGGCGGTGCAGGGACAGGCGTATGCGATCGAGACGAGCGCGCTCGAGGCCAATAGTGATACGGTGCTCTCGCTCTACGATCGGGACAGCATTTCGCTGCTGCTGACGGACGATGATAGCGGATCGGAGGGCCGTGCCTCGCGCGTGGAATGGCGCGCACCGGCCAGCGGTTCCTATTACGCACGCGTCCACAATTCGGGGGGTGTGACCGGGTCCGGCACAGGCTATCGTTTCTCTGTCGAGATGCTTTCGCCGACAGTGCGCGGCACGGTGCGCCTGCAGGGACGCAGCGTGCACAGCGGCGTGCAGATCGTGGCCCAGCCCGGAGGATCCACAGCGACCACGGCTGCCGACGGCGCGTTCAGCATTGCGGTCACCGTACCCAGCACAATCAGTGCTGTATATGCTGGTTACTTGCCCGTACAGTGGGCAGTACCCGTGCCGCCCGACCCGGTGCTGACCTTCGATCCGGTCACGCTCTTGGGTGGCGACGCCAATGGCGACCGCACGATCGATATCCTCGACATCGTCTACATTGGCGCCAATCTCGGCAGGGCCGATCCCCAGGCTGACCTCAACGCCGACGGCATGGTCGACATACTGGACATTGTCATCGCTGCCGGCAACTTTGGAGAGAGTAGCTGAGTCCGTCGCAGCACCACCGATCGCGCCAGCAGGGCGGCCCGCGTTACCAGGGGCCGCCCTGTTGCGCTGCAGGTCTTCAGGTTCTATTCCTGATCCATCTCGATCAGGCGACCGGTGCAGGTGAACACGACCCGCTCGCAGATATTCGTCACCCGATCCGCGGCGCGCTCGAGGTTGTGGGCTGCCCACAGCAAATAGCTCGACTGCTGGATCGCGCTCCGGTCGTCGAGCACGTAGCTGATCAATTCCCGGTACACCTGCTCGTACAGCCGATCGACCTCGTCGTCCTCGGCCGGGATCGACTGCGCCAGCACCACGTCGCGTCGCACGAACGCATCCAACGCCCGGTGCAGCATCGAGCGGGCGCATTCGGCCATGCGCGGCAGATCGACCAGCGGTTTGAGCAGCGGCTGCTCGCCGATCATGAGGTCGATGCGCGCAATCCCCTTGGCATAATCGCCGATCCGCTCCAGCTCGGTCGCAATCTCCAAGACCGCGGCCAGCGTACGCAGGTCGCCGGCCATCGGCTGCTGGGTCGCGATCAAGGCCAACGTCTCGGCCTCGATCGCGTAGCGCTTCTCGTTGGTGATCTGGTCGTCGTCGATCAGGCGCCGTGAACGCTTATGATCGCGGTACTTGAGCGCACGCACCGCCTCCGGCAGGGCACGCTCGACCATGCTGCCCAGCACCAGCAACTCGTCCTGCAGTTGCCGGATCTCTCGCTCAAAGGCCTCCCGTGGCAAGGTAGAATACCTCCGTCCCTAGATCGTCATCTTGCTGCAAATACGCCAACACTTGCTCGCGGAGCCCATCGCGCACCTGGCGAAAGCCATCGAGCCGTTCCGACCGGCTCCCCTGGGCTGCGGCAGGATCCGGGTAGCCCATGTGCTTGACGTGCCCTTTGCCCAGCCACGCCGGGCAGCTCTTGGCAGCCTGATCGCAGACCGTGATCACCCGATCCAGGTCCATCTCGCGGAATTCGTCCGCCGCTTTGCTCCGCTGAGCCGAGATGTCGATCCCCAGTTCCGCCATGGCCTCGTTCGCCAGCGGGTGCACAT
>CAZLMZ010000008.1:23531-28550 GCA_964560475.1 uncultured Anaerolineae bacterium
GGCTTGGTGCCGGCCGAATAGGCCTCCCACGTATCGCCCAGGAAATGGTTCACCAGCCCCTCTGCCATCTGGCTGCGCGCCGAGTTGCCCGTACACAAGAACAGCACCCGTTGCTTGCTCATCCGAACCGCCCCGTCACGTAATCTTCGGTTGCCTTCTGCTGCGGGTTGGTAAAGAGCTGCTTGGTCGGCCCGTACTCGACCAGGTACCCGGCGCGCGACTCCATCATGTTAAAGAACGCCGTATAGTCCGACGCACGCGCCGCCTGCTGCATGTTGTGCGTGACGATCACGATCGTATAGCTCTCTTTCAGGCTCTGGATCAGCTCCTCGATGCGCAGCGTGGCGATCGGGTCGAGTGCCGAAGCCGGCTCGTCCATCAGGATCACGTCCGGCTCGATCGCCAGCGCGCGCGCGATGCACAGCCGCTGCTGCTGCCCACCCGAGAGCGCCAGGCCCGACTTTTCCAGGTCGTCGTTGACCTCGTCCCACAGCACGGCACGGCGCAGGCTGCGCTCCACGATCTCTTCCAGTTGGGCGCGGGCGCGCAGGCCGTGTGCGCGGGGGCCATAGGCCACGTTGTCAAAGATCGATTTCGGAAAAGGGTTCGGGCGCTGAAAGACCATGCCCACGCGCTTGCGCAGCTCGACGACGTCAATGTCATAGAGGTCCTCGTCGTCCATGTAGATCTCGCCATCTACGTGTGAGGTCGGGATCAAGTCGTTCATGCGGTTAAAGGCCCGCAAAAAGGTGCTCTTGCCGCAGCCAGAGGGGCCAATGATCGCCGTGATCTGGTGCGCCGGGATCTCGATATCGATCTCGTGCATGGCCTCGAACCCGCCATAGTACACAGAAAAGTCTTTTACCTTGAGTTTCGTTTCCATCTTATTGCTTCCCCATCACTCGCTGTGCCAGCTGCCGTGACGTAATATTGATCAGCAGGTTGATCACAATGATCGTCACGATCAGGATCGCCGCCGTGCCCATGGCCTTGTCGAACGCGCGCGTCTCGGAGGCCAGCATGTATACGTGCAGGGCCATCGTCCGCCCGGACGAGAGCAGCCCCGTCGGCAAGCGGTAGCTGCCGCCCAGGGTCACCCAAAAGATCGCCGTCTCGGCAATCACGCGCCCCACGCTGAGCACGATCCCGGTGACAATGCCCGGCGCCGCCGTCGGCAGGACGACCTGGACGACCGTCTGCCACTTGGTCGCGCCCAGCGCCAGGCTGCCCTCCCGGTAGGAGCGCGGCACCGCCTTCAATGCCTCCTCAGAAGTGCGGATGATCACCGGCAGCACCAGGCATGCGCCGCTCAGCCCTGCCGAGAGCAGCGAGAACTTGAGTTTCATAAACGACACAAAGAGCGCGAACCCAAACAGGCCAAAGATGATCGAAGGCACGCCGGCCAGGATCTCGACCCCGCTGCGCGCGATGCGGATCAGCCACCGGGCCAGGGCACTCTCGCGCTCGGCTTCGCTGGCATACTCGACCATGTAGACCGCCGCCAGCACGCCGAGGGGCGTGGCGATGGCAATGACCAGCACCACCAGGTAGATCGTGGTCACGATCGTGGTCGACATGCCGCCCTCGCCGGACACGCCGCCCGCAGGCCGCGTGGTCAGAAATGCCAGGTTGATCACCTGAGAGCCCTGGACGACGACATAGCCGATGATGAACAAGAGCGCCGCCACGGCGACGGCGGCGGCCAACCAGAAGAGCCCAAAAGCAATGCCTTGCCCCACCTTGCGGCGGAGGAGGTTGCTCGACGAAATGCGCGACTTGGCCCGTTCCATTCGCGTCTCCGAGACTTGAGAGGATGTTTGTACGTTCATGCCGGTGTCCTTCTTCTCATAAAGCCGCGTGCCAACGTGTTCACCAACATGATCATGATAAAGAGCAGCACACCCGTGAAAAAGAGCGCGCTGCGATGTGCACCCGCCGCATAGTTGATCTCGACCGCAATGTTGCCGGTGAGCGTGCGCGCCGAGCTCAGGAACAGCGTCAGCGGGTTGTCGGTCAGCGGCTTGGGGATCGCGATCGAGTTGCCGATCACCATGATCAGCGCCATCGTCTCTCCCAGCGCGCGCCCAATGCCCAGGATGATCGCCGCCACGATGCCCGAGCGCCCCGCCGGGAGGATGACGTCGCGGATCGTCTGCCAGTGGGTAGTCCCCAACGCCAGCGAGCCTTCCTTGTAGGAACGAGGCACCGCCCGGATGGCATCCTCGGCAATGTTGGTGATGGTCGGGATGATCATCACTGCCAGCACGATCGAGGCGTTCAGTAACCCAAACCCCGAGTTGTAGGGGACCTGGATCTTGCGGATCAACGGCGCCAAGACCACCATCCCGAACAGGCCATAGACCACGGAGGGGATGCCTGCCAGCAACTCGATCGCCGGCCGTACCGTCTCGCGGACCAGCGGCGGCGCCACCTCGGCGAGCAAGATCGCTGCACTGACCGAAAGGGGGACGCCAAGCACGACCGCGCCAAAGGTGCTCAAGATCGAGCCGACGATCATCGGCACCAGGCCAAACTGGGCATCTTCCGTACCAATGATCGAGCCTGGGCGCCACACGGTCCCGAGCAGCATCGTGTCCACCCCGACCTCTCGGATCGCCTCCCACGATTCAGAGACAGTGAAGGCAATGATCAAGAAGACGATCAGGATGGCGCTCAATGCCGTCGCCAGGAGCAAGTAGCGTACAGCGTGGTCGATGAAGGTCCGCTGTCCCGGGTTGTCCTCGAAGGCAGGCTCGTAGCGAACCAGGGCATAGATGATCGCGCCTGGGACCAGTCCAACGGCGATTGCCCTGAGCAAGCCCATGCCGACCGCGGCGCCGATCTCGCCCCAGGGGCTGACCTGCTCGCCGCCAAAGATCTGGGCCGAGACGCTGAACAGGATCGTCAGCCAATAGTACAGCGTTCCCAGACCCAGCAGCAGCAGCACGCCGGTGCGCGCCCAGTTGCGCCGCCGCCACAGGCCCCAGGCCACCAGCAGGCACAAGCCTGCAATGACGAGGCCCGCCAGGGCGGTCTCCAAGGGCCCAATCGTGCCTCCCACCGGCAGGACCGCTGGACGTACGTCCAGGAGAAGCCCTCCCACGACCGCCGCGATCGCAGCCAACCCGAACAGAGCTGCGATTGCGGTCACTACCCAAGGGCGCCGGTCGCCAGCCAGCGCGGGTATATCCTTGTACTGCTCGCTCGTTTCACTCATCACACAATCCTTGTACCAACGCCAGAAGAGGGGGCACACGCTCGCGCCGTGCCTCCTCACCAAGAGTCAGGACCGCCAGTCTACTGAACTGTGATATAGTCCTCGCCGACGATCGCCTGCCCCTCCGCGCCCAGGATAAACTCCAGGAATGCCTTGGACAGCTCGTTCGGCTCGCCATTGGTCAGCATGTTCAGCGGGCGGAAGATCGGATAGCTGCCGTTCTTCACGTTCGCTACCGTCGGGTCCACACCGTCGATCGCTACCGTGCCGATGCTCTGGTCGAGGAAGCCGAAGGACAGGTAGCCGATCGAGTTCGGCGTGGTCGCTACCGTCGTCCGCACCTGCCCGTTCGACTGCTGCAGCAGCGCCTTCTCGGTGATCGCCTTTTCCGTATCGCCTTCCGCCATCACCAGCTCTTCGAACGCCGCCCGCGTGCCAGACCCTTCCTCACGCGACACCACCGTGATCAGCGCATCCGGACCACCTACCTCGGAAAAGTTGGTGATCTCGCCGGCAAAGATGCTCTGCACCTGCGCGATCGTCAGGCTGGGCAGCTCGACGTCCGGGTTCGTCACGATGGCGATGCCATCGTAGGCGATGGTATAGACCTGCAGGTTGGGGAACTCTGCAAACTCGGAATCCTTGATCGCACGTGAGGCGTCGCCAATGTCGACCGTGCCCTCACCCGCCGAGGTCACGCCCACGCTCGAGCCGCCGCCCTGCACATCGATCGTCACGCCGGGGTTCTTGGCCATGAACGCTTCCGCCAACACCTCCGCCAGCGGCTGCACCGTCGTCGACCCGGCCAACTGGATCTGCCCAGAGACGCTGCCGCCGTCAACCGGCACTGCTGTGGGCGCCGAGGCCTGCGGAGTTGCCGTAGGCTGGCTGGCTTCCGTCGTCGCCGTGGGCGCAGCGGTCTGCGTGCAACCGACCGCGACCAGGGCCACCAGAATCAAGATGGACATCCATAACCGACGCATTCTTTTCCTCCGTGATCTTGATGTGATCTAGTAGTCAGCGTACATCTTACCGCGCGTCGTTTAAGGCCACGTCAACGGATTGTTAACGATTGGTTAACGTTCAACACAAAAGCCCTCCGGGTGGCGAATTCGCCACCCGGAGGGCTCAGTCGTGCCGAGCGCAGGAGACTACCCGGCGCGCCCGGTAATATAGTCCTCCGTCAACTGCTGCTTGGGCCGGGCAAAGATGTTCTCCGTCACGCCATACTCGACCAGGTCGCCCAGCCAAAAGAGCGCCGTCCGGCTCGACACGCGCGCCGCCTGCTGCATGTTGTGGGTCACGATCACGATCGTATACTCTGCGCTCAAGGCGCGCATCAGTTCTTCGATCTCCAGCGTATCGATCGGGTCGAGTGCCGAGCACGGCTCGTCCATCAGGATCACCTCGGGCCGCACCGCCACCGTGCGGGCGATGCACAGCCGCTGCTGCTGGCCCAGCGACAGGCTCTGCGCGTCCTGCCGCAGGTTGTCCTTGACCTCGTCCCACAGCGCGGCCTCGCGCAGGCTGCGCTCGACGACCTCGTCCAGGTTCCCGTTCCAGTGCAGCCCCAGGACACGTGGCCCAAAGGCCACGTTGTTATAGATCGACTGCGGGAAGGGGTTCGGCCGCTGAAAGACCATCCCCACCCGCCGCCGCAGGTTGACCACGTCCATCCCCAGGGCATAGATATCTTGCCCGTCGAGCAGCACCCGGCCCTCGATGCGCGTGCCCCGGATCGTGTCGTTCATGCGGTTCAGGCAGCGCAAAAAGGTCGACTTGCCGCAGCCCGAGGGGCCGAT
>CAZLMZ010000008.1:28650-32009 GCA_964560475.1 uncultured Anaerolineae bacterium
TTCTTGAGCTCGAACAAGGACTCTTCTACCTTGCCCGTCGAGATCGGATCCAGCCCCGAGGTTGGCTCGTCGAGCAGCAGCACCTCTGGCTCGAGCGCCAGGCTGCGTGCGATGCACAGCCGCTGCTGCTGCCCACCGGAGAGCGCGCTCGCCGGGTCATCCAGCCGGTCCTTGACCTCATCCCACAGCGCGGCCTGGGCCAGGCTGCGCTCCAGCGTCTCCTGCAGCCGCGCCTGGTCGCGAATCCCGGCCAACGCCGGCCCATAGAGCACGTTCGAGCGCACCGTGCCCGGCAGCGGCAGCGGCAGCGCAAAGACCATGCCCACCCTGCGCCGCAGGTCGGTCACGTCGACACCGGGCCGGTAGATATCCTCCCCGTCCAGGTGGATGCGCCCCTCCATATGCGTCCCGTCGACCAGGTCGTTCAGGCGGTTGATCAGGCGCAGCAGCGTCGTCTTGCCGCCTCCGGCCGGCCCAAACAGGACCGTGATCGCCTCTGCGGGAATGTCGAGGCTGATCTCGTGCAGCGCACGCACGTCGCCGTACGAGTAGCTCAAACCCTCGATGTGGATCTTGTCGTCTTCCATCCGTCCCTATCGACTCCAGGGCGGCGCACGGCCAGCACGCTCGTTCACCATTCGCGCCGCCGCCGGAAATAGCCGCGGATCAGCGTGGCCACCAGGTTCATCGACAGCACCAGTACCAGCAGCACCAGCGCCGTCCCATACTTGATCTCGTCCGGCATGCCCGGCACCTGCGTGCTGATCACGAACAGGTGATAGGGCAGCGCCATGGTCTGGTCAAAGGGCGAGTGCGGCAGGTAGGGCAGGTAAAACGCCGCTACCGTGAACAGGATCGGCGCCGTCTCGCCCGCCGCACGCAGCAAGCCCAGGAGTACGCCGGTGATGATCCCCGGAAACGCCTGCGGCAGCACGACCCGGCGGATCCCCTGCCACTTGGTTCCGCCTAGACTGGCGCTCACCGTGCGGAACTCGGTCGGCACGGCGCGCAGCGCTTCCTCGGCCGCGCTGATGATCACCGGCAGCGTCATGATCGACAGCGTCAGCGACCCGGCCAGGATCGACGTGCCAAACTGCAGGAAAAGGACAAACAGTCCCAGCCCGAACAGCCCGTATACGACCGACGGCACCCCTGCCAGGTTGATGATCGCCAGGCGGACGGCGCGCGTCAGCCACGTGTCACGCGCATACTCGGACAAATAGATCGCCCCGCCCACGCCCATCGGGATCGCCACGATCGCCGTGCCAAAGGTCAGCACGAGCGTGCCCACGATCGCCGGCAAGATGCCGCCGGCCGTCATGCCGTCGCGGGGCATCTCGGTGAGAAACCCCCACGAGATCGCACCTGCACCGCGCACGACAATGATCCCGATCACCAGCACGATCGGGATCACGACGACCAGGGCCACTGCGCCCAGCAAGGCAAAGCCCAGGCGCTGTACCACCTGCCGGTTCATCAGCGCAGCCCTCCGCGCCGCCGCTTCTGAAAGATCGTCGAGGCCGCTGCCAGGTTGATCAGAAAGGTGAACACAAAGAGCAAGATGCCTACGGCAAACAGGACGTGATAGTGCGCACTGCCGTGTGCCACCTCCCCCATCTCAGCGGCGATGGTCGCCGTCATCGTGCGGACCGGCATAAAGAGCGAGTTGAGCGTGATCGGCATCCGTGCTGCGTTGCCGGTGACCATCATCACCGCCATCGTCTCGCCGATCGCGCGCCCGATACCCAGCATGACCGCGGTGACGATGCCCGAGCGGGCGGCAGGCACGACCACGCGCCAGATCGTCTGCCACTGCGTGGCCCCCATCGCCAGCCCGGCGTCACGGTAGCTCCTGGGCACTGCATCGAGCGCATCCTCGGCCACACTGATCATCGTCGGCAGAGCCATGTACGCCAGGAGCAGCGACCCGGTGAACGCCGTCAGGCCGGTTGGCGTGCCCAGCCCCTCGCGCACCAACGGCGCCAGGATCGTGATCCCGAAAAAGCCCAGCACCACAGACGGGATGCCGGCCAGCACCTCGATCATCGGCTTGAGTACCTCGCGCGCCCAGTTGGGTGCCACCTCACGCACGAACACCGCCGTCGCCACCCCCAGCGGCAGCGCGATCGCGACGGCGGTCAGCGTCACGAGGATCGAGCCCAGGATCAGTGGCAGCGTCCCAAAAAAGCCGAACGTGGGATACCAGCGCGTCCCAAACAGGCCGCGCAGCGGCGTCGTGAGAAAAGCAGGCACGCCCTCGCGCAAGAGAAAGGCAAAGATCAGCAGCACCAGGCCAATGCTCGACACGCCGATCACGCGGATCAGGGCCTCGATCAAAAACTCGGCCCATCGCTGCCGCTCTTTTCTGGAAGCAGTCGTGGAGGACAGCGCGCTTCTCCTATTCCAGGGGCACAAAGCCCAGCTTCAATACCAACGCCTGCCCCTCGGTCAGCACCCAATCCAGGTAGGCCTCGACCTCGCCGGCCGGCTGGCCGGCCGTGTACATGTACAGGGGGCGGGAGATGGGATAGGACCCGTCATTGACCGTCGCCACCGAGGGCAGCGTGTAGGGCCCATCCGCGCTCTGTGCCACCGCGATCACCTTCTGGTCGGGCGTCACGTATCCCAGCCCGTCGTACCCGATCGTGTTGGGGTTCTGGCGGATCTCGGCGCTGATCCCTTCGGACGAGGACATGAGCAGCGTGTTGGGCGAAAAGAGCAGGTTGCTCTCCTTCTCACCCATCCGAACCACGTTCTCCAGGAAATAGACATAGGTGCCCGAGTTGGACTCGCGCGAGAGGAGAACGACCGGGCGGTCGTCGCCGCCCAACTGGCGCCAGTTGGTGATCTTGCCCGTGTACAGGTCCGAGATCTGCTGCAGCGTCAGCTCGCTCACCGGGTTCTCGGGGTTGACCACCACCGCGATCGCGTCGCGCGCGACGACAAACTCGACCGGCGTGATGCCGTTGGCCTCAGCCTCGGCGATCTCTTCTGGCTTCATGGCCCGCGAGGCGTTGGCAATGTCGACCGTGCCGTTGATCATCGCCGCGATGCCCGTCCCGGAGCCACCGCCGGTCACCGAGATGCGCACCTCGGGCCGGATCTGGGTGTAGGCTTCGGCCCAGGCCAGTGCCAGGTTGACCAGTGTGTCGGAGCCCTTGTCCTCGATCACCTGCACGGCCCCAGAGCCGCCCTCGCCCGATCCAGACGATGATCTGCAGCCCGCTGCCAGGCAGGCCAGAACGATCAGGACGCCGAACGCCATTCGCCAGGGAATGCGAGCCAGAGTGGATGATTGGTGCTGGTTCAGGGTATGCCTAATTCTAGTCACAGATACGCATTATACCAACGATCGCCGC
>CAZLMZ010000008.1:32109-33873 GCA_964560475.1 uncultured Anaerolineae bacterium
AGAACGTGCTCCCCCGCCGCCGCGGATCCCGCGCGCCCTGCCGTTCTGCCCCGTTTTCCCAATACGGCCCCCCCGAGGGGCTCTCGGCCCAGATCCGTCCCCCGTGCCCCTGCACGATGTGCTTGGCGATCGCGAGTCCCAGGCCCGTGCCTCCGCCGCTGCGCGCCCGGTCGGCTTTGTAAAAGCGTTCGAAAATGCGGGGCAGGTCGTCCGGATCGATGCCGGTCCCATTGTCGTGTACTGCCACGACGACCCACCTGCCGCTCCCCAGCGCCTCAGGCGCGCCCGTGCCACCGGCGGCAGGCAGCGGCCCGCTCAACTCGCGTGCGCTGACCCGGATCTGCCCGCCCGCAGGCGTGAACTTGATCGCGTTGTGTACCAGGTTGGTCACGACGCGCTGCGCACGCTCGGCATCGGCCATCAGCGGCGGCAGCTCTGGCAGATCGACGACCAGGTCCAGCCCTGCCCGCTCGGCCTGCGGACGCAGCCGCTCTACCGGCGGGACGACGATCTCTGCCAACGGGGTGGGCTGCAGCCGCAGCGGGATCTTGTCCGATTCGATGCGCGACAGCTCGAGCAGCTCCTCGACCATCTGCGTCAGCGCGTCCACCTCGCCCTCCATGCGGTCGAGGAAACGCCGCGCTGCCGGCGGGTCATCCAGCGCACCATCGCGCAGCGTGTCGACCAGCGCCTTGAGCCCGGCCAGGGGCGTCCGCAGCTCGTGCGAGATGTTGCTGATGAAATCGCGCCGCACCGTCTCCAGCCGGCGGATGCGCGTCAGATCCTGCAGGATGGTCAAATAGCCCTGCACCCCCGCCTCGCGAAACGGCTTGACGATCGCCTGCAAAAAGAGCCCCTGCAGGCTCCGCTCCACCACGCCGCTCTGCTCCTGCTGCTCCTCGCGGCAGCGCTGCCACAGCTCGATCAACTGGTGGTAGCGCACGGCCTGCACGAACGAGGCCCCCATGGCCCGCTCTGGCGTCGTATCGAGCAGCCGTGCCGCAGCCGGGTTGATCAGGTCCACCCGTCCTTCAGCATCGGTGATAATGATCCCGCTCGCCGCGTTCTCGAGCACCGCCGACAGGCGGCTCTGCTCGCGCGCCAGCGTATCCACCTGGCCGCGCAGTTGGTCGGCCATGTTGTTAAAAGCACGCATGAGCTGTGCCACCTCGTCGCGCCCGACAGGAAGCAGGCGCGCGTTCAGGTCCCCCGCTGCCAGCCGCTCGGCGACCGCCGTCAGGCGCCGCAGGGGACGCGCCGTCCGCTCGGCGATGGCGACCGCCAGCCCCGTCGCGAGCAGCGTGGTGACGAGCGCGCCGATCAACAGCGTCCGCCGTAAGCCCGCGATCTGCGCGTCCACCTGGCTCAGCGGCAGGGCGACGCGCACGATGCCCATCGGTTCGTCCTGCGATCCGAGGCGCGCGGCGGCATAGAGCATATCATAGCCCACCGTCTCGCTGTAGCGGACGCTGCTCCCTGTGCCCTCGCGCAGCGCCTGCTGCACTTCGGGCCGGCCGAGGTGATTCTCCATCTGCAGCCGGCTCTCGTGCGACTCGCCCAGCACCGTGCCGTCGACGCCGATCATCGTGACCCGCGTCCCGAGCAGACGTGCGTAATGGGTTGCTGCCGGATCGAGGTTTTCCGTGGGAGGCCAGGGCACCGCCGGAGTGAGGGCATCGCCGATCAGCTTGGCCTCGCCGCCGAGCTGCGCCTCCAGGCGATCCACATAGACGCCCCGCACAGCACCCGAGAGGTAGAACACGA
>CAZLMZ010000008.1:33973-36850 GCA_964560475.1 uncultured Anaerolineae bacterium
ACGGTAATGATCCGCGTTGGCTCGGCGGGATCGGATTCGATCTTTTCCCGGAGCCAGCGCACGTGCACGTCCACCGTGCGCGTGCCGCCGTCGTAATCCCAGCCCCACACCCGCTCCAGGATCAGGTCGCGCGACAGCGCCATCCCCCGGTTGCGGACCAGGAAGGCCAGCAGGTCGTATTCCTTGGGCTTGAGGTGGACCGCCTCGCCGTCACACGTCACTTCGCGCCGCGTCAGATCAATGTGCAGGTCGCCGGCGGTCAGCGTCTCGTGGTCTTGCGCCTCTGGTTCCTCCGTCGCCACCTCTTCGCGATCCAGCCGTACGCGCCGCAACTGGGCCTTGACCCGCGCCAGCAGCTCGCGCATGCTGAACGGCTTGGTCATATAGTCGTCGGCACCCACTTCGAGGCCCACTACCTTGTCGATCTCTTCCGTGCGTGCGGTGAGCATGAGGATCGGCACGTTCATCTCTTGGCGGACGATGCGGCAGACCTCGAGCCCATCCAGGCCGGGCAGCATGATGTCGAGCACGATCAGGTCCGGCGCCAACTGGCGCGCTGTTTCCAGCCCGGCCACGCCGTCCACAGCCGTGTGGACCTCGTACTCCTGCCGGCGCAGATTGTACTCCAGCGTCTCCAACAGCGTCGGGTCATCCTCAATCACCAGGACCCGTTCCATACCTTACCCGGTTACCCTTCTCGCCTCTAGCACGTTGGGCAGCATCTCGATCCGCGACAGGACGCGGCTCAGCTGCGACATGTCTTCTACCTCCATGACCACGGTAAACGTGGCCAGGTTCTTTTCCTTGTGCGTCGTGATATCGGCCCGCCGCATGCCCACTTCCTCGTTGCCCAGCACCTCGCCGATGTCGCGCAGCAGGCGGGTGCGGTCGTAAGCCCGGATGCGCACCCGGACCGGGTAGGTCTTTTTCACGGTGCCCCAATCGACCTCGATCAGCCGCTCGTGTTCTTCTGTGCGCAAGATGTTTGGGCAGTCACGACGATGGATCGTCACCCCGCGCCCGCGCGTCACATAGCCGACGATCGGGTCGCCCGGCACCGGGTTACAGCAGCGCGCCAGGTTGGTCAGCAAATTGCCGACGTTCATGACCCGGATGCTGGTGTCGATCGTGGGCCCCTCGGGCGCATAGGCGGGCGGCAGAGCCAGGTCTTCCTCTTCGACCACCGTATCCGCCAGCTTGGCGGCTATGGTCGAGGGCTGGATGTCGCCGGCACCGACCTTGCTAAAGAACTCGTCATAGTTCTCGTCTTTGCGGAACAGGCGCGCCACGTCCTCCAGCTTGAGGTGCTCCAGGCTCAGGCGCCGCAGCTCCTTCTCCACCAGCTCGCGCCCTCGCTCGATGTTCTGTTCGCGTGCCTGGCGGCGGAACCACTGCCGCACCTTTTGCCGTGCCCGTGCCGTCCGCAGGTAGCCCAGGTCGGGGTTCAGCCAGTCACGGCTCGGCCCGCCGCGCTTGGTGGTCAGGATCTCGATCTGATCGCCGTTTTCGAGCTGGTGGTTCAGGCTGACCAGCTTGCCGTTCACCTTGGCCCCGCGGCAGCGATGCCCGACCTCGGTATGGATCGCATAGGCAAAGTCGATCGGCGTCGCGCCCACCGGCAGCTCGATCGCCTCGCCCTTGGGCGTAAAGACGTACACCTGGTCGCGGAACACGTCGTTCTTCATCACGTCGATGAAGGCCTGTGCGTCCTCGTCGCGCGGCGTGGACAGGGCCGACTGCAGCCACTTGATCTTTTGCTCGAATACCTCGTCCGCCTGCTGGCGCCGCTCCTTGTATTTCCAGTGTGCGGCGATGCCGAATTCGGCCAGCTCGTGCATCCCTTGCGTGCGGATCTGGATCTCGAGCGTCTTGCCGTCGTCGGCGACGACGTCGGTGTGCAGCGACTGGTACGAGTTGTCCTTGGGCGAAGCGATATAGTCGTCGAATCCGCCCGGGACAGGCCGCCACAGGTTATGGACGATGCCCAGGGCGTGATAGCATTCGGGCACGGTCTGCAAGATGATCCGCACCGCGCGCACGTCATAGATCTGCTCGAACGGCACGCCCTTGCGCTCCATCTTGCGATAGATGGAATAGATGTGCTTGGGGCGTCCGGCCACGGAAAAGTCCGTGATCCCCTCCTCGGTCAGCGCCTCCTCGATGCGCCGGATAAAGGACTTGACCTGCTGCTCGCGGTCGGCCCGGCGCTCGTTCAAGTGCCGGGCAATGTCCATGTAGGCCGACGGGTTGACGTAGCGAAAGCCCAGGTCTTCCAGCTCCCACTTGAGCTGGTACATGCCCAGCCGGCCCGCCAGTGGCGCAAAGATGTCGAGCGTCTCGCGCGCGATGCGCTGCTTGCGCTGGGGATCGTCCAGGGCCTTTAGCGTACGCATGTCGTGCAGGCGGTCTGCCAGGCGAACCAGGATCACGCGCGGATCGTCGACCATGGCCAGCAGCATCTTGCGCAAGTTCTCTGAACTGGTATCCGAGCGCCCGTCCGATGGCTGTCCCATCGCCTCGTCCAGGTCCGAGAGCCTGGTCATGCCGTTCACCAGGCGCGCAACCTCGTCCCCGAACTGCGCGCGCAGATCGTCGACCGTCGCCGTCGAATCCTCGATCGCGTCGTGCAGCAGCCCCGCGACGATGGTCGGTGCGTCCAGCCCCAACTGCACCAGGTTGTGCGCCACGCTCAACGAATGGTGCACGATCTCTTCGCCTGACTCGCGCGTCTGCCCGTCGTACGTCTCTTCAGCGAACGCGTACGCCCGACGCAGTAGATCCAGGTCTAGCTCGGGTAGGTATTTGCTTGCTTCTTGGACGATCGATTCTATTTCCATCTCACTTGTATCTACCTTGCCGGGCATCACAGCCCGATGC
>CAZLMZ010000009.1:0-17504 GCA_964560475.1 uncultured Anaerolineae bacterium
GGGGAGCCAGGTATGACCTTCCGTGGGTGGCGAGCGTGCTGTGGAAGCAGAACACAGCCCTGTTTGCGCCGCTCATGGCCCGCCTGGGACGCTGGCGTGCGCTGGGGGTCCTGGCCGGGCTGATAGCCTTCACCGCGCTCCCCTATTTTGCCCTCGTGCCCGGGTCAGCGCCTGCCTTCCTGCGGAACCTGGAGAGCGGCTCGCCCTGGTTTCAGTTGGGCAATCTGGGATTCCGGCAACTCGTCTTTGACGCCATGTGGTCGGCGGGGGACGTGCTGGGGGCCGAGATCCCGACCTTCTGGTACACAGCCGCCCAGACTGCCGTCGTGATCCTGTTCTTGGCCCCTCCCCTGGCATTTACGGTCCTCGACCGGCGGCCCGACGTGGTCTATCACCTCTCGCTGTGGATGAGCGCCTATTTCCTGATCTACCACCACGTGTGGGAGCATCACTATGTCATGATCCTGCCGGTACTGGTGGTCTTGGCGATGCGCGAGCGATCGCCCTGGTGGTGGGCGATCTATGCGCTCCTGGCCTTGCCCACGCCTTTTTACCTGATCGATCCGCAGGGGCAGGTTGCCGTGCTCGACGCGATGCGCTGGACGCCGATCCGGCCGTTGTGGCAGGATCTGGCTTATCACGCGTCCAAGGCTCTGCCGGTGCTGGCCCTCTACTGCCTGCTAGCCTGGCGCATCGCCCGCCCGATCGTTGCGCGCTGGCGGGCGCGGCAGTTCTATCTGTGGCCCTTCGTGCCCGGTGGGGAGCTCGGACCGCCAGGCTCCAGCCTGGCAGTAGGGCGGTCACGGGGCGTGCCATGAGCTGGATGAGGAGACTAGCGTGCCAGGCCAGAGCCTGGCTGTCCCGGGACGCACGTTGCGCTCAGCGGGGAGCCTGGTGTCCCCAGGGCGTGTGATGAGCCTGCTGCGGCGCTTGCTCGATCCGGCCTATCTGTATGCCATCGATCCCGGACCACTTGGGCCCTGGAAGTGGTTCTACCTGGTCTGGGGGATGGCCCTCGCCGCCGGCACGGTCGGCGCATGGTGGAGAGGGCGTAGGGCCAGGCTGGAGCCTGGCGTTCCAGTGCAGACGCCTGGCGTTCCCCGGGGACGTGCTCTCCGTCGCGTGGCTGCGTGGGCGTTCGCCTTTGGCCTAGGGACGCTGCTGTTGCGCATCGTGGCGCCGCGCATCTCGTTCGTGCCCCAGTACGCGCGCTATTTGATCCTCGACGTCTGGACGGCGCGCGTGTGGCCCCTGTCGGCGACGGTACTGGGACTGCTGGCGCTGGGGGGGGCGGACCTGGCGCCGCGCCGCTGGCCCCACCTCGTCGCGCGCCAGGTCAAGGCGCTCACGGGAGGGCTGTCTCCGGATGACCCGCCGCTGCCCGCCTGGGTACAGGCTGTGCTGGTGAGCGTCCACCTGGGCGGATTGGGCTGCCTCTGGATCCTCGGCGGTCATGCGGCCTGGTGGGCGATCCCCTCGTTGCTTGTGCTTTCGCTGCTCCCCCTGGCCGTGCGGCCGCGCCGGCCCCGCCTGGAGACGTTGGCACCGCTACTGCCGGCTTATCTGGGCGCAGTCGTATCGCTGCTGCTCCAGCGCCGCCTGGGGATCGAGATCAGCGAATACCAGGGCACGACCTTTCCCGATCCATGGTCGCCGTGGTTCAACGTGCCGGCGCTGGCCATAGCTGGCGCCGGCTATGGGCTGTGGATCCAACTACGGCTGCTGGCAAGCCGGTGGCGTGCAGTGGTACGCGACCGCGTGCTGCCGGCCACGGTGGGCCTGCTCCTGGTGGCGTGGTTCACTGGCACCGTCCTCGTGCACCGCACGCACGGGGTGACGGCGAGCGACCCGTACAGCTATACGCAGATGGCGATCGACCTCGCCGAGACGGGCTCCCCGCTGCACGCCTTTCCCCTGGCTGGGATCGCACGCTCACTGGGCTTGCCGACCTGGCCGGCGGTGCACGTGGGCTATCACCCTCCTACCTCTGACGTGCGTTCACCAACGATGTGGCCGATCGGCTGGCCCCTGCTGATGGTGCCGTTCTACGTGCTCGGGGGGCTGACGGCCCTCTATTTTGCCGCGCCGCTGCTGCAGGCGCTGTCGCTGGTCGTGACCTGGCTGGTGGCAAACGAGGCGCTGCGCGGCGAGGTGCGCGCGGAACGGTGGGCGGTCGCGACGGGGACGTGCCTGCTGGTCGCGACCTCGCCTGAGGGCGCGGAGCGCATGCTGGTGCCGATGGCCGATGCCGCTGCGCAGCTTTTCACTATGCTGACGCTGTGGCTCTTGCTGCGTGCGCTCAGCGCACGCCGGGCGCGCCCGGCATGGTATGGGCTGTGGGCCGGCATCAGCTTTGGCATGGCCTATTTGATCCGCCACCCACAGCTTCCACTGGGCGCCGCAGCCGTGGCGGCCGCGTGGTTCGTGCCGGTGGGCGAGCGGAGAGTGGCATGGCGGCAGCGGGCTGCGCTGCTCTTTCCTTTCCTGGGGGCTGCTTTGCTCGTTGCCCTACCGGACCTGATCTACCACCGCGTCGTGTTTGGCGGCTGGCTCCATACCGAGTCCTCCGAATGGTTCCTGATCTCGGCGCGCAACGTGGGCTCGTCGCTGGCCGGCGTACTCGAACAGGGGGTGCTGCGGCGCGAGGAGCTCGGCTACCTCGTGCCTTTCCTGGGGGTGGGAGTCTGGCGCCTGTGGCACAGGCAGCACGCACCGCTCGTCATCCTGGGTAGCGGTGCCATCTCCGTGTTCGCCTTTCACCTGGCCTACGAAGCGCTGCGCCCACGTGACCTGATCGCTATCCTTCCAGTCGCCTACCTGTGTGCGGCGGCCGGCATCCTGGCGACCTGGCGGTGGGCACGGCGGCGGCAAACGCTGCTCGCCGCGCTGTGCGTGCTGTGCAGCGTTGTGCTGCTCGGGGTGCGCTCCTGGTATACTTTGGCGATGCCGTGGCGCGATGACGTGGTCACCTTTGGACAGGTCAGCGCCGGACAACGGGCTGCGCTGGAGCGGTTGCAGTCATTGACGCCCGAGGACGCGGTGATCGGGAGCATGCTCAACGGCGGGGCGATCGAGCTGCATGCCAGGCGCGGTGCGGTGCACCCGGCGCCATGGAGCAAGGACGAGCTTTACGTGTGGGTCGATGCCCTGCTGGCGGAGGGCAGGCCGTTCTACGTGCTGGACGATGGGGAAGAGATGGCACCGGTGCTGCGAAACCTGGGGGAGCGCTACCGGCTGCGCTCGGTTACGACGCTGGAACTACCCTACTTTGCACTCGGGGGAGGGAATCTCCCCCGACCGGCGACGTTGTACAGTGTGGAGGATGACGTGTGGTCGCCTTGATGCGCATCATCAGCGGGCGCATCATCAGCGCACGCGCCGCTGCCACTCGTCCTTGAGTGCCAGTTGGCGCAGGTCACTATCGGCGTCCAAAAAATCCAGCAGCAAGCGGTTGAACTGGCTGCTCCGGTCGAGCATCGGAAAGTGCCGTGCTTCGGGCATGGAGAGGACGCGGACGTTGGCGCTCAGGGCCTGGAACTCGCTCGCGGGTGAGGGGATGACGACGCTGTCGTTTTCCCCATAGAGGACGAGCAACGGGTGCCGCAGCGCAGGCAGCATCGACTTGAGATCGAGGTTAGCTACCGACTCGACGCTGTCGTGAATGGCATTGGGCGCAGCGCGGCTCGTTTCCTGTTCGATCGTCTCGTAGCCTCCGGTGGGCGAGCGCCCCAGGACCCGGTCAAAGATCGAGTTGCCACCGGCGAGAAAGCGCCGATTGATCGTCTCGCCTGAGAAGGGGAGGCTCACCGCCATGACTCGATCGACCTCTTCCGGGTGCTCGATCGCAAACGCGATCGCCACCGCCGCACCGAGGGCGTGACCGACCAAGGGGATGGGGCCGAACACACCGAGCTTCTGAATAAAGGCCCTGAGCAGCTCGACGTAGCTGCGGACACTGTACTCGTGCTTGGCCTTGTCTGAATCGCCAAAGCCCCACAGGTCGAAGGCATAGACGCGGAACTCGTCGGACAGGGCATCCATCGCCGGGACCCAATAGCGCCACGAGCCGAGCCAACCGTGGATAAAGATCAGGGGACGACCACGGCCAAAGTATTCATAGTGTACGACGCCACTTTCGAGAACGAGCGCACTCATACGTAACCTCAGTCCGTATCAGACACAGACGGGTCACTCCGCCTGTGGCATGCTGCCAAGGATGTCTCTGACGCGCTGGATCAGCTCGTCAGGGGCAAAGGGCTTGAGGATGTATTCGTAGGCGCCGGCATTCAGGCCCGTCTGGATCTCGGCTTCCTGGCCCTTGGCAGACAGCATCACGACCGGGATGTCCTTGGTCTCTGGCATATCCTTGATCTTGGCACACGCCTCGTATCCCGTCATGCGTGGCATACGAACGTCCATCATGATCAGATCAGGCTGGTTCTCCAGCGTCTTTTGGACGGCGTCTTCTCCGTCGACTGCCATCAGGACCTCAAACCCCGCAAAGGTCAGGCTAAAGACAATGAGCTCACGGATATCTTTTTCATCTTCAGCGACGAGTATCTTGGCCATCTCTTCCCCTTCTGATCAGACCGGATGAACGTCTACGTGTTGTATTGGTAGCGTAAAGCAAAAGGTGCTGCCCACGCCAAATTCACTCTCTAGCCATAGGCGCCCGCCATGCAGCTCGACGAGCGACCGCGCGATGGGCAGGCCGAGGCCGGTACCAGTCTGCCGGTTCACGAGCTCGTGATCGACTCTGTGGAATCGCTCAAAGATCCTTTCCTGATCTTCTGGCGCGATGCCGATCCCGGTATCGGTCACTGCCACGAGCACGGCGTCGTCAGTCAGCCGTACGGATACGGTGATCGACCCGCCGCTAGGCGTATACCGGTAGGCGTTGCTCAACAGATTCATCAGGATCTGGATCAGGCGATTCCGGTCGGCCTGCACGGTCGGTACGTCAGGATCGGCTTCGATCGCGAGCTCCAGGCCTCGTTCGCGAATGGTCTCTGCCAGGCTGTCGCACACCTCCCCGACGATGGAAGTGACCTGGATGGGCTCGATCTCCAGGCGGATGCGCCCGGCCTCGATGCGCGCCGTGTCCAGCAGGTCGCCAACCAGTTCTGATAGGCGGTCGACGTTCGCCTTGACGATCTTGAGGAAGTGGCGTTGCTCGTCGTTCACCTCCCCCAGTGCCCCCTGGAGAATCAGGTCGGTATACCCCTTGATCGACGTCATCGGCGTACGCAGTTCGTGGGCTACGACCGAGACAAAGTCGTTCTTGGCCTGCGCGATCTCGCGGTCGCGTGTGATGTCACGAAAGACGATCACAATGCCGGCATAGATCCGCCGCTCGTCGAACATGGGCATGAATGCAGCCTGGATGATCTGATCGTCATGGTGAACAGTCACCGAAAGAGGAATGAGCTGCTCTCGGCGCCGCGGATGGGCTCGCACCCTGGCCAACGCCTCTGACACCACCTCCTGTTCTGCCTCTGGCAGGGCAGCGAACAAGGTGGACAGCGGCTGACCGTCCAGCTCCACTGCACCCAGGCGCAGGATACGGCGTGCTGCGTCATTGACCACCGCGATCTGGCCGTCCTCATCGCTGACGGCGACGCCATCGGCGATCGCAGACAGGATGGCGACGTGCTGCGCGTTGATCTGTCTTTGCCGGCGGAGCATCGCTCCTAGGCGGTCTGCCTGTTCCCGTACCAGGCGAAACATCTCGGTGTTCTCGATCGCGGTCACGATATGCTTTGCTGCGGCCTCGGCAAAGGCGAGATGTTCCTGGTGAAAATACCCTCTCTCGTCGTGAAAGAGCAGCATGACACCGAGTACCTCGCGCTCTGACGCGAGGGGGAGGGCCAGGGCCGACTGGCTGTCGTGCGGGCTGCCAGGATCGGGCTCCCATCGCGGGTCATCGTCGATGCTGGGCAAGAGTGCCGGCTCATTGTGCTCGAGCACCCAGCCTGCCAGGCCAACGCCGCGCCGGAAATGCGTTCGCTTGCCACCCTTGGGCAAGGTCTGAGCCCGCGCCACTGCGGCGCGATGCTCGAGGTATCCCGAGTCGGGGTCGAGCAGCAGGATCGAGCCCCGGTCCGCCTGCAGGGCCTGGCTGATGCGGATCAACGTCCGGTTCAATACCGCATCCAGATCGAAGGACTTGTACGTCTCCTGGATGATCTGGTAGAGCAAGTGCACCTGGTCATCCGGGAGCAAGACCCTCTCGCCGTGCTCCTTGACCTGCGTCTGTAATTCCCGGATCCGGTGTTCCAGGTTATGAGAGCGCATGATGTCGTCCAGGACCCATTCCGTACCTATCGCTGCGACTAGAGCCTACGGATACGATAACGCGCTTACAGGACTTTGTCAAGCGCTAGTTGCCGTCGAAGGCAATGCGCTGGATCCCGCGCAAAAGTGCATCCAGTGAGAGCGGCTTGGCGAAAAAGTCGGTTGCTCCCATCTCCTGCACCCGTAACCGCTCCTGTACCGGATCGACGGCGTGTGCAGACATGACCAGGATCGGGATATTGCGCGTCTGGGGATCCTTTTTCAGGTGGGTCAATGCTTCGTAGCCATCCATGCCAGGCATCTTGAGGTCGAGCAAGATGAGGCCAGGCTGCTCGCGCCGTGCGACGGCCAGCGCCTCATAGCCATTGGCAGCGAGCAAGGTCTGGTACCCATACCTGCTGAGCAGCTCAAAGAGCATGGTAGCGGTGTCTTCTGTATCCTCTGCGATCAAGATCTTGCCCTTGCTGTGCAGGATCTGCGAGATGGTTTCGAGGAGCTGGTTTTCATCGACCGGCTTGACGATATAGTCCAGGGCGCCCAGCCGATAGCCATCCGTCTCGTCCTGGGCCACAGAGAGGACGACGACCGGGATACGCGTGGTCTGCGGGCGCTCTTTGAGCTCGCGTAGCACGTCGAGGCCATGCCGGTCGGGCAGCAGCAGGTCGAGGGTGATCAAATCGGGTTTCTCGGAGATAGCCTTGGCAATCGCCTGCGCGCCGGTCGTCGCCGTGATCACCTGGTATCCCTGCGCGTTCAAATGGTGCTGCAGCAGCGACAAGATATCGCGTTCGTCGTCGACGACGAGGATCTTGCGCCCGCCCGCTGGCACCATCTGTAGCGCATCGGGGAGCATCTCCTCGGCCGCAGCAGGGAGCACGACGGTGAACGTGCTGCCCGTGCCCACCTCGCTCGTGACCCACATTCGCCCGCCGTGCAGTTCTACCAGTTCCTTGGTAATGGCCAGGCCCAACCCGGTGCCGCCCCGGCCTTCCATCACGGGCGTGTCGGCGCGGTAAAAGCGCTCAAAGATCTTGCTCTGGTCCTCGGTCGAGATGCCGATCCCTGTATCGGCCACGTCGAGGCGAACCGCCCCATCAAGCTGGGAGAGGGCGACGCGGATCCATCCCTCATCGGTGTATTTGTACGCGTTGTTGACCAGGTTGGTCACGATCTGGACCAGGCGCGTACGGTCGCCCATCACCTGCGGCAGGTCCTGGCTAATATCGAGCTCAAAGTCGAGGCCCTTGTCGACGATCGCATCGCGCAGCGAATCGGTCACGTCGTGGACAATGTCGTCCAACTGCTGCGGCTCGATGTCGAGCTTGATCCGCCCGGACTCGATGCGCGAGATGTCGAGCAGGTCATTGATCAACGCCGTGAGCCGGTCGGCGTTGTTGCGGATGATGTCGAGAAAGTGCTTTTGCTGGTCGTTGATCGGCCCGACAGCACCGGCAAAGAGCAGATCGCTGTATCCCTTGATCGAGGTCAGCGGCGTGCGAAGCTCGTGCGAGACGGTCGAGACAAACTCGCTCTTGGCACGGTCGGCTTCGACCTCGTGCGTAATGTCGCGCAGCGCCGTCACTGCGCCCAGGGGCTGCTGGTTCGCTCCGACAACGGGCGTCATGTGCGCGCTGATGATCTTTTCCCTTACCTGGAGCGTCGTCTCGACTACGCGCCCAACCCAGGAGAGCGGCGCCGAGGTGATCTGGGTCAAGGCCGCCAATGCATCCCCGCGCCCGTTTGGCTCAAAGATATCGAACAACTGCCACACACTCTGTCCCAGCACCACTTCCTGGCCCTGGTTAAGAATCTCTTCGGCGGCAGAGTTGATCGCGATCACGTTGTCCTGCGTGTCGTTGACGATGACGCCATCGGCGATGGACTGCAACACGGCCTGGGTCTTGGTGCGCTCTGTCTGCTCGCGGCGGTAGAGCAGCGCATTGTTCATGGCCTGTGCGATCTGGTGCGCCGAGGCCGCTACCAGGCGCTGCTGGTCCCGATCGAAGGCATGGGCAGCGTCCGCAGCGACGACCAACACGCCGCGTACGTCCTGCCCAACAGTCAGGGGAGAGACGATGAGCGAATGAGGGCCCGTGCCTTCCTGGTCGAGCGGCAGCCACTCTGCTTCCTGCCGCGTGTCCGGCACCAGAACGTGCGACCGCTCCTCGATCGCCCGGCGAATGAGGCCCATAGCAGCGTCTAGGGAGATGGCATGGTCGCCTGCCATTGCCGGCAGCGCACTGCCCATCTGGGCACCGTCGGACAGCGTCCCTGCTTCCTGATCGTAGACGAGGATCGTCCCATGCTCGGCGCCGACCGCGCGTGCAATGTGCTGGAGGGTCTCTTCGAGGACGGCCCTGACGTCGAGGCTGGTGCTCAGCTCCTGCCCAACCGCGTAGAGGGTCTCGAGCCGTTCCTTCTCCCGCTCCAGTTCACGCGTGCGCGAGGCGACGCGTACCTCGAGGCTCCGGTTCAGTACACGGATCTCTTCATACAGCCCGGCATTCTGGACTGCAATCTCGGCCTGGCTGACGACCGACTCGACCAGCGTGATCTCGGTCTTGTCGAACGGCACGCTGCCGGCCGGCCGGCCGAGCGTCAGGACACCGATCGGGATCTCTTGCACGACAAAGGGAGCGAGCAGGAGGGAGCCTGCGTGCAGCCGGTCCAGCAGCGCGACCTCACAGGAGGTAAGCTCTTGGCCAGCGGTGAGGACGTGCGATCTGCCTTGTGCCAGGACCTCGCCAAATACCGCGTCTTTGGCACATTCGGGCAGGGCAAGGGTAGCCGATGGATCGCGGACATAGAGCGCCGCCGCCTCGGGCTGGCCGAGGTCACTGAGCCACAGCGCACAGTGATCTGCGTCAAGTGCGCGCCCAAGCTCACTCGCCAGTCGCGCAAAGACCTCGTTCGCATCGGTCAGCGTTGTGCCGAGGGCCTGCAAGAGGTCATAGATGGCGCGGAGGCGTACCAGCGCCTGATTCGTTTCCTCCGTGGCGTGCATCAAGCTGCGGGTCAGATAGGCCGATTCCTTCAGGTGCTCGGAGAGGATCTGCTCGATGGCTTCGGTGTACAGCTCGGTCAAGGACTGTGCGACCCGATCAAAGACGGGAAACAGCTCCTGCCAGACCGCGTGGGCGCGGGCTGGCTCGATCGAACGAGCCACTACCTCGCCAAAGCCGGTCCGCAGCGCGGAGACGATCTTGAGCAGATCAGTCAACGACATGCCGCGGTGCGACTGACCCCGCCGCGCCCACGCTACCAGGTCAGGTGAAGGCCCAATCTGCTCGCCCTCGATCGCGTCAAAGATGCTGTGACAGAGGGGGATGATCTCATTCCGCAGCCCATCATCCGTCTCGTTCGCCAAGGCCTCGATGTCCTGGTAGCGCACGGCGACCAGGCATTCCTGGAGAAGACGCTGCCGATTCTGTTCCACCCACTGCGCAAGATCAAACACGGTCATCTCAAACCTTTGCCCGGTCGACGGCCCATTCTGAATGGGTCAAGCCAGTCCGGGAAAACGGCGCTCCTGACATCAGCTAAAGCTCCTGTCCTCGCGATCATCGAGCGCCTGTCGAATCTCGGCAAAGAGCTGATCGGCCTCTGTAGGGCCTTCGGCGAACTCGAGTGCCTGTATGTCGAGATCTGACTGTGGCGTCTCTGCATCGGCGCTGGCACTCGTGATCACCAATACAGGGATGTCACGGGTTTCTGGCGCATCCTTGAGGCTGTGGAGCACATCGAGCCTCTCTTCACCTGGTCCTTGGATATCCAGCATGATCATGTCTGGTTGGCGTGCCCGGGCGGCCTGGAGCAGCTCGCCATAGTCCCGTTCGATGTGCACAGTATACCCTTTTTGCGTCAGCACCATGGTGAACAGCTCGGCCAAATGGCGGTCCGCATCCACGATCATCACGGTTCCCGCCCTCCGGTCGAGATCCTCGATCCGCTCGGCAAAGACCGTATTCACAGCGTCGACCAGCCGGTGGGCGCGAACCGGCCGGGAGACGTAGGCCCTGGCAGCGTCTTGCTCGCGATGCGACAGTGAAAGGGCAATGACGGGGATCGCTGAGAGAGACTTGTGGCTCAGGACACGCCGCAGGAACGCCGTGTTCTCCATATCGGACAGATTGAGGTCGAGCAAGATCAGATCCGTCTGGTGCGTCTCGGCGCGCAGTTCTTCCAACGCCTCGCGCCCCGACCGCTGGACGCGCACGCGGTACCCGCCGTGGTGCCTGAGCCGCTGTGAGATGGCATCCGTCGCCGCAAGGTCGTCTCCCACAACCAGGATGCGCTTGTCCTGCGGGCGATAGCTGATCGTCCGGAACTTGCGAGGCCCGGATTCGCTCACCTGCTGGTCGGCGAGCGGCAAGCTAAAGCTGAAAGTGCTTCCTTTGCCATAGGTGCTGTCGAACCAGATCTGGCCGCCGTGCAGCTCGACGATCGACTTGACGATGGCGAGGCCAAGCCCGGTGCCGCTGCGTGCTTGGACGAGGGGCGTATCGGCACGGAAAAAGCGGGTGAACAGCCTGGCCTTGTCCTCCTCACGGATGCCCACACCGGTGTCCTGAACGTATATATTCACGAAATCCTCGACGGTCTCTGCGCCGACTGTGATGGTTCCGCCCGCAGGCGTATAGTAAATCGCATTCGAAACCAGGTTGGTCAAGATCTGCGTCGTGCGATCGGGGTCGGCGCGCACAAAGGACAGCGGGCTAGTGACGGTGTTGATCAGGGACTGCTGCCGCTTGTCGGCCTCTGGCTGGTGGTTGCCGACCACCCGGTCGACGATGTCGCGCACGTCGATCGATTCGATCGACAGCCTGAGACGGCCCGTCTCGATCCGTGAGATATCGAGCAGATCGTTTAGAAGCAGGGTCAGTCGATCGGCGTTGGCCCGTACTACCTCCAGGAAGCGTTTTTGCTCGTCGCTCACCGGCCCTGCCATGCCGCTGTACAGCAGGTCGATGTAGCCCTTGATCGACGTCATCGGAGTACGGAGCTCGTGTGACACACTGGACACGAATTCGCTTTTCATGCGATCGACTTCGACGTCCCTGGTAATATCGCGGAAGACGGCGACGGTGCCCTCGAACGTGCCCTGCCGGATCACGGGAGCGACGCGCATGCTGACCACGCGCTCATCGATCTCGAGCTGCTCGTCGTAGAGCACCTCTTCCCCATCCTTAGCCTGCCCCTGGCTCCACAGCTCGGTCAGGCGAGGCCGCAAACTGCCGGCGGGGCCAAAGATACCCGACATGTCGGAGATGGAACGGCCGATGACGTCAGTGCGCTGGAGCTGGAGGATGCGCTCGGCGGCGGCGTTAAAGAGCGTGATCTCGCCCTGTGCGTCGGTTACCATGACACCATCGGCGACGCCCTCGAGGATAGCGTGGCTCTTGGCCGCTTCAAGCTGCTGGGTGCGCAGCAGCTTGCCCAGGCGGTCCGCCGCTTCGCGCAGCAACTGGAACATCTCGGCATTGCTGGCCGCGATCGCGACCTGGGTGGCGATCGCGTCGAACATACGTTGGTGATCCGCCGTAAAGTGGTCTGGCTCCGTGTGGTATAGGACGATGGCCCCCATCACCTCATTGCCGGTCAGCAAGGGCGTAGCAAGCAGCGATCGGTGCCAGCGGTCTTGTTCCGGCACCAGGTGCCAGTGCCTGTCTCCCGTGATGTCGCCGATGCGCGCCGAATCCTGTCGGGCGATGAGGGTCCCGATCAGGCCGCTGTCCCGCCGGTAGTCGACGCGATCGCCCTCCCTCGGCATCGGGAAGGGCGTGCCGTCCTCTGCGGGGGACGTCGCACCCACGAGAGCACGGTAGACCAGGTGCTGGCGAGCGCTGTCCTGAAGAAGGACAAAGCTCTGCTGGGCCTGCAGCGCGTGGCTGATCAGGTCCAGGGTACGGTCGAGCATCCGCTCCGGATCAAGGCTGGTCGCTAACTGGCGCGTGATCTGGTAGAGCACGTTGAGGCGGTCGCGCTCGACAGTGAGCTCTTCGTTGGCTCGGGCCAGCGCCTCGGTACGCTCTTCCACCAGGCGCTCCAGGTTCCCGGTCATCGAGTTGACCTCGGCAAAGAGCTGCGCGTTACGCAGCGCGGCTGAGGCCTGGCCGGCGATGGTCATCAGCAGGTCCAGATGCTCGCTGTCGTAGACATCCTCTCGCTCATCGCTTTGTACGGCGATCATGCCAAGCGCTCGATCTCCCCACAGGATGGGAACACCCAGCCACGAACGTGCGGGCTCGCCGATCATCTCGATGCCCAGCTTTGCCAAGCGTTCCGGTACCCGGTTGGGCATCCACAGCGCGCGCCCTGTACGGATGACATACTCGGTGAGGCCACGCCCGTGCTGCCGGGGCTGCCACTCTTTCGCTTGCGGCGCAAGGTCAGGGCCTACCTGTCGCACACCGTACTCGTAGGCCAGCGGAAAGTGAACGCTGTCATGTTCGGGATCATAGAGCGCAATGTAAAAGTTGCGCGCATCCAGGATCTGGGCGACCTGGGTGTAAATCAGCTCCATCAGGTCCGCTGGCTGCAGCGTACAGCTAAGGGCCTGGCCGGTCTGGTTGAGGATACTCAGTTCGGTGATCTGCCTCTTGCGTTCCTCGAACAGGTGCGCATTCTCGAGGGCGATCGCTGCCTGCCCGGCGACCATGCTGAGCAACCCCAGTTCGCGCTCGGTAAAGGGGGCGTCGTTTTGCAGACGGATCGCGTTCAGGGTCCCTATCGGCTCGTCCTTGATGAGCAGCGGTGCAACGAGCATGGACCGCGCGCCAGGACCGGCGATCTGCTCGGCAGATAGGTCGCCCATGCGTTCGTCGCTGCAAATATCGGCCGACATAGTGGGCGTCTTTTCCTGCATCACCCATCCATTCAGGCCCTGGCAAGCCTGGTTGTAGGTCAGCGCGGTCTCGATCGTGGGTGGGAAGCCATGTTCCGCAGCATGGGAGATGCGTCCGGACTGGCTGTCGAGCAAGAGGATCCGGCTGCGCGCGGCGCCGGTCAGTCGTGCGGTCTCGAGTGCAATGGTCTGCACGGTATCCTGGATGTCGAGACTGGCGAGAATAGTCTTGCCGATCTCGTTGAGTGTGACCAGCTCGTGCACCCGAAGGCCGGTCGCCTGGCCTGGATCGTCGCTCTGTTGCCTGCCGGCCCACGACGCGATGAGGACTGCCCAGGCAAGTAACAACAATACGACGCTGCCTGGGACGGCCAGCAAATGGGGCAATCTGCCTTGCTGCCAGCCATAGGCCAGGCTGACGATCAGGGCGGCGCTGGCCAGCAGCATGCTGGCTGGCGCTGCCGCTTTCGCGCCGATCCACGCCGATCGGGAGCGGTGATCTGAGTTGGGCGACCCGGTCCGTAGCTTCACTTTCGCCTGCCTGCTATCGCCTGGCAGCGCCTCGGCCTAGACGAGCGAATCTTCCAAGTACTTGCGCCGCTCTGCGGCCGCGATCTCGGTGATCTCGCGGATATCGGAGAAGCGTGTGGTGTCTGAGGTCACGACGCCTACAGCCAGGTTCATCAACGGGATCTGCTTCTCGTTCCCCTCGTCGCCTCCGATCAGGATGTGGCCGCGTTCGCGATCGCGGAAGGAGTAAAAGGTGCCGACCTCGTTCTTGAAACGCTCTGTCACGTACGCCTTGATCGGGCCAGCGTGTTCCTTGTCTGTGATGATCAGGAAATCGTCTGCACCGACGTGCCCGATAAAGTCGTCCGACGTGCCCTCTTCCTCGATGCCGTCGTTGAGGACCATGGAGGCAAAGCGAAAGACGTCGTCGCTGGCGACGAACCCGTAGGCCTCGCCAAAGCCCTCGATATAGTTGATGCCGACGTAGAGGATGGCCCACTCTTGCCGGCGCATCAACCGGCGCAGTTGCTCTTCGATCAGCTTGCCGCTGGGCAGACCCGTCGTGGGGTTGGTCAGGTTCTCCCACTGTGCGCGCTTGATCGCGTTCTGTACGCGCAGCTTGAGTTCCTCGATATCGAACGGCTTGGTGATATAGTCGTCGGCACCCAGTTCCAGCCCAGCGATCTTGTCACTGCGCTCGTCGCGCTGGGTCAAGAAGAGGATCGGGATGTGGCTGGTGCGCAGGTTGCCACGCAGGCGCCGGCAGACTTCATAGCCGTCAATATCCGGAAGCTGGATGTCGAGGATGATCACGTTGGGCTGGGCCCGTCGACACAGCTCCAGTGCCTCCTTCCCCTTGGCAGCGACGATCACCTCGTAGCCTTGCGAGTCAAAGTAGATCCGCAACAAGTTCGAGATGTCGAAATCATCTTCTACAACCAGTATCCGTCCCTTGCTCATGATGATCTCCTTTGCCGAGTCATTGGAAAATGACTGCGTGTTACGGTTCTTTCTGTGTCGTCCATATCCGGGTCGGCCTGGCGGTCTCCTGGCTGGGCCGGTAGAGAGGCTTGTGCAGCGCACGATCCCGCCAGCCATGATGATCGCTCTGTTCGTAGGATACGTTCTTCACAATGACGTCACGGGCGCTGGAACGGGCGAGGACGGTATCTGACTCGATCACACGCCCCGGATAAACGACCAGGCCCGCCCCGATACGACAATTGTGTCCTGCACAACCACCCAGTACGGTGGCGCCGGTGGGTTCCAGCCTTCCATTGCGCATGGTCGAGATCGGCTTTGGGACCAGGTTAAAGTCGGTGAACGTCGTTCCCGACCCGACGAACGTTCCCCGTCCCAGCACACAGAGCTGCAGGCACGCGTTCTGGGCGACGATGCAGCGCTCCATCAGCGTCGACATAAAGACCGCGGCGCGAAAGGGAAGAAAGCAGTTATCGCTGACCACACTGAGCATCACCTGTGCGCCCTGCTGCAGGTTCACGTTGTTGCCGATGACGCTATTCTGGATCACGACCCCGGGGCCGATGTAGCAATTGTCGCCGATGAACGTCGGCCCCTGGATGCGCGCCGTCGGATTGATGTTCGTATTCTGGCCGACGACCACCAGGGGCGAAGTCGACAGGACCTGCTTACGCTCGGTCATTGCCCGCCATAGCAAGCATAGACGAAACCAGGGGCTGGGCAAGCGGGCCTCAAAGCGCGCGCCAATGGTCCAGATGCCAAAGGGCGTGTTAGCGACAAAGATGTGATACCAGTGCTCGATCGACAGAAAGGCGCGCAGTGGAACGCTGTAGACGATCTCGCCCTTGTCGTTCGCCATGTAGGTGGGTACGTGGTAATTGCCCATCTCCACAGCCTGCGTGTCGATGACGAGCGGCATCGGATCCGGTTCGACGCCCTGTGGAAAATACCACAGGTTGGCCACGTATACGTTGCCCTGGCGGCGGATCCCTTCTTGCAGAGATAGGGCGTGCTTGGTGATCGCAGGATCGTGCTGTTCGAACGCTACCCGGCAGGCGCGGCGCTGCTTCCTGGCCTCGCTAATGAAGGCATCGATGAACGGCTGATCGAAAAACAGGTTGTCCTGGTAGACCAGCATCTCTGACCGGTCGTGTGCCGGGATCTGGGCGAAAGCCTCGTACTCGATGACCGCGCTGCAGTGTTTGACTAGCACGTCGCGCTGGTGGAGCTTGAGCGGCTTGTTCAGCACGCGCAGCTCCCGCGCCGGCTCGTTGAACGGATAGACGCTCTGGTTGTCGCGGATGGCCACCCTTTTCATCGTCTCGTTTTCGACATAGCTCCATTCTGCACTCGGTTGGCCCTACTTGTGCTGCGTGACGACGCTCAGCAAGCAGAACAAGCTTCGGGAGAGCAGGGCGCTTCTCTTTGCGCTTAGCTGTGGCCGTTCGACAGAAAAGAGAGAAGCGCCTCGCGAAACGGCTCTGGCTCGTCTAGCATCGGAAAGTGTCGCGAGTTCGGCATCATCCTGACCTGTGACCGTGGCACACCTGCGGCCAGGACTTGGGCCTGGTTCGGGTTAACGATATTGTCCTGCACGCCAAAGACGCCCAGCGTTGGGATGCGGATCTCGCCTATCCGGTGGGAGAGATCCGTATGCCACAGATCGCCTATACTACGAAAGAACGATTCGGCACTGGCTCGAGAGACATCACGGAAGATCATGTGTTGGACACGCGTCGAGTCACCGGCCAGCACGAGCCATACGACGAAACGAAGGACAGAGGGGATCCGGAACAGGACGTTCGCTACCCAAGGCACGGATCCCATCTTGAGCAATGTGTTCAGCGAGCCACCGCAGAGTGGTGAGCTCACGATACCCACCTTGTGGACCCGTTCCGGGTGTTCGAGCGCAAAGCTCAAGGCCACGGTGCCTCCCATCGAGTGGCCAATCACCGGTGCGCTTTGGATGCCCATGCTCTCCAGGAACTGTGCTACCATGGAAGCGTAGGAACGGATCTTGAAGGGAGGCGTCTTTTCCTTGGCCGACTCGCCAAATCCCCAGAAATCGAGCGCATAGACCCTGTAGGCCTGCCGTTCCGCGAGGTAGATCATCGTCTCGCGCCACACGGCCCACGAGTTGATCCATCCGTGTAACAAGACAACGGGCTCTCCACGCCCATCCATCTCGTAGTGGACGATGCCTTCTGTGGTGACGATGGAGCTCAATTCAAGGCCTCCGGCGCCGGGCCCAGGTGGGCGGATCGGCGGTGGGGTGCGTGCCGGGACGGATAGGCTACGCTTGTGCCTCCTGCATTTCTGCGGCGTCCATCTCCTCCAGAATGGCATAGAGCAACTCGAGCAGCACGTTCTTGACCGATTCTTTGTCCATCGCTACGCAGGGCAACACCTTGACGTCGTTCGGGACCTTGAGTGCGATGCGCAGGTCCCCTGGCGTCCAGGCGTCGGCCGAGTCCTGCTTGTTGGCGGCAACGACGTACGGCGTCGGCGCATAGCCCCGAAAGACCTCCAGGATGCGGCGTGCTTCGCGGAAGGTCTCTGGGCGCGCGCTGTCGATCATGACGACAAAGCCCAGCATGCCCTCGGACAGGATCTCCCACATGAAATCAAAGCGCTTTTGCCCGGGGGTGCCAAAAAGGTAGAGAATCAGATCTTGGTCGACCGTGATCCGGCCAAAGTCCATCGCCACTGTGGTCTCGTCCTTGACGCGCTCTGCCTCGCTCGAGATCCTGCGTTCGGTAGAAACCACGTCTATCTCGCTGATAGTGCGGATGAACTGTGTTTTACCAGCACTAAATGGGCCGGTGACCACCATCTTCACGGTCTGCATCTTGACTCCCGTCTACAGTCTCTTGAT
>CAZLMZ010000009.1:17604-30175 GCA_964560475.1 uncultured Anaerolineae bacterium
CCCTCCATGATCACGTTGCCGAGTTCGATCGGGATGGTCAGACGCGTCGCGTCTGGCTGCTTGTCCGGTTCGAAAAGGAACTGCCCTTCTGTCCACGTAAAGAGACGATAGACGATGTCGAGGATGTACCTGGTCGCGCTCTGCACGACATCTTCTTTGGTCACATAGCCGTTGCGGATCAGGGCCAGTGCCAGGCGCTTGTCGCCATAATCACGCGCGCGATCCTCAAGCGCCTTTGCCTGTCCAGCGGAGAGCTTGCCTCCCTTGACCAGCATACTGGTCAGCAGCCCATCATCGCCTGTCATCAGCGCATGAATCAGTTTGCCGTCCTGGAAGTAGAGCTCTGAAGATCTGCCGTCGTTCTGCAGGTGCAGCGCTCCGGTCTTGTGTGCGATGTGAACGAGGTTCAGAAGCTGCGTCGCACCAAAGTCGCGCAAGTTTCCCTTTAACGCCATTTCACTCTTGCTCTCCGCCGCCGGGATGATTTGTCCGTATCCCTATGACACGTACTTTCATTATACTATTGCTGTTCATGACGGTCAACCTTATGCAAAGGGGCAAGTGCGGGGGGCCCGGGCCGGCGTGCAGCGCGGCCAGGGCGCGTTCGGAGACGTCGCTGCTAGGGGACCGTGATCCGCACGTACGCCTGGTCGCCAAAGTATTCGTCGTCGGGACCCTGTAGGCGCCAGTAGCTCTTGTAAGTGCCGGGTGAAGCAGGGGCAACCATGTCGACGCTGACGTCGATGATCCGCTCCGGTTCAGCCAGCTCGACCTCGACCGGAGATTGGGCGCCCAGCAGGTCGCCGCCGATAAAGACCCAGCGCGTGCCCGCGGGCCAGGTGCATTCGCCATCGTTACGCAGACGCCAGATCTTGGTGAACTTGACGCCAGCGTTGTACAACGAGTCATCGGGCACGGTGACATCTTCGACAAAGCGCGCCGACGGCGGGCATTCCTGTTCCACGATCGCGGTCGGGGCCAACTGTGGCGTGGGCGTAGGCAAGGTTGCCCGGTGCACCACATCGACCTCGACCTGTGCGGCCTGGCTCACTTGGCCCTGCCGGTTGAATGTCTTGACGGTCAGAATGTGCGGGCCGAGTGCGGCGGCCTCCCAGATCTGGATCGCAGCAAACTCTTGCCCGCCGTCGTCAGGGCGCGCGACCTCATAGAGGTGGCCGTCGACCCACAGCTCGGTCTTGGCTAACTGGTCTCCCTGTGCCACCGACTGCACGAGCAGGCGCTCTCCCTGTGCGACGCGCAGCCCGTCGGCCGGTGATTCGAGACGGACGGTGGGTGGATCGAGCGACTCGGATCGGCAGGCGACGAGGGCTAGAACCAAAACGGTAAAAAGGAGCAGCTTTTTCACTGCGTATCTCTCCCTGGGACTGTGCCGGCGGCGATCATGCCAGCATACAGACGCTAGACCGCAAAAACGGCCTGAGTATAACATCAACCCCATGCACTGTCAACGCCTCGCGCTACGTGCACCGACATCGCGGGGATAGAGTGGGCCTGATAGAACACGACCAACCAGGGCCCAATAGAGAGCAGGCCCCAGCCGAGAGAGGAGCCAGACGGTGATGCAAGATCAGTGCGGGTGTGCCGGGTTGCTTATTGGATGCGTACGACTATCTTGGCGTCTTGCCAAAACTCTTCTAGATCGTAGAGCCTGCGCACCTCGGGTGCAAAAACGTGGACGACGACGTCGCCATAATCGATCAACACCCATCCGCCACCGGCCTCGCCCTCGATACTGAGCGGTGATCCGACCTCTGACTTGAGCTGGCGTGGCACGTCGTTCGACAGCGCTCGGATCTGCCGCTCGCTGGTGCCAGAGCAGATGACGAAATAGTCTGCCAGGATGGTGATCTCGCGTACGTCGAGGAGGACAATATCCTCTGCCTTGCGGTCTTCCAGCATGTCCACGATGGTTCGTGCAAGTTCTTGTGAGTCCAGTTTCGCCTCCTTGTGTCCTTATCTGGTTACCTCTGACCAGGCGCAGACATGTATGCCATTGCCTCCGCTGCGCTTGACCGTGTACATGGCTCGATCGGCGGCGTCGATCAGCTCCGCTGCGGTGTGTGCATCGCCGGGAAGGGTAGCCACACCGATGCTCAGCGAGAGGGTTGGCAGTTGCTGTGCAGCGAGCAAGCCAGAGACAAGGTCGTATGTTTCGTCGCGGATCTCACCTGCGACCAACAAGGCCTCCTGGCAGCCAACGCGCGGGAGGATGACGACGAATTCGTCCCCCCCATAGCGGGCCACGGTACCGTCGAACGGTGCTGTACTCTGCTCGAGGGCGCGCGAAAGGCTGTATAGTGCCGCGTCCCCCTGCCGGTGCCCAAAGCTATCGTTATAATGCTTGAACCGATCGATCTCGATCATGAGCAGTGAAACGGGCCACTGGCCCTCTGCTTCGCGCAACAGCTCACGCAGCCGTTCCTGGAAATAACGGTGATTGTAGAGGCCAGTGACACCGTCGTGGTTCGCCATGCGGGCCACCCGCCGGTGCAGGCTGGCGTTCTCGATCGCAACCACCGCCGACTTGGCCAGGCTGGAAAGCATGACCATGTCCGACCTTAGCGTCCGGCGCCGATCGTTGCTGTCGGCGAGCAGCACACCGAGCGGCCCCGTGTCACCATGGAGCGGGATCGCGATCTGCAGCGCGGGCGCACGCGCCATGTCGGGCCGGCCCTGCGAACCGTCGATCACGATCGGGCCGCGATGCTGAAGTACAGCCTCAAAGAGGGCCGGGGCGATCGACAGGGGCCTCAAGCTCACGCCACGCGCGGCGCGACGATGGCTTTGATACGCCTGGGGCAATCCGTCTCCCACGCTGTCCGTCAAAAAGAGCGCCGCGCGCCGGAAGCGCATGAATCCGGTGACGATATCGACGATATCCTGCAGCGCATCCTCCGATTTGAGGTCGTGTGCGGCACTGCTGACCTCGTGCAGGATCGTGATCTCTGAAATGTGCTTCTGCAACTGCGCACGATCAGCCTGTTGCTTGAGATGCTCCACGCGCGCCAGGTAGATCAGGTACCCCAGCAATGCACCGTCGACAACCAACGCCACGGCAGTACTGCCCAAGGCAAGCCCGGTTTGTTCATACGAGCCGCTCAAGTACAAACCAGTGGTGACGGCCAGGCCCAACAGGCCGCCCCCGGCGGCACCCCATCCACCAAAGCGGATCGTCGCTGTGACCAGCGTCGCACTGAGGAGCGGCAGGTGGCGTGCGATGCCTCCCGGCAGTGCGGCTGCGTACGAGAGGAGCAAGGTGGTAAAGAGGAGCTGGGCGAACAGGCTGGCAGACATGGGTAACGGCCGGTGCCGCGCCAGGTAGGCCAGCGCTCCATTGGCTGCCAAACCTATGCCGACGGCAGCCCACCCGAGGTTTGGGCGGGCTATGCGCCCCGGAAGCAGCAACAAGATCAGAGCTGCGACGGCCAAGAGCCCCCATCGTACAGAGAGCAGATCGTGTTCGGCCCGCGCTCTCCACTGCGCTGCCAGCGGATCGATGTACCGGTCCCCGTGTGGATCATTGCCCGTCCCGATCCCTAGTTTCATCGTTGCTGCCCCCCCAGGCATCTCGCTCAGAGCAGTCGCTCGAGCGCGCTTTGCACGTCCTTCCAGTGGCTGCCCGGCCAATAGATCTGGTCACAGTGGGCACAATAGCGGAAGCGCTCGTAGGTGCGGTATACGTACGGCGGCACCCGTTCTCGTGCCTCATCCCTCGCGATCTCTCGTAGCACCCCATTACACGTGGGGCAGCGCGGCTCCAGACCTAAGGGCGAAGGCCCCAATGCCTGCCGCACCTCTTCCAGTTGGCCCTCAAGGTCCTGGCTGTCGAGCAACAGAGAATCGATGCCTCGCCGGCGTGCCAACTCGTGGTCACGGGTCAAGACGAGGCGCCCTTCTGCTCGCGCCCGGGCGACGATCTGGTGGTCGGACCAGCCGCGCGCATAGGTCGTATCGTATCCGATCAGCCGCAGCCAGTGTGCCAGCCGCCCCAACATGGCGTCTGCCAGCAAGGGCGGCGCACCATCCGGCGCCGCCGGGCGATCCGGTGAAGCGTTTGACTTACTCTGCATCCTGCGTTATGATTACCGTCTACGATCACACTGCCCGGTGTCGAGCTCCTCACCAGCGACGTCCCGGGTGCGGAGGCGCCGCTGTGGAAGAAGCTGTCCTGCCAAAAAGCTATCGACGTAACTTTTGGTGCTTTGCGCTCGACTTTGGCTTCTTTGGGCTGGGCATGGCCTTTGTCAGCGTCAACACGGTCATGCCGAGCTTTCTTACTGTCCTCGGCACGTCCTCCGCCTTTATCGGCCTCGTCTCCTCGCTACAGAGCGCGAGCTGGCTGCTGCCACAACTGCTGGCGGCCCGCTACCTGGCCGACAAGCCGCGCAAGAAGCCCTTTATTCTCGGGCCGGCTGCGGTCGGCCGTTCGCTGCTGCTGGTGCTGGCAGCGCTGGTCTGGATCACAGGTGCCACGCCAGCCTGGCTAACCATGCTCGCTGTCCTGGTAGTGGTGGTAGGTTTCTGGGTCGCCGATGGGCTGGGTAGCGTGGCCTGGTTTGACCTCATGAGCAGTGCGATCCCCCCACGGCGCCGTGGGCGCCTGGTCGGGATCGGGCAGGTGATGTCCGGTTCGCTCGGGTTCCTGGCCGGCTTTGTCGTGGAATGGTTGTTGAGTGAACGCGGGCCAGCATTCCCAAGAAACTATGCCTTGCTGTTCGTGCTTGGGTTCACGATGTTGGCGTTCTCGCTGCTCTCCATCTCGTTTCTGATCGAGGAACACGCTTCCACCGCAGGCAAGGTACCTAGCTGGCGAGAGTACCTGCCGCAGTTGTGGAACGTGTTCAAGCGGGATCCTGTGTTTCGTCGCCTTATCCTCACCCGTCAACTCAGCGGGCTGAGCTCGCTTTCCATTCCGTTTTATATGCCCTATGCGCTCGAGTCGCTCGGCTTGCCCAGCCACGTCGCGGGACGCTATACATCGATCGGCGTCCTGGGCAGCATCCTAGCAGCCCTGGCCTTTGGGTGGTTGAACGAGCGCTACGGAAGCAAGCGCGTGATCCTGGTCAGCCTGACATTAGGACTTCTGGTTCCCCTCCTGGCGCTGGCGATCCCTGCACTGATCACCGAACCTACCGCGCTGGCGTGGGGATACGGCCTGGTCTTTTTCTTTCTCAACGCCCTAATGAGCAGCATGATGCCGGGTTGGATGACCTACGTCCTAGAGTGGGCGCCTCCGTCGGAGCGGCCTACCTACGTCGGGCTGACCAATACGCTGAACGGCTTTACATCGCTCTTTGCCACCCTGGGCGGGCTGTTCCTCGAATGGAGCGGGAACAACTTTCGCCTCCTGTTTGCGATCACAGCCCTCGGTGTGCTGACGGCCTGGTCGCTGCCGCTCCGCCTGCCAGAGCCCCGCCAGAGACAGGAGACGGCTGCGCTCGAATAGCGGCTCCAGGGCGCTGCCGCCAGATCCTGGAAGGTACGTGTTGCCATCCATTCTATCATATCCCACGCTATTTGTCCAAGCAGAGCTGGCGAGCTTGACAATGGCACTCTAGTGATGTAAGATCGCTGACTCTGAGGAGTATTGGCCTGCTCCAGTGGGAGGAGGCTATCATTGTAGATAGTGTAGGAGCTGCAGATGGTCTTTATCGCTTTGAGACGGCTGTGGAACCGCCCCCTGCTCACCTTGTTATCCATCGCAGGCGTGATCCTGGCCGTCGGACTCGTGACAAGCATCCCGATTTTCTCCCAATCGGTGAGCTTTGTCATGCTCAACGAAGAGCTGGAGGCGATCAGCGCCAAGACCAAGCGCCCGCTCTTTTCAATGCGCGTCTATGTGCTACCCTCCGCCCGCTATGAGCTTCCGTTGTCGCAAACGCGAGAGCTGGCGGATCTGATCGAGGGAACGCTGGTCAGCCAGGTCGGCTTGCCGGTGCTCAGCAACCAGCGCCACATCGAGACTACCGGCCTGATCTTGCGGACTCTGGACAAAGAGACGCCCTACGGCGAGCCGAACACGTTCCTCGGGGAGACCAACCTGGCCATACTGCCTGGTGTCGGTTCACACATCGACGTCCTGGAAGGAGATTCGATGGAGGCGGTGCCTCCGTCGGAGGGGACGCTGGATGTGTGGATGCACAAGACGGTCGTCGACGAGATGGGCATCCATCCTGGGGAAGAGTTCGAAGTCCGGGATCTGCGCCGTGGAACCACAGTCCCGGTGCGCATCGCAGGGGCCTGGGTATCCAAGGACCCGAAGGAGCGTTACTGGTTCCAGGATCCGGACATGAGCCTGCGCCGCGTGCTGCTCGTGCGCGAGGACGACTATCAGCGAGTCGCCGAGCCGCTCTTTGGCTCGCAGTTGGGGTTCGTGTCGTGGTACCTGGTCATGGACGACAGCCGATTGGCTCCAGAAAAGATGGAGGATTACGCCAATGGCCTAGACGCAGGGATGAAGGTCATCGGCAAGTTCCTGCCCGACGTGCACATTGACAGCTCGCCGATCGAGGCCCTGGACAGCGCGATCGGGCGCCAGTCGAACCTGACCGTCCTCCTCTTTGTGTTCAGCGTGCCGTTGATGGGCTTTTTGCTCTACTTCCTGACGCTGATCTCGACGATCACCATCCGTTGGCAGCAGCGTGAGACGGCGGTGATGGTTAGCCGTGGCATGCGCAGCGGGCAACTGCTGCTCGTCGGCGCGATCGAGTCTGCGTTCCTGATCGGGATCGGTGGTCCACTGGGTATTCTAGCCGGCATCCGCCTGGCCCAGTTGATGGGCTTTACAAAGAGCTTTATGTCGTTCGTGTGGCGAGATGCCCTGCCTGTCTCGCCCACCGCCTTTAGCGTCCCGTTGGTGCTTGCCGCCATCGGGGCCTCGCTCGCGGCGCGGCTGTGGCCCATCTACCGCGCGTCGGGTACCAGCGTCGTCGAGCACGAGCGTGAACGTGCGCGCGCGCCGAGCAAGCCGTTCTGGCAGCGCTTCTACCTCGACTTCTTACTGTTGATCCCGGTCTGGTACGCCTACGACCAGCTTTCCAAGAAGGGAACGCTCGTTCCTGACGCCCTGGCGCAAGAGGGTGCGTCGCGGACGGGCCAGGATCCGCTGCTCTTTCTGGTGCCCGCGCTCTTTACGCTCGCCGCATCGCTGCTGCTGGTACGTCTCTTTCCACTCTTGATGCGGGTGGGCGACTGGCTCAGTTCGTTAGGCCGGCGACCCACGCTCTACCTGGCATTTCGCCAACTGGCACGGCAGAGCAGCCAATATACCAACGCCCTGCTGCTGGTGGTGACCTCGCTCAGCCTGGGTGCGTTCATGGCTTCCATGGCCGCCAGCCTGGACAAGTGGTTGATCGACCAGGTGTACTATGCGGTGGGCGCGGACGTATTGATCAAGCAGACGGTGAACCCTGACGAAGCCGATGGGGGTGCGATGCCCAGCGAGGGGGCGTGGGTGCTGCCGGTGAGCAGCTACCTGGAGATCCCGGGCGTGCGTGATGCAGCGCGCGTGGGCATGTACCCGGCGACAGTCTCGCTGCCCAACCGGCGATCCATGCGCGGCGAGTTCCTGGGCGTCGACCGGCTCGACCTGCCGCGTGTGCTGTTCTTCCGGGATGACTTTGGCCAGGCATCGCTGGGTGAGCTGATGAACCTGCTGGCCCAGCGTGAGGACGCGGTCATTCTCTCCGATTACGCTTTCGAACGCGGGAATTTCGAGATCGGGGACAAGGTGCACATCCGGGTGAGCGTGGCCGATATCCCACTCGAGACGGACTTTACCATCGCCGGGACCTACGAATACTTTCCAACCGTATACGAGGAGCGAGACGGGGATACGGCGATCATCGGCAACCTCGACTTTTTGTTCGAGCAGATCGGCGCTGTCCTGCTGCATAATATCTGGCTCAAGATCGACCCCAACTCTGATCAGCAACAGATGATCAGCCAGGTCGAGTCCATGGGCGTGTTCATCAGCCGCTGGGTCGACTCGCGCGACGAGATCGCAGATCGGCAGGGCATGGTAGAGCGCGTCGGCATCTTTGGCACGCTGACCATCGGCTTTTTGGGCGCGGCGGTTCTCTCGGGGATCGGCTTGCTGGTGTACAACTATGCATCGCTGCAGGAGCGCCTGTTCAGGTTTACGATCCTGCGTGCAGTGGGCCTATCGCTGGCCCAGGTCGTCAGCCAGGTCGGCATCGAGTACCTGGTGCTGATGGTATACGGCGTGGCAGGCGGCGCAGCGATCGGCGCGCTCGCCTCGAACCTGTTCATCCCGTTCTTCCAGGCCACGGATCAGAACGTGATCAACCCACCCAAGCTGCTACCGCTGATCGCCTGGAACGAGATCGGCACCATCTCGGCAGCGTTCACGATCGTACTGATCGCCGCCCAGATCGCGGTCATTGTCGCGGCGCTGCGTGGCGGCGTGTTCCAGGCGCTGCGTATGGGCGACAGAGAATAGCGACGGTCCAGCCAAGAGGCCTTTCAGCGTACGCTGAAAGGCCTCTTGACTTTCGGCAGGGAGCGTTCTACTGCGCTCAGGTCTCGTTCAGCACGACCTGCAGTGCATCTCGCCCGAGCATGGCGCGCAGCGATTGGCCTAGCTCGTGGGTATAGCTTGTCCTCTCGTTTGGAAAGTCGATCTGCACCCGCCTACGGTCGTCAACCAGGAAAAAGGTGAACTGATCGATCCCTTCGCGCTGTCGCAGCAGGCTGTAGATCTGGCCGATCCGATGCTTGTCCTGATCCTGGTTGCCGCTGCGGTTGATCGTGATCTGAAGCTGGCGTGGTAGCTGGACCGTCTCTTGGACGCCACTGCCGGGTGACGCGCTCTCGCCCTCAGCGTCCGGCTCGTAGCACTCCTTCTCCGGCGGTGAGCCATACTGCTGCTGCGGTTCTGCGAGCGGACTCGTTTCGGCCATGGGGCGGGCATAGGCCACATAGTCGCGCGCCGACTCGCAGAGCAGGCTCGGCTCGCGCCGTTCAGCATCGACTTTGCCTCGCACGATGACGATCTTGTCTTCTTGCCACAGGTCACGCGTCTCGGCATAGGTGCGTGGAAAGACGACGACTTCGATGCCGCCCTGGATATCTTCGAGATGGACAAAGGCCATCGGGTCGCCGCGCTTGGTGATGTGCGGACGGATCCAACTGACCAGGCCAGCCACGGTGACGATCTGCCCGTTCATCTCTTCCGTCACTTCGCCGCAGTAGCAGGTGATCTGCCCGCGCAGCGCGGCTGCGACCTGCGTGAGCGGATGCTCAGAGAGGTAGAACCCGACCAGCTCCTTCTCCCAGCCGAGCCTGACCTTGCTCGGCAGTGGCTCCGTATCGGGCAGCACGATGCCGCTCACCGTGCGCTGCTCGGTGCTGAACATATCGAACATGGTCATCTGTCCCACGTCCTGCGCCTCGTGTATCTGGGCGCTGACGCCCATCATCTGGTCGATCGACTCGAGCAACTGGGCGCGGCTGCCAAAGCGATCCAGGGCGCCAACCTTGATCATGCATTCGAGCATACGCCGGTTGATGTGCCGCAGGTCGACGCGCTCGCAGAAATCGTTGACGTCGCGGAATAGGCCGCCCTGCTCGCGGGCAGCAATGATCTCGCCCATCGCCGCTGCGCTGACGTTCTTGATCGCGCCGAGCCCAAAGCGGATCGCGCCGCCGTTCAGCGCACAGGCCGAGTCGGAGATGGGCTGGACCTGGAATTCCTCGGGCACCTCGTCGATCACGGCAAAATCGACGTCAGATTGGTTGACGTCGGGCGGCAGCACCGGGATCCCGAGGCGGCGGCACTCGCCGAGAAAGACAGAGACCTTGTCGGTGTTGCCCTGCTCCACGGTCAGCAGGGCGGCCATATACTCGACCGGGTACTTGGCTTTCAGGTATGCTGTTTGGCAGGTGATCACCGCATAGTCGGCGGCGTGCGCCTTGTTAAAGCCATAGTTGGCAAAGTACTCGATCGAGGCATAGATCTCGTCGGCCTTTTCACCGGGAATGCCGTTGGCCTCACAGCCCTCGCGAAACTGGACGCGATGCTTGGCGATCAGGGCGTCGTATTTCTTGGATATCGCGCGGCGGATGACGTCGGCCTGGCCTCCCGAGTAGCCGGCCAGGTCGCGCATGATGCGGATGATCTGCTCCTGGTAGACGATGACGCCGTACGTTTCCTCGAGGATCGGTTCGAGGGAGGGATGGATATACTGGATCTCTTCGTCGCCGTGCTTGCGGTTGCAGTAGGACTCGATGAACTGCATCGGGCCGGGGCGGTAGAGCGCCACCACGGCGATGATGTCTTCCAGGCTGTTGGGCCGCATCTGGGCCAGGGTCTTTTGCATGCCGGCGCTCTCGACCTGAAAGACGCCAACCACCTCACCTCGCGTCAGCAGGTCAAAGATGCACGGGTCATCGGTCGGGATGTTTTCTAGATCCAGCCGCACGCCGTGCCGGGCCTCGATCAACTCTGCCGCCTTGCGCATCTGCGTCAGCGTGGCCAACCCCAAAAAGTCGAGCTTGAGCAGGCCGATGCTCTCCACGACCGACATGGGGAACTGGGTGACCGCCATGTCGGTATCGCCCTTGGGGGCGCGGGCCAGCGGGATGTACTCGACCATGGGCTTGTCGGTGACGACGACGCCGGCGGCGTGGACGCTGGCGTGCCGCGCGATCCCCTCGACCTTGAAGGCCATGGCGATCCACTCGCGGATGTACTCTTGCGCGTCGTGGAGGGCCTTGAAATCGGGGTTGTCGAACGCGTCCTTGAGGTGGACCTTGGGGCCCGAGGGCACGAGCTTGGCCACCTGGTCGACCTCGGGCAGGGGGATGTCCAGCGCCCGGCCTACGTCGCGCACGGCGGCGCGCGCACCGAGGGTACCAAAGGTGATGATGTTGGCCACCTTGTCGACGCCGTACTTGCCCCGAGTATAGTCGATCAGCTCCTGCCGGCGGTCGTCCGGGTAGTCGAGATCGACGTCGGGCATGGTCACGCGCTCGGGATTGAGAAAGCGCTCGAAAATGAGGTCGTGATCGAGCGGGTCGAGGCGCGTGATGCCCAACGAGTACGCGACGACAGAGCCCGCGCCCGAGCCGCGCACGTTCCACCAGATATCGTGCGACACGGCGTACTCGCACAGATCCCACAGGATCAGGAAATAGGTGTCGAAACCCATGTCGTGGATCACGCTCAACTCATAGTTGAGCCGATCCCACCTCGCCTGGTCGGCGTCGGGGTAGCGCTCGCGAAAGCCGGCCTCGGTCAGCTCGCGCAGGTAGCTCTGCGGCGTATACCCCTCGGGGACGGGAAAGATGGGCAGGTGGTACCCGTCGCTCTCGACGTCGACCTGGCAGCGTTCGGCGATGCGCAGCGTGTTCTCGATCGCATCGGGCCACTCGGAAAAGAGGGCCGCCATCTCTTCCGCCGTCTTGACGTAATAGCCATCGTCGGTCATCCGCATGCGCTCTGGATCGGCGCGCACCTTGCCGGTCTGGATGCAGAGCAGGATATCCTGTGCTTCGGCGTCCTCCGCCCGTACGTAGTGAACGTCGTTGGTGGCAACGAGGCCGATGTCGAGCTCGCGCGCCAGCGCGACCAGGCCCTGGTTGAGCCTGGCCGTCTCGGGGATGCCCTCGTGGTTCTGGATCTCGACGTAAAAGTTGTCCGGCCCAAAGACCTCCTTGTACCACAGCGCGGCGCGGCGCGCCTCGTCGGGGTTGCCGTTCAGGATGTGCCGGGCCAGCTCACCCGAGTTGCAGGAACTGAGGGCGATCACGCCTTCGGTGTGCTGCTCGAGGTAGGGCTTGTCGACGCGCGGGCGGTAGTAAAAGCCTTCCAGTTGGGCGGCGGTCGCGATCTGGAGAATGTTCCGGTAGCCGGTCTGGTTCTCGGCCAGGAGGACGAGGTGGTAGGGAGAGCGGTCCTTCTGCGGGTCGCGATCGGTCATACGGCGCGGCCCGACATAGATCTCGATGCCGGCGATCGGCTTGATGCCCTCGGCCTTGCAGGCACGCACGAAATCGACGATGCCATACATGACGCCGTGGTCGGTGAGGGCGATGGCGGGCATGTCCAGCTCTGCGGCACGCTTGGCCAGGTCGTCGACGCGGCTCAGGCCGTCGAGCAACGAGAACTCGCTATGCACGTGGAGATGGACGAAATTCGGCATCAATTGTGCTCCCAGAAGGTCCGCCGGCGGTGAAAGAGGGGCGCGCGGCCGTACGCGTGTTCTATAGAAATTATAGCACCAAAGGCAGGCCATCTCAACACAGGAGGCGGTTACCTGGATTCATGCTGTGCTTTGTCGTTGCGCGTGGAATGATATAGACCGGCTCAACTATCGCCGATCGAGTGCGGAAACTGAACCTTAAAATCCGAGCCGCTATTGGCGCTTTCCTTGCCCAGTTCGAGCAGCAGTTCCTGCACCGTCTCGTCCAGATCGCGCGCCCGGCCGCGGTCCTGCGCTGCAGCGATGACGTCAGGCGACAGCTGTGCAGCGGTGGTGGCAATCTGCCGCCCGGCGACGTCCTCGAACCAGCGCGAGTTGGCGACGTA
>CAZLMZ010000010.1:0-29243 GCA_964560475.1 uncultured Anaerolineae bacterium
GATCGAGGACAACGCGGTTGCAGACAACGCGGTTGCGTCGCTTGAAGACAAGCGCTACAACCGAAGCAGAAGGGAGAACTCGCATGAGGAAGAAGCTTGGCATCTGGATCGGGGCCATCCTGATCCTGCTGCTGGCCGTCGCGACGATGGCCGGCTGCGGTGGAACTACAGGGCCTGAGGGCCCGCAAGGTCCCCCCGGCCCACAAGGGCCAGTCGGCCCTGCTGGCCCTACTGGTCCTGAGGGGCCGCAGGGTCCCTCCGGCCCGCAAGGCCCTGCAGGTCCGCAAGGCCCGGCCGGCGTGGTGACCACGTCTGAGGCGCCCAAGACCGTGACGGTTAATGCCGGTGAGGACGTCAGCGAAGAGCCCGGCGCAAGCGTCACCCTCGCGGCGACGGTCGATGCCGCCGACGGCTCGCAGGTCACGGGCTACCAGTGGGAGCAGACTGGTGGCGTGCCGGCGTCGCTCGGCGGCGCCGACAGCGACACGCTGACTGTCACCCTCGACGATGCCGCGGCCTACAAGGCGGCGCTGGTCGCGGCGCTGCATCCAGTCGACCGCTTTGGGGTGCAGGCGATCAACCCGCACGCGCTGGAGGCAGCCGAGGTGGCGACCTTCAAGCTGACGGTGACCACCGGCAGCGGCAGCTACAGCGACTCGGTGAACGTCTCGGCGCACCTGCCCTACGCGATCAGCACGGGGGTCAGCAACGTCGGCATCGAGGTGCCGGTGCTGCTGCGCGGTGCGGCACAGGATGCCTACGACTGGACGATGGCCGGGCCCAGCGGCTCGAGTGCGAGCTTGGCCGAGGCCTCAAGCCAGTACCCGTCGTTCACGCCCGACGTGGAGGGCAAGTACACCTTGACCGAAGCGACGAGCGGGGCGAGCTTTGACGTCTATGCCGGGACGTGGATGGGCGTGATCGTGGGGCTAGATGCCAACGGTCGACCTGAAGCCGACCCGACCTGCACGACCTGCCACAACGGCGAGATCGCGCCCGACCAGTTCACTACGTGGGCCGCTTCGGGGCACGCCGAGATCTTAACCCAGAACATCGACGACCCCAGCGGGCACTGGAGCCTGAGCTGCGCGAGCTGCCATACGGTTGGCTATGACACCGCGGCCGACAATGGCGGCTTTGACGACGCCATGGCCAAAGAGGGGTGGGAGGTGCCACACGGCGCGGTAGGCAACTATGCGCAGATGCTGGTGGACTATCCAGAGACGGCGCGGTTGGCCAACGTTCAGTGCGAGAACTGCCACGGCCCGCAAGACAGCGACGCCCACACGATGGGGGCTGTGCGCCAGAACATCTCGTCCGAGCTGTGTGGGAGCTGCCACGGCGAGCCGGCGCGGCACGGGCGCTACCAGCAGTGGGAAGAGAGCGGGCACGCCAACCTGGAGCTGGCGATCGAGGAAGCCACGGTCGAGAACCGGGGGGCAACGGCCGGGCACTGCGGGCGCTGCCACTCTGGGGAAGGTTATATCGCCTGGATCGGCCAGGGCGACCTGACGCAGCGGATCCAGGGGGCGGATGGCAACGCGACGGCGGAAGAGCTGGCGGCACTGGGCCTGACGGTGGACACGGTACACTCGCAGACCTGCACGGTGTGCCACGACCCGCACGAGCAGGGGACGGTCTCTGGAGAGCCGAACACGGCAGGCGTGCGCATCACGGACGACACGGGGATGCTGCCGGCTGGGTTTGAGGCGGTTGGGGTAGGGCGTGGGGCGCTGTGCATGACCTGCCACAACTCGCGAAACGGCGCGCACAACGATACCGTGGGCGACCCGACCAGCTACTCGGCACCGCACACGGCCGCACAGGCGGACGTGCTGATGGGGCAGAACGCATACTTTGTGCCGGTGGGGCAGCGTGCCAGCCACTCCTTCATCGAGGACAGTTGTACCAACTGCCACATGGAGCTGACGCCGCCGCCGCCGGAGTACAGCTATGAAGGAAGCGGGACGAACCACACCTTCGAAGCCAGCACGGCGATCTGCAGCAACTGCCACGGCACGTTCGACGGTGGGACGCTGCAGGAGAGTGTGGAGGCGATGCTGCACGAGATGAGTGCGGCGATGGGTACGTACCTGATCGGGCAGATGCCGGCGCAGGTGCACGTGAAGGACTATACGCCGCACGAGCTCGACGGGGTGGCGTACGACGTCAAGAGCGAGGACGTGACGGTGGCTGTGACGAACATCGTCTCGGCCGAGCCCACGGAACCGCACGGGCAGCAGGGCTACATCCTCAAGTTCGTCAATCCGGTGGAGGTGACTTATGCGCCGGAGGGAGAAGCGCCGCACACGCTGTCGCTGAGCGAGGTGCAGGTTCAGATGGGCGACATCACGACGGATGGTGAGACGGCGTTGATCGCTGCAGGTGATCCCCTGATCAAGGCTGGATGGAACTACTTCCTGCTGCACGGAGATGGCAGCGAAGGCGTGCACAACCCATCGTTCACCATGGACGTGATCCGGGCATCGATCGCTGCACTGGCTCCGTCCGGCGAATAAGCTCGTGGGACGAGTACGCTAGATCCGTCTGTTCGCGGAGGAGCGGGCCGGAACGTGGGCTCGCTCCTCTTTTCTGGCCTGAGACCCCAAAGGTTTCCCGAAACCTTTGGGGTCCATCGACCGGCCAACATGGACTTGAAATGGGTTACGTTCTCTGTTATACTCGTCGGGCCTTTCGGTGAAGAGGTCTTTCGGACGGCTGGGAGAAAAGATGATCGAGGCGCAGGATCTCGAAGGCGCTCATCAGCAAAAGCGCCTTGGTGGCAAACAGCGCAAGTTCTTGATCGGTGGGCTGATCATTGCAGCGACCATCGGTTATCTGATCTATGCTGCGGCGCGTGGCTCGACGGCCTACTATGTGACGATCAGTGAGTTGACGGGCCAGAGCCCGTCGACGCGCAGCGTACGCGTGGCGGGCAACGTGGTCGGTGAGAGCATCGTGTGGGAGCCCCGCGACCAGCGCTTGCAGTTCGAGATCACGGATGAAGGTGGCCTCCTGCCCGTCTCTTACCACGGCTCGCGTCCCGATATGTTCCGCGATGGGGCTGAGGTGGTGGTGCAAGGCAAGCTCACTCCAGAGGGTATCTTTGAGGCGCGGACGATGCTGCTCAAGTGCCCGTCCAAGTACGAGGAGGCGCAGTAGATGGCCGACGTCGGCTATTGGGCGCTCGTGTTGACACTGGTCGTCTCCCTGTACACGGCGTTCGTGTCGATGTTCGGAGGCCGCAGGCGCGACGGCCCGATGTGGGAGAGCGCGCGCAACGGCGCCCTCGTTGCGGCGGCGACCGGCACGGTCGCCACCGGTGCCTTGTTCTACCTGCTGTTCAGCCGAGACTATACGGTCAAGTACGTTGCTGAGCACGTCAACAACGTGCTGCCGGGCCTCTATGTATTCTCGGCCTTCTGGGCCGGCCAAGAGGGCTCGCTCCTGCTCTGGCTCTGGTTTCTCGCCCTCCTCACCGGTAGCCTGATCCTGTGGAAGCGGATCTGGAAGGCGTCATTCGGGCCGTACGTCCTGGCAACGATGGCTGTCACGCAGGCTTTCCTGGCCCTGGTCGTGGTGCTGTTCTCGAATCCCTTTGCTATCCTGTCCAGCCCACCTCTGCAGGGCCAGGGAATGAACCCCTTGCTGCAGAACGTGTGGATGGTCGTACACCCCCCGGTCGTCTTTTTCAGCTATGCTGCGTACACGGTCCCGTTTGCCCTGGCGATAGGGGGCCTGGTGACGGGAAAGCTGGACCGGGATTGGCTGGCTTTGGTGCGACGTTGGGCCCTCTTTGCCTGGTTGTTTCTCGGGGTCGGGATCGTGATGGGCGCCTGGTGGGCCTACCTTGAGCTTGGCTGGGGCGGGTACTGGGGGTGGGACCCGGTCGAAAACTCGTCGCTCGTGCCCTGGCTGGTGGGCACGGCGCTGCTGCACTCGCTCATGATGCAAGAACGCAGGAACGCCTTCCGCTCGTGGAATCTGTGGCTCATCGGCGCGACTTTTGCCTTGGTCCTCTTTGCTACCTTTGTGACGCGCAGCGGGGTCATCCAGTCGGTGCACGCCTTTGGGCGCTCGCCGATCGGTACGTATTTTCTGGTTTACATCGGCTTGTCTCTGGTCACACTGGGCCTGCTGTGGCGCCGCCGGCGCCGCAAGCTGGGTGACGGCTATGCATTCAGAGAGCTACTCTCGCGCGAGACGGGCCTGCTGCTGACCAGCTTGCTCCTGCTCGGCGCGGCGCTGATCGTGCTCGTCGGGACGCTGTTTCCCGCCCTGGTCGAGCTGATCCAGGGGCGGCAGGCAGCCCTGGACACGACCTTTTACGAGCGTACGGTAGGTCCCTTGATGCTCGTGTTGACGGCGCTGATCGGCGTCTGTCCCTGGCTGGCATGGGGCGTGACCTCGGGCGAGCGCCTGCGCCGGACGCTGACCTTTCCTGGTGTTGGCGCGCTGGTTGTCGGGATCGTCACCTTTGCGCTGGGAGCACGTGAGCTGGTGGCGCTGGTTTCTTTCGTCGTCTCGGCCTTTGTCGGGCTCTCCCTGCTCAAGACTTTTTATCAGGGCACGGCAAACCGCTCATCGCGGACGGGAGAGGCGGTGCCGCTTGCTTTTTTCCGTGCCATAGGGAGCCATCGGCGGCGCTACGGTGCGCACGTCGTGCACCTCGGCATCGTGCTGATGGCCGTCGGCATTACCGGCTCGTCGCTCTACCAGCAAGAGGTGCAAGTCGCGTTGGCGCCGGGTGAGGAGGTCAGCGTCGGTGCGTATACGCTGCAATACCAGGACCTGATCTCGGAAGAGCTGCCCGACCGGCAGCGCTTTGCCGCCGTCGTCGACGTGAACCGAGGCGATCGCCAGTTGGCGACGCTACAGCCGCAGAAGGACTTTCACTGGAACGTGGAGCAGTGGGTCACCGAGGTTGCGATTCGTTCGACGCCAAGGGAAGATCTCTACCTGATCTTGTCCGGCGTCGACGAGGATGGCCTGGCGAGCTTTCAGATCTTGATCGAGCCACTCGTCGTCTGGTTGTGGATCGGCGGCGCCGTGCTGCTCGCCGGGGGCGTGCTGGCCTGGTGGCCTACGCCCGCGCGATCAGGGGAAGGGAGTCCGGCATGAGGAGGTTGAGACCTATCTGGCTTACGGTGGCGCTGCTGTGTGTCCTGCTTCCCACGCCCGTTCGTGCCCAGAGCGCGGGCGTCCTGACAGGAACGGTCGTCAATGGCACTGCTGGCGGCGGCTCGACCGAGGGCCTGGAGGTGACGCTGCGCTCATTTCAGGGGCAGGAAGAGCGCGAGCCACGTACGGCCGTGACCGACGCGAGCGGGGCCTTTCGGTTCGAGGGCCTGGAGACAGGTGAGGACTGGGTCTACCTGGCGCGCGTGATCTACGAGGGTGTCGTCTATTCCGGTGGGATGGTGTCCTTTGCGCAGGATCAGGCGGAGGTTTCTGTCCAGGTACCGGTGTACGAAACCACGACCGATGGCAGCCAGATCACGGTCGAGCGCGCGCACCTGTTTCTCACCTTCACTGAGGGCGGCGTGACGGCGACCGAGCTGTACGTCTTTCAAAACCCATCCGATCGAACCTACATAGGCGCAGACGGGGGCGACGGACAGCGGTGGACGGCCAAGTTTCTGCTGCCGGAAGAGAGCCACGACCTGATCTTTGACGATGGCTCGCTGAACGGCCGGTTCCGGCTGATCGACGGTGGTTTTGTCGATACAGAGCCGCAGTGGCCCGGTACGACACAGGTGTTGTTCTCGTATACGGTTGACTTGATAGGGGGAGTGGCTGATTTGTCGCGCACGTTGGCGCACCCTACCGTGGACTTGAACGTGTTGATCGAGGAGACGGGGGCGACCGTAGAGAGCCAGGACCTCGTGCTCGAAGGCACGCGACAGGCGGAGGGCCAGACCTACTTGAATTACGTGGCCCACGGCCTGGATGCGGGCCAGCAGCTCGATCTACGCGTCCGTTTACCAGCGGGACAGGGGGCCGTACAGTCTACCCAGCCGGTGCGAACCCAGGCGCTGCCCTGGATCCTGTTGGGGAGCGTACTAGCCGGGCTGCCCCTGGTCTACCCGTTCTGGCGGCAGCGGATACAGTCTTCGGCGAGGAAAGACGGATGATCCGTGTTCGCGGGCTGGTCAAGCGGTTTGGCCCACGCTTTGCCCTGCGAGGCGTCGATCTGGATGTCGGGGAGGGCGAGTGCGTGGCACTCGTCGGCCCGAACGGGGCGGGCAAGACGACGCTGCTGCGCATCCTGGCAACGCTCAGCCAGCCTACGAGTGGCAGCGTGCAGGTGGATGGGTTCGACCTGTCCCAGGAGGCGAATGCATTCCGTCGCCGGGTAGGATTTCTCTCGCACCAGCCGCTGCTGTACGAGGATCTGACGGGCGAGGAGAACCTGCGCTTTTACGGGCGCATGTACCAGGTGACCGACCTGGAGAGCCGGGTCACGGCTATGCTGGATCGGGTGGGGTTGATGCAGAGCCGTCACGACCTGGTACGTACCTATTCGCGCGGGATGAAGCAGCGATTGTCGATCGGGCGCGCGCTGCTGCACGATCCGCCCGTCCTGCTTCTCGATGAGCCATACACTGGCCTCGACCGGCAGGCTGCCAAAATGCTCGACCGGATCCTGCAAGAAGTAGGGCTTGATTCGCGCACGGTCCTGTTGACCACACATAACGTGGAGCGAGGATTGGGCCTGGTACAGCGGGCAGCGCTGCTGGCGCGCGGCCAGATCGTTTTCGAGATGGATGGCTCACATTGGGACCCGGGCAAGCTGCAGGAAGCCTATGACCGCCAGGCAGTGGCAGCCGGTGCAGCGCGATGAGCATGACCAGGCAGGTGTGGACGTTGGTGCTGAAGGACCTGTCGCTGGAAAAGCGCAGTCGCGAGATGCTCAGCTCCATGTTCATCTTTGCGCTCCTCGTCGTGCTCGTGTTCAGCTTTTCCTTCGACCTGCGCGTAGAAGTGATGAGCGGTGTCGCTCCCGGCGTGTTGTGGGTGGCCATTGCTTTCGCAGGCATGCTGGGCCTGGCCCGGTCCTTCGTGCTGGAGCGTGACCAGGGCTGCCTGGATGGGCTGCTGCTCTGCCCGGTCGACCGCAGCCTGCTCTACCTGGGCAAGCTGGTGAGCAACCTGCTGTTCATCTCGCTCACTGAGCTGGTGGTCGTTCCGCTGTGTTTCGCTCTGTTCAACCTCACCTTCCACTGGCTCTTGCTGCCCATTGTGCTGCTCGGGACGATTGGCTTTTCTGCAGTAGGTACCATCGTCTCGGCGATGACCGTTCACGCCCGTGCCCGAGAGGTCATGCTGCCGATCCTGCTCTTCCCCCTCGTGCTGCCCGCGTTGATCGCGGCAGTGAAACTAACGGGCGGCGTGCTGGACGGACAGCCGTGGCGCGAGATCCAGAACTGGATGCAACTGCTGGTGGGGTTCGATGTCATCTTTTTGGTGGTGTCGTACCTGGCTTTCGAGTACGTGATCGAGGAGTGAGATCCGCTGGCCAGAGCGACACGAGCGCTCTCGGCGGTGGCGGCAATGGAGGAGTAGATGGAGCGATGGACGCGCACCCACCAGAACCTGCTGTGGGCAGTGAGCGCGGTCACGATCGGGATAGCCCTGTTCTTGGTCTTTCTCGTGGCGCCACGCGAGGCGACCATGGGAGACATTCAGCGCGTGTTCTATTTCCACGTCCCTGCTGCCTGGGTCGGGTACCTGGCCTTGTTCGTGTCCTTTGTCGCAAGCCTGTTATATCTGCGACGCAGGGAAAGCCGCTGGGATCGCCTGGCGTTTTCCTCGGCTGAGATCGGGCTGGTGTTTATCACCCAGGGGATCATCACCGGTTCCTTCTGGGCCAAAGCAACGTGGGGCGTATGGTGGACGTGGGAGCCGCGCTTGACCACGAGCGCGGTACTGTGGACGATCTATGCCTCCTACCTCACCCTGCGCCGGGCTATGGAGGAGCAAGGCCGGCGAGAGCGCGTGGCTGCGGTGTACAGTATCCTGGGCTTTGTCGCGGTGCCGATCAACTTTATGGCGATCCGCTGGTGGCGGACGGTGCACCCGCTCGTGTTTGAGGGCGGCGGTTCGAACCTCACCCCAGCCATGCTCCGTGTCCTGATCTTTTGTATTGTCGCTTTCACGCTGTTCTACTTGGCTGTCCTGTCGCTGCGCCTCGGTATCGCATGGGCAGAGGAGCAAGTCGAGCAGCTCAGATATGAGTAGGAGGGCAGATGGTCTATCTATTTGCCGCGTTTCTGGTGCTGTGGTCGGTCACGTTTGGCTACCTGTTCATCCTCGGCGGGCGCCAGCGACAGTTGTCGCAGCAGTTGGCTTCGCTGCGTTCGCAGCGAGCGACACCTGCCGAGACACCGCGTGATCGAGCTATGCCGGGCGAGGGCTAACCTGAGCGCCGAGCGGTAAGCGGAGAAGCGGACGTGGCCGACGAGACACCTTCCATGCCAAGCGCGCCGAACAAGCGCGACGTTTCTGCGATCCTGTGGATCGTGGTCCCGCTCGTGGTCGCAGGCCTGTTGGCCTTTGGTTTCCTGTCCTCCGATCGTGGTCGGCCGCAGCCGGGCGAACCAGCCCCGGCCTTTTCACTCCCACTGCTGGACGGGTCACAAGTCGCGCTGCGTGACCTGAGTGGGCAGGTCGTTGTCCTCAATTTCTGGGCCAGTTGGTGCGATGTGTGCAAGGATGAGGCGCCCGACCTGCGGCAAGTGTGGGAGCACTACCAGGACCGCGGGGTCGTCTTTCTCGGGGTGACCTTCCGTGATGCCAGCGAGGCTTCCCGGTCGTTCGTCGACGCGTACGGCCTCAGCTATGCGAACGGGATCGACGAGCATGGACGAATCAGCCGGGCCTATGGCGTGGTTGCCGTGCCCGAAACGTTTGTCATCGACCGCGGAGGCCACGTCGCTGCCGTGTATATCGGTGAGGTCAAAGCAGAGACGCTCTCGCAGGATCTGGAGGCATTGATCGCACAGTAGGCGTGGTACGGACGCCTCTGCAGTGAGGTCCACGGGAGCTGGCTTGGGTCGCATCGGTGTACAGGTCGTTCTTGCCAGTGCGTCGTCGCAGCGGCTTCTCCAGAAGTTCCGCGACCTGTGGTCCGGTTATGCGTTGATCTCTGCCCACGGATGTGCTACCATGGACCTATGATTAGGACGTGGGCAAGGAGAATCCATGAAGCTGACCTTTTACGGCGCGACCGGCACAGTGACGGGCTCGATGCACATGCTGACGGTAAATGGCACGCGCATCTTGATGGAGTGTGGCCTCTACCAGGGTCGGCGGGAGGAGAGCTTTCAGCGGAACCGAAACCTGCCGTTCGATGCCACAGAGATCGACGCCTTTGTGCTCTCGCACGCGCACATTGACCATTCGGGCAACATCCCCTCGCTGACCAAGGCCGGATACGATGGGTACATCTATACCACGCCAGGCACGCGCGACCTGTGCTCAATTATGCTTCGCGACTCGGCACACATCCAGGCCGCCGATGCCGAGTATGTAAACAAGCGACACAAGCGAAAAGGACTGCCCCTCGTCGAGCCCCTCTATACCAAGGAGGACGTACAGCGGAGCCTCGGTCAGTTTATCAGCATCGCCTATGGGCGATCGTTTCCCATCGGGCCGGGGGTCGAGCTAACCTTCTTTGACGCCGGACACATCCTGGGCTCAGCCCTGGTCGTGCTGGATATCGAGGAAGATGGGCAGAAACGACGTTTGCTGTTCACCGGGGACTTGGGCCGTCCAGGCGCGCCGCTGCTGCGTGACCCAGCCGTGCCGTCCGGGGCGGACATCCTGATCACCGAGAGCACATACGGGGATCGGCTACACCCATCGACGGAAGAGAACATCGACCGGCTGGGCCAGATCGTGCGCCGTGTCTCGGCACGCAGGGGCAAGATCGTCATTCCTGCGTTCTCTGTCGGCCGGACACAAGAGATCGTCTATGCGCTGCACCAGCTCATCGACCGCGGCAAAATCAACGAGCTGCCCGTCTTTATCGACAGCCCTCTTTCGGTGAATGCAACCGAGGTCTTTTTACTCCATCCCGAGTGCTACGATGAAGAGACGAACCAGTTCCTGATGCAGACCGGCAGCCGCAACCCCTTTAGCTTTGCCAGCGTCCACTATGTGCGCGAAGTCGAGAAATCCAAGGCGATCAACGACATGGAGGGCCCTGCAGTGATCATCAGTGCCTCTGGCATGGCCGAGACGGGCCGCATCTTGCACCACCTGAAGAACAATATTGGCGATTCACGGAATGCGGTGGTGATCGTTGGCTGGCAGGCGCCGAATACGCTGGGCCGTCGCCTGGTAGAAAAGCAGCCAGAGGTCAAGATCTTTGGCGAGCCCTACAGGCGGCGCGCCGAAGTCTATGTGCTGAACGGCTTTAGCTCGCACGCAGACCGCAACGAGATCTTGGGCTGGTTCGATCAGGTGCGTAACCCCAACTTGGAGCACGTTTTTGTCGTGCACGGGGAGAAAAAGGCGTCGTCTGCGTTAGCAGATGCGATTGTCGAGCGGGGTGTCTCTGAAGTACTGATCCCGGAGCAGGGGCAGGAGGTGACCTTCTAACTGCGATTGCCGCAGACGTGAAACACGTAGGCACAGTTCGTCGTAGTATGTGCAGGGGGATGCAGGCTCTGCCGCGCGAAGAGAGAGGTCTTTGTACACAGTAGAAGGCGCCGGGTACAGACGGGCGGCGAGCTCGTCGGCGTGATCTAGCGTTCTTTGGAAAGGAGCTCTGACAATGAAATGTCCAGAATGTGGATCGGAGGTAAGCGCCGACAAGCGGTTCTGCCCTCATTGCGGCGCGAGTCTTGCGGCATCTGAAGGGGGCGCGGCTGCGTTCGTCCCTGAGGCTGGCGAGCGGATCGATCTGCCGGATCCGGCCGTGTCCTACAGCGGGACGGGACGGTCTGGTCTCAGGTACAAGTTGATCGGCACCACGCTGCAGGCAGTGACGATCGAGCTCGAGCCCGGGCAGACGGTGTACTCGGAGAGCGGCGGGATGGCCTGGATGTCGGCCAACGTGCAGATGGATACCAAGACTGCCGGTGGCCTGGGCAAGATGATCGGGCGGATGTTCAGCGGCGAGTCCTTGTTCCTGGTCGATTATACGTGTACGCGAGGAAGCGGGATCGTGTCCTTTGCCTCCGAGTTTCCGGGCAAGGTCGTACCGATGGACCTGGCGCCAGGACAGCAGATCATCGCCCAGAAGGATGCCTTCATGTGCGCCGAAAAGTCCGTCGACCTGGCGGTGCATTTCCGCAAGCGCCTGGGGGCCGGCTTTTTCGGAGGCGAGGGGTTCATCCTGGAACAGTTTACCGGTCCGGGCCTTGTGTTTGCCGAACTCGATGGAGAGATCGTTGAGTATACGCTTGAGGCTGGGCAGACGATGATGGTGGACACGGGATACGTGGCGATGTTCGAGCCCACGGTTGACTTTGACATCGAGATGGTCCGCGGGATCAGGAACATCTTTTTCGGCGGCGAGGGCCTATTTCTGGCTCGCTTGCGCGGTCCGGGACGCATATGGCTGCAGACGATGCCCATGTACAACCTGGCACGCAAGGTGGCGCGCTATGTCCACACAGGCAGCAACTCGAGCAGCGGCGGGTCCGTCGCAGGCGGGTTGGTCAAGGGCCTGTTGAGCAGCTAGCGCGCTCCGCGCTCGTGGCGAAAGCTGTGGTGTCGTGGCGTGCGGGCACGATGGCCCTCTGTGGAAGTGAGGTGGTAACATGGGGGCTTGGATGAATGTGGGATTGGCATTGCTGGCGCTGTGCCTTGCCCCGCTGGGCTTGCTGGGCGCGTTTGGTATCGTGGTCCTGGTGCTCAAGATCGCGGCGATCATCGAAAAGGCGAACGAGCCGCGGACAGAAGATCAAAGCGGTGACTATCACCTGGAACAGGGCCAGGAGGTTGGCCGTGTAGATCCGCCGCAGAAATAAGCGCTTTGCCTGGTCCGGAAGCGGGTGACCCAAAACCGCCGGGACGCAGTGATCGCTGCGTCCCGGCGGTTCGCGCTTCATTAGGGGGCAACGGGCCCGGTGGCGTCGTAGAAGAGCGTCCAGACGTGCTGCCCGCTGCCTGCTGCAAAAGGACGGATGCTGGTATAGCCAGCGCCCTCGCTCGAGAAGTTCTTATCCAGCGGGAAGGCCTCGCCTTGCCCATCGGCACCGGTGTGTCGCATCACGCCCATGGCGGGGATGTTGAACGGGACCACCGTGTCTTCACACGTCATCTGCCCTTCGTATGGGCCCCAGTTCTCCAGGATGGTCAGGTAGACGACGCCGTCCTGGCAATAGCCGGAGGCAGAGGGGACCATTTCCCCTTCCCCATCAAAGACGCACTCGCGCATCGATCCCGTCATCTGGTAGGGAATGGGCAGACTCTCGGCGCTCTCGATGCGAGATGCACTTTCGCTTCCAGTGACGAGCAGCCCGAGCGTCCCATCCTGCAGCACGTGATCGATCTTGGCTTCTCCGTACTCGACGGTGATATTGGCCGAGAACTTGAGCAGCATCGTGCTGCCCGCGGGCGGGCACGCAGCGAGGTCCATGCCCTCTAGATCGACGCCCTCGGGCGTAGTCGCCCCGATAGGCGCGATCGTAGGTGTCGGCTCGATTGCGGGTGCGGGTGTTGGCGAGGGAGGTGTCGTGGTCGTAGGGGTCGCTCCACCGACCAGCGGTCCACAGGCCAGAGAGGCGAGGATCAAGAGTGCCAGCACATAGATGGTCCAGCGCGGGTAGCCTGCTCTGTTCACGGTGCACTCCTTTGGTGATGCTAGGTGGTGCTCGTGGAAAACATGTAGCCTGCCCCACGGACATTCAAGATATAGGTGGGCGAACCGGGGTCCGGCTCGATCTTTTTTCGCAGGCGCCGGATATAGACGCGGACGATCGAGCGCGCTTCTCGCTCGTCCGTTTCATAGTTTTGCACCTGGTACACCAGCTCCCGGCAGCTCATGACCTGGTCGCTGTTCGCGATCAAGGTCGAAAGCAAGCGCAGCTCTGTTGGAGTCAGGTCGAGGCTCTCGTTATTCATCGTGACGATGTGTTTCTGGAGATCGATGATGATCCCTCTCGCCTGGAGGAACCGTTCGCGCCGAGGTTGTGCAGGCTCGGCCGTTGTCGTGGCAGAGCCGTGCCCGCGTAACTCGTCGAACGCGTCGCCGATGCGCTCGATCAGCGCCTCGCGGCGCGCTTCTTCGTAGCGCTGCTGCAAGGCACGTTCGACCGCCGCTTCGATCTCGGGGGCATTGGTCGGCTTGAGCAGGTAATCGGTTGCGCCGCGGCGCATCGCCTGGATCGCCGACTGGAGCGTGCCATAGGCGGTCAGCATGATGATCTTGGACTGGGGCGACAGCCGCTGCGCCATGTCGATCACCTGCAGACCATCGATGCCCGGCATGATCAGGTCCACGATCATCAGATCGAAGGATCTGTCCTCCAGGTATGCCAGGGCCTCTTCACCACTGGCGGCAGCGACGATCTCACGATCGCCCGCCGCGAGCAGATCCTCCATCGTTTGGCGCAGCGTGTTCTCGTCATCTACGATGAGAATGCGTGTCTTGGCCATGGTTAGCCCCCGTACCCCGCCAGTGGGTCCGCTGTGTCAGGACGTGATCGGGCCAGTCGGCAGCCGGATCGTGAAACAGCTACCCTTGCCCTCCATGCTCTCTACTTCGATCGTTCCGCCGTGCTGCTCGATGATCCCATAGCTCACCGAGAGGCCCAACCCCGTGCCCTTGTGCTTGGTCGTGTAGAATGGCTCGAAAAGGTGTGCCCGCGCCTGCTGCGAAAGGCCCAGGCCCTGGTCGTAGAAGGAGATCGATACCCAGCGGCCGTCGGCGCTCAGCGAAGTACGGATCGTTAGCTCCCCTCCCTTGGGCATCGCCTCCACGGCGTTGACGACCAGGTTCAAAAAGACCTGCTTGAGCTGGTTGCCGATCGCGGTCAAGGGGGGGATCTGTGGGTCGAAAGCCCGGTGGACGCGCACCCGGCCCCGCTCGAGCCGTTTACTGGTCAGGGCCAGCACGTCGTCGACGACTTGATGCACGTCGGTGGCACGATGCTGCCTGGTCGATGGCCGGTAAAAGTCGAGCATGCGCTGTACGGTGGTGATCAGCCGCTCCACCTCTTCCTGTGCCATGGCAAGGTATTTCCGCTGCTTTTCCTGATCCAGCGAGCGATGCAGGATCAGGTGCAGGCAGTTCTGGATGGCCTGCAGCGGGTTGTTGAGCTCGTGCGCGATAGAGGCCGTCAGGCGCCCCATCGCCGCCAGCTTTTCTGCCTGGATCAACTGGGCTTGCGAGCGTGCCAGCTCTTCTGCGTATTGGCTGATCCGCGTATAGAGTCGCGCATTTTCGATGGCGACCCCGACCTGTGCCCCGACCGCCTCCAGCAGACGGACCGTGTGATCGCCCCACCGCGTGTCTCCCTGGGCCACCACGACGAGTGCACCGACGATGCCGTGCTGCGCCGTGAGCGGTGCACAAGCCGCAACGTTGAGGCCGTGAAGCGCAAGCTGGGCCAGGTGCGGGTCGGTGTCCAGGTCATCCGTGACGCGCGTCTCACCCGAGTGCACCACGCCGCCCACGAGCCCGTCTCCGTTTGTCCAGTGGAGGTCACTGAAATGCTCGTTGAGTGCAGGTGGCAGTCCACGATGCATGTGCAGCGTGATCTGTTCCTCGTCCTCTTCGACCAGCGCAGCGACGGCTATCTGCCCGGACATCAGACTCAGGGCCTGGTTCAGGGTCGTCGCCAGGACCTGATCGAGGTCCAGGGAGTGGCTGGTCAGGCGCGCAATCTCGTTCAGGGCAGCCAGCTCGCGGTTACGCTGGACGAGATCACGGTCCATCGCACGCATCCGGAGCACGGCTCTGACACGAGCCACCAGCTCTTCTGGCGTGAACGGCTTGGTGATATAGTCGTCCGCACCCAGATCGAGCCCCTTGGTCTTGTTGACCGTCGAGCCGAGACCGGTGACCATGATCACCGAGACGTGATGCAGCCCCTCGTCGCTCTTTATCCGGCGGCAGACTTCGTAACCGTCGATCCCGGGCATCATGACGTCAAGGATGACCAGGTCGAAGGCTGGCTCGATCCCGACTGCTTCCGGAGGCGCACTCCGTAGCTGGCCGAGCGCTTCCTGGCCGTCAAAGGCCCAGTCGGTGCTGTATCCCTCCGCCTGCAGCAGGTCGGCGAGGTAATCGGCTGTATTGACGTCGTCGTCGACGATCAGAATCCGTGACTGCCTGATCATGTCTACTCTCTGCGGGGGGCAATAGGTTCGCGGGCGTTCGTTGCGTAGAGCGACTGCTCGTGGTGATCCATGCGGACCAGCGCGTGCTCGCTGTAGACCTGCCCCCCCTTGTCTATTGTAACCAATTTCGCCTGGAAGCGCAAGAGCGCAAGCGTATCACGGGCACAACAGGCAGTTTGACACGCTGGCGATGCCGTGACATAATCGACGTGGCTATCGCCAAGGGGGTAGCTGTCTGCCGGCCAGCACGCCAAGGAGAGAATCGGATGGTCCTGCCCATGTGGGTGTTCTGGCTCGCGATCGCACTGTTCATATTGGGCCTGGTTGGCGTGGTGATGCCCGCGCTGCCGGGCGTTGGCCTCATCTGGATCGTGATCCTGATCTATGCCGTCGCTGAGCGATTTGCCACGATCGACCCGTTGAGCTTTGCCGTGCTGACGCTGCTGGGGATAGCGGGTGTTACGGCAGACGTATGGCTCCAGCAGCTTGGCGCCAAGGTTGCCGGCGCTTCATTCCGATCGACGGTCTGGGGACTGGCGGGCGCGCTGTTGGGCGGCCTGATCGGGCTCATATTCGGCGGCGTGGGCGCATTTCCAGGCATGTGGGTTGGGACGCTGCTCGGCGTGCTGCTGGGCGAGTATCTCGAACGGGGTAGCTTGAAGGCGGCCCTGAAGGCGATGGTCGGGGTGGCGGTCGGTTCGGCGGTATCGACCACCGTCCAACTGGCCATTGCCCTGGCTATGATCGGCGTCTTTGTCTGGCAGGTGCTGCGCGGCTAGGAGGGGGCGGTCACCTCGCAGCAGGCTGATCACGATTCCCCTCGCCTTCCTTCCAGACTGGCAGGCGGACGGTAAAGGTACTGCCCAGGCGGGGAAAACTCTCTACGTCGATCCGGCCGCCGTACGCCTCGAGGATCGAGCGGACGATTGCCAGTCCCAGACCGGTGCCCTGGATACCGTGCGTGTCTGGGCTCCGGACGCGGTAGAATTTCTGAAAGAGCCGTTCCTGGTCCTCCAGGGGGATACCGATCCCGGTGTCCCGCACCTCAAGCACGACCCAACCGTTATCCTCGCGGGCCATGACGCTTACCGATCCCTCTGTAGTGAACTTGATCGCGTTGGTAACCAGATTGGTGATGACCTGATCGAGACGCAAGGGGTTGCACGGCACCAATGGTAATGCGCGGGGCACGTCGACGATAAAACCGAGCCCCTTTTCTTCTGCCAGGGCACGGCAGCTTCCAGCAGCCCTGGCGATGATCACGTCGATCGCGCAAGGCTCGACGTCCATCCCAACGCCAGCTTCGATGCGGCCGATATCGAGCAGGTTCTGGATCAGATCAGAGATACGTCGCACGACCGCCTGGATATGCTCGACCTCCCGCCGCTGCTCACGGTTGAGCTCGCCCAAGCGACCGATCAGTTCAGCACTGGTCTGGATCACCTGCAGCGGCGACCGCAGGTCATGCGACACAGTGGAGACGAACTCGGACTTGACCTGGTCGAGTTCCTTAAGGTAGGTGATGTCCTGCATGACGGCTACTTTGCCTACCTCGGGTACCGTGGTGATGCTGCCGTGCAACGTGCGTCCATCGGGCAGGGGGATCTCGGTGACGTATGCATCGTCCTGTGCCACGTGGCGCCAGAACTCCCACAGCTCAGCGCTGTCGACTGCTTCGGCAAGTGGCGTACCGGGCGATGGAACCTCTGCTTGCCCAAACATGTCGCATGCAGCCGGGTTAAAGAGCAAGATCCGGTCATCTGCGTCCGTGATCACGATCGCATCATCCGTGCTGTTGATCAGCACCTCTAGCGTGGCGCGCTCTTCCTGCACCCGGGTAAAGAGCCGTGCGTTCTCGACGGCAACGGCGACCTGTGAGGCGAGCGTTTCCAGCAGTTGCTGGTCCTGCTCAGAGAATGCGCCGACCTGTGTGCTGGCGACATCGAGGACGCCGATCGTGTGGTCGGCAGCACCGGTACTGCTCGGTGCATGCTCCCGTGCCTTGAGGGGCACGCTCAATTGGCTGCGGATGTCCTCCAGCCCAGGTCTCGCTCGATAACGCGGGTCGTCGCGGACGTCTCGTACCAGGCACGGGCGGCCCCGCTGTGCGACCCAGCCAGCAATGCTCGGCTGGTCACTGAGAAGCTTGAGGCGGATCTCGGGGATTGCCTGGTACATATAGTTGATGCCTGCCCGAAACGCGATCTCGTTGCCCTCCAGGAGGCCAATCGTCACGTAATAGCAGTCAAAGGTTTCACGAATGAGGCGCACCACTTCCCACAGTAGCTGGTGGATGTCGAGCTGTGTGCCAATATCGTGGCTGACCATGTTGGCCAGCCACAGGTGCTCTGCTCGCCGCTGTACTTCCTGATAGAGGCGAGCGTTCTCGATGGCACTCGCTGCCTGGTGGGCGATCGTCTGGAGAAGGCTGAGCTCGCTCTTGCTAAAGGAGGGGGCTAGTGCAGAGCGGTCGATGCTGATCGCGCCGATCACGCGCTGCTTGGTGATCAGCGGGACAGCCAGTTGCGTTCGGATGTCGAGCTCACGCGCCTTTTCCCAAAAGCCACGCAGGCGCTCGTCGCGATAGACATCCTCGATCTCGATCGGCACACGCGTTTCGATGGCGCCTGCGACGTGCGGGCGGTCGTTCAGCGAAACCATGACGCGCACGTCATCGAGCACATCTTCCGGATTGTGTACTGCGCGCAAGACGACCTGCCGTGTCTGCTGGTCGACCAAAAAGACCGCACAGCGCCGCACCTGAAAGTTCTCTACAATGCGCTGCATGACGATCCGCAGCACGTCGTTTAGATGCAGAGAGGAGCTGGCTTCACTGATCTCGTTGATCAGAGCCAGATCTTCTGTGCGCTGATCACACTCTTGACGAAGGCGAGCGTTCTCCACGGCCATGGCAGCCTGGCCGGCGATGCTTGCCAGGAGCGAAGACCCTTTTTGGGCCCAGCGATTGGGTTCGGTGGAAAAGAGCAGGAGCACGCCGCTCGGCGAGCCCGCAGTCTGGATAGGAATGCTCAGCACAGTACGTGGACCGCCGGTCGCTGCCAAAGCTTGCCACGCTTCCTCTTGGCTCGTATCGGAGATCAGCCTTGCATCCTGGCCAACCAGTTCTTCGATCAGGCCCTGTCCGAACAACCCTTGGGTTGCTTGCTGCGAGCGCTCGGCTGCGGGGGACGTGGTGGGCAATATGGTACGCCAGACCTGCCGTCCTTCGTCGAACAGCACAAAGGCGCCGCCATCAGCGCCCAAAGCGGGACCGAGCCGCTCCAGTACCTGCGCCAGGGCCCGTTCCAGGTCTGAATCTGAGGCCAGGATACGGGAGAGGTCGTCGCGTAGGTGCTGCGCGCGCTGCAGGTCCTCGATGCGCGCCTGGAGATCATCTAGTCGGTTGGAGTCGAGCGTACCTGGCATACTGCTACGTTCTCTCACTATAAAGCCTAGAGGGAGAAGCTCTTTCTATCATTATACCACGGCCCGTCTGCACAGCAAAGGAAATGAGCAAAAGATTGAAACTTGACATGAAAAGACGGCTTCCATGCGTACAGCAACCTGGCTGCGGGAAGCCGTCATCGGTCTATCGGTGGCATATCTGGTAGGAACGTGGCCGCCCTGTGGCCCTGTGCAGCGGCTTCCTCTGGCTAATAGGCTACGACTAGGGCATGCTGAGCGGCGTCAACTTGAAACTGTCGAACTCGACCTCTCCCTGGTTCAACTCGTGGCTGGTCGCGAGCAAACCCACGAGCCGGTTTGGGCCATAGGTCCCGTCCGTTATGATCCCGTTCGGCATCTGGACACCGTTGATGAGCACCTCGATCGTGTCGCCTACGCGGATGACCGTCAGGTGGTTCCAGTTCTTGTACGGATGTACGTCCGCAGGAACACCGCGTGGCCCCCTGAGCCAGTTATAGTCCACGTCTACCGGGTCAGTGCCGCGTGGATCGGCGCGGACTACAGCCCAGGAATGCTGGGAGAAATTGTAGATGAGCATGAAGGCATAGTACTCGGTCCAGTCGTCGTTGCCCCCAAAGATCAAGCCCAAGCCATTGAGCCACTTGCCATCCGCAAAGCGTGCGTCGACCTCGAGCTTGAAATCGGCCAGGGGACGCCAGCCGGGCCAGGCGACATTGTTCGCCGAGTTGTCCCGGATCTCTCCGACGAAAGCACCGGAGCGGTAGAAGAACGAGCCTTCGGTCTCGGCAGGCCCGCCAAAGAACTTGGCCTGCCACACCGGGTCCTGGTCCTCAAAGTCGTCGATCCGGACCGGCTCTGCCTTGAACACGATCGGAAAGTAGGCACGGGGAAGCATCTCTGCAGCTCGAACAAAGACGCCCGATCCTTTCGCGCACAGGATGACGATAGAGGCAACAAAGACGACAGCAACAAGGCGAACGGCCCATCTCCGCATCAACGTGGGTTCCTCCTGGAAAAAGAGAGTGGTGTTCCTGTGCAGGACACGAGCGCGGATTATAACACTGTCACCGTGTTCCGTCAAAAACGACTGCACGCCATGCAGGGCTGCAGCTCGCCCGTGAGGGCATCCCGCTCACCCGGGTGCAAAAGGCCGATCAGCCGTGCCGGACATAGATCGTCTTGGTACGTGTATAGAACTCGACCGCCGCCTGGCCCTGCTCTTTGAAGGTGTTGGCGCTGGAGAGCTTGAACCCACCAAAGGGGGCCTGCAGGGCGAGCCCGACGGTCGGCTCGTTGACCTTGACCACGCCTGCTTCGACCGCGTTCGCAAAGGCAAAGGCTTTCTCCAGCTCGGTCGTCACGACGCTTGCGGCAAGCCCGTAGCTGACTGCGTTTGCCTTGGCCAGGGCATCGTCGAAATCGCGCGCGCGGATGATGCCGATCACCGGCCCAAAGATCTCTTCCTGTGCGATCCGCATCCTGGGCTCAACCATGTCGAACACGGTCGGCTGCACGTAAAAGCCGCCTTCCCCGGCGGCCTCACCGCCTGCCAGCAAGGTGGCTCCCTCGTCGCGCCCGATCTGCACATACCTCAGATCTTGCTCGCGCTGCGCTGCGCTGACCGCTGGCCCCATCTCGGTCTCGGGGGCGAGACCGTCGCCCACGTTCAAGGCGCGTGCTGCCCTGGCGAGCTCTCCGGCGAACCGATCGGCGATCGAATCCTCGACGATCACGCGGCTCGCCGCCGTACATGACTGCCCCGTCACGCCAAAGCCGCCCCTGACCGCCAACTGCACGGCTAGATCGAGATCGGCATCGTGGAGGACGACCAGCGGGTTCTTGCCGCCCATCTCTAGCTGGACGCGAGTCATATTCTGGACGGCACCTTGGTAGATCTGCGTTCCGATCTGGTAAGAGCCGGTAAAGCTGATGCCATCCACCTGCGGGCTCTCCGTCAGCGCTGCGCCGACAACCGACCCGGATCCGGTGAGCAGGTTGAGCACGCCGGGCGGCAGGCCGGCCTCGACCAAGCACTCGACCAGCGCCAGCCCAATGAGCGGCGCATAGGAAGCCGGCTTGAAGAGCACGGTATTGCCATAGACCAGGGCGGGCGCGATCTTCCAGGCAGGGATGGCAACGGGAAAGTTCCAGGGGGTGATGATGCTGACCACACCCAGCGGCTCGCGGCGCGTATAGAGCAGCTCCCCTTCCGTGCTGCTCGGGAGAACGTCACCACCGGCGCGCCATCCTTCGCCGGCATAGTAACGAAAGATGTCGCGCGCGCGCCTCACCTCGCCCCGCGACTCGGAGAGGGTCTTGCCTTCCTCGCGGGTCAGGATCGCCGCCATCTCGTCGAGGCGCCCGTCGATGACCTGGCTTGCCTTGTACAAGATCTCGCCGCGCCGTGGAGGCGGCAGCGTGGCCCAGTCGCGCAGCGCACCTTTGGCAGCAGCAAGGGCACGCTCTGCATCCTGGCGAGTGGCGCTCGGAAAGGTGCCGATGACCTCGTCCGCCCGCGCTGGGTTGCGGTCCTCGAAGGTCTCCCCAGTGGACGCATCGACCCACTGCCCCCCGATCAAGTTCCGGAACGCTTGCATCGCTCTACTCCTGCCGCACGATCGTGCTACTTACAAGATGCCGCCCATGCCCCAGGGACAGAACTCGGCCTCGCCGATCCCTTGCGCTTCGCTCTTGGAGGGCTGTCCCGAGGCTACGGCGACGACCAGATCGAGCAGTTCCTGGGCGATGACCTGCATCGATTCCCCATCGAGCACGCGGCCCGCGTTGAGGTCCATATCGTCTTGCATGCGAGCATAGAGGGTCGAGTTAGTGCACACCTTGATCACCGGGGCAGGCTTGAAGCCGAACGCAGAGCCGCGCCCCGTGGTAAACACGACCAGGTTACAGCCACTGGCGACCTGGCCGGTGACCGCGATCCAGTCGTTGCCGGGCGAATTCATCCACGCCACGCCACGCGTGGTGAGCGGTTCCGCGTACTCGTAGACGCCGCTGAGCGGCGTGCATCCAGCCTTGGCGATCGCGCCGAGGGATTTCTCATAGATCGTGGTCAGCCCGCCCGCCTTGTTGCCAGGGCTGGGATTGTTGTCGAGGACAGCGCCGGTCTGGCGGGCGTGTTCCTCCCACCAGTGAATCTGGTCGAGCAGTTTCTGTCCCACCTCCTCGCTGATCGCACGGCGAGTGAGGAGCTGCTCAGCGCCATAGATCTCGGGGGTCTCGCCCAGGAGGACGGCACCGCCCTGCCGGACCAGCTCGTCGGTGACCAGGCCGACCACCGGGTTAGCGGTGACGCCGGACCAGGCATCGCTGCCCCCGCACTGCAGGGCCAGTGCCAGCTCGGAGATGGGCACGGGCGCCCGCGTGGCCCGGTTCGCGATCGGCAGCAGGCGCTCGACTGCGGCGATCCCTGCCTCGACCGTCTTGCGTACGCCGCCCAGATCCTGAATCACCAGCCCTATCGGCCCATCGGGCAGGGCCCCCGGTACTTGATCGAGCGCATAGTTCTCGATCAGGTCGCCGGTCTGGTTCTCTTCGCAGCCCAGGCCGACGAAAGCATAGGCGCCCACGTTGGGGTGCGTCGCCATGCCCGCCAGCGTGCGCTGCAAGAGGACATAGTCGGGACCGCCGAGCTGCAAGCTGCAGCCGGTATGGTGGGTCAGGGCGATCACGCCGTCGATGTTGGGGTAGGCGGCCAGTCGCTCGGGAGTAAAGTGATGGGCAATCTCGCGCGTCGTGTGGGCCGAGCAGTTCACCGTCGAGATGAGGGCTACATAGTTGCGGGTACCAACCCGCCCGTCCGGCCGCCGGTAGCCCAGGAAGGTGCGGCGCTGGCCGGGAGGAAGCACCTGGACAGGCCGGGCATCGACGCCAAAGGCATACTCCCGATCGAAATCGGTTGCGGCGAGGTTGTGCGTATGCACGTGCTCACCGGCCGCGATAGGCTGCGTCGCGAACCCGATCACCTGTCCATAGCGGCGGACAGGCTGGCCGGTAGCGATAGCGTGGAGCGCGACCTTGTGCCCGCTGGGGATGGGCTGCCGCGTGTGGAGGGATCGCGCATCCCCTCTCTCTACGTGCAGCTCTTGCTGTGCAGCGAGATCGCACCTAGCGATCGCCACGTCGTCGTCGGGGTGGAGGATGAGCACGTTCTGGTGGGGGGCGTTTCCAGCCTGGCCTTGCATTGACATAAAGTATGCTCCATGTATAAGGACGTATATTTGTTAGGCACGAATTAACGAAACCTTCACATCGGACCCCTTGTCAAGCCTCAACACATGGGTTATAATGTGACTGTCGTGAGTGAGGGGCGGACCCTCCAAAACTCTGCACAGAGGAGGTGATAGCAAATGTTGTTCCTTCCGAGGGAAAAAGGCCAGGGCTTGGTTGAGTATGCGTTGATCCTGGTGCTGGTCGCCATCGTGGTGATCGCCATCCTGATCATCCTGGGGCCGGTCATCGGCAACGTGTTCTCGAACATCGTCGGCGCTCTGTAGGCCAATCGATCCCACCATTCATCCAAAGCGATAGTGATCTATTCATCCGAGAAGCCTCCGACAGCGGAGGCTTCTCACTTTTATGCCCTCTCGTAAACCTCCACTGCCTCCGCGAATGCGTTCACGGTGAACCCACGTCATCGACCTCAAAGCAGCAAAGGCCTCAAGATTATCGGATACTTTGACGTGAATGTCAAGGGTAAGCGATAGCCGATAGCCTGTGGCACGACCGCCGTTCCTGTTGGCAGGAGTGGCAAGATGTGATAGAATGGCGCTCAGGCGGCCACACCCCAACGTAGGAGATGACGATGGCTACACCTGACCAAATCAGTAACCTGCGCCACAAGGCGGCCGAGCTGCGCCTGTGGATCGTACGGATGATGGGCTCGAACAAGGCGCATCACTTTGGTGGATCGCTCTCTGCTGCTGATATCGTGACGGCGCTCTATTTCTACAAGATGCGCTACGACCCCGAGGATCCCGGATGGCCGGAACGGGATCGCTTCCTGATGAGCAAGGGACACTCGGTGCCTGCACAGTATGCGGCCCTGGCGATGCTGGGCGTGTTCCCCTGCGATGAACTACCGACGCTCAAGTGCATGGGCGGCCGGCTGCAGGGACATCCGGCGATGCAAGAGACGCCCGGCCTGGAGGGGTGCACGGGAGCGTTGGGGGAAGGGCTCTCCTACGCGAACGGCATGGCCCTCGCCGCGCGCATCCAGGGCCGGTCCTACAACGTCTACTGCCTGCTGGGCGACGGCGAGCTGCAGGAAGGGCAGGTCTGGGAAGCGGCAATGACCGCAGCACAGCACCACCTGGGGAACATGATCGCCATCGTCGATCGGAACGGGCTAAAGGCGATGGACGAGGTAGCCTGTGCCAAGTGTCTCGATCCGCTGGCCGCACGCTGGACCGATTTTGGCTGGGCAGCGATCGAGATCGACGGCCACGATATGGCGGCGATCTGCGATGCCCTGGATTGGGCGGACGAGCAAACAGAGCAGCCGGCGATCGTGATTGCGAACACGGTCAAGGGAAAGGGGATCCCCTTCATTGAGGGGGACCCGGGCTATCACAATGCGCCGATGAGCGAGGCGGATCTGGAGCGCGCGCTCCGCGACCTCACGTCTGCGCTGAACGCGACGGAGGGTGGATGATATGGCAGAGCGGACAGAGACACGGCATGCCTATGGCGAGGCCCTCCTCGAGCTGGGGGGAAGGCGGAACGACGTCGTCGTGCTCGATGCGGACCTCTACAAATCGACGCGCACCGTCCTCTTCCGGGACGCGTACCCGGAACGGTTCGTAGACATTGGCATCTCGGAAGCGGACATGGTCAGCACGGCGGCAGGTATGGCGTCGTGTGGCCTGATCCCCTATGCCAACAGCTTTGCCATGTTTATCACTGGCGTGTGCTACATGCCGGTTCGCACCCAGATCGCCTACCCCTCCCTCCCGGTCAAGCTGGTCGGCTCCAGCTCTGGCCTCACCCAGGGCCCCGATGGGGCCAGCCACCAATCGCTGGAAGACATCTCGATGATGCGCAGCCTGCCCAACATGGTCGTCGTGTCGCCAGCCGACGACGTCGAGACCCGGCAGGCGACGTGGGCCATCGCGGACTGGCCCGGCCCGGTCTATATGCGGCTCGGGCGCTATCCGGTGCCGCGCCTGTTCGATGAAGGATACCACTTTGAGATCGGCAAGGCGGCAACGCTGCGCGAGGGAAGCGACGTCGCCCTTCTGGCCACGGGACACATGACTTGGAAGGCGCTGGAAGCAGCGGAACTGCTGGCCCAGGAGCGAATCGAAGCGCGTGTGATCAACGTCTCGACGATCAAGCCGTTGGACGAGGCTGCCGTGCGCCAAGCCGCGCGAGAGGTCAGCCTGCTGGCAAGCGTCGAGGAACACAGCATCATCGGCGGGCTGGGAAGCGCGATTGCCGAGTATGTCTCGGGCATGGCCCTCTCTGGGATGCCCAAGCCGCCCCCGCTGCTTCGCCTCGGCGTGCACGACATGTTCGGCGAGTCGGGCCTGGCGGACGAGCTCTTGGAAAAGCACCGCCTGACGGGCGCACTGATCGCAGAGGACGTCCGGAGTGCGTTGGGGTAGCCTCTGGCAGGGAAAGGAGACGCTATGTCTGGAAGGCTGGAAGGCAAGGTCGCGCTGGTCACCGGTGGTGCCAGCGGCATGGGCGCCGCACAGGCCAGGCTCTTTGCAGCAGAGGGCGCGGCGGTCTGCGTGGCAGACATCAACGACGAAAAGGGGCAGGCCGTCGTCCAAGAGATCGCGGACGGGGGCGGGCGGGCCATTTTCGTGCACCTGGACGTGACCAAGGCCGAGCAATGGGAAGAGGCCGTCGCCCGCGCGGAAGACGCATTCGGATCGCTGACCGTCCTGTGCAACAACGCCGGGGCCAACTTTCGTGTCTCGTTTGACGAGCAGACGGAAGAGATGTGGCACTTGATCGTTGAGACGGCGCTCACCGGTGCCTTCCTGGGCACCAAGGCAGCCATTCCCGCCATGCGCCGTGCCGGAAGCGGCGCGATCATCAACATGGGCTCCATCTCTACCACGCGCTGCGGCCCCAACCCGGGCTATGCGGCCAGCAAGGTGGGCATGTGGGGCCTCACCCAGTCGGCCGCAGAGTGCTATGCCAAGGAGAACATCCGCTGCAACCTCGTCTCGCCGGGGCACGTGGACACGCCCTTTATCCGGGAAAGCCACTCGCACAGCCCGAACGACTGGTCCACCACCATCGACAACCCGGAGAACTATGCGCAGCGCGTCGCGGCCACCCCGATGGGACGGCTGATCATGCCTGAAGAGATCGCGTACGCCTTCTTGTTCCTGGCATCGGACGAGGCATCCGCGATCACGGGCACCAACCTCAAGGTAGACGGCGGCGCGAGCCTGTAAGGCCCCGAACCTACATCGGACAGGAGGACTGAAACGTGGCAAAAGAGACCATTGGGTTCATCGGACTGGGGATCATGGGCACACCGATGTCCACGCACTTGCTTCGTGCGGGACACGGCCTCGTGGTGTACGACATTGTGCCTGCGGCCGTGGAGCAACTGGTGGACCTCGGCGCCAAGAGCGGCGCGTCCAGCAAGGAGGTGGCCTCGCAGGTCGACGTGGTCATCTCGATGGTTCCCGACTCACCGGACGTAGAAAAGGTGTACCTGGCGCCAGACGGGGTCCTGGCCGGGGTCAAGCCAGGCACGCTGCTGATCGACATGTCCACGATCTCGCCGACGACGTCGATCGCAGTTGCCCAGGCTGCCGCCGAGAAGGGGTGCCCCATGCTGGATGCTCCCGTGTCCGGCGGCGACGTGGGGGCCAAGAACGCTACCCTCTCGATCATGGTGGGCGGGAATGAGGAGACTTTTGCGCGGGCCAAGCCGATCCTGGAGATCATGGGCACGCCGGTGCTGTGCGGCAAGAGCGGCGCGGGACAGACGGTCAAGGCGTGCAACCAGATCCAGGTCGCACTGAACTTTATCGGCATGGCCGAGGCGCTGGTGCTGGGGGCCAAGGCCGGCGTGGACCCGGCGATCGTGGTGCAGGTGCTGAGCGGCGGATACGCGCAGAGCCGGGTGATGGACGTGCGTGGCCCCCGGATCGTCAAGGGGGATTTCGCGCCCGGGTTCCGGAGCCGCTTTCACTACAAGGACCTGAACATCATCCGCGAGACGGCGAGGAGCTATGGCTGCGCCTTGCCCGCAGCGGCGCTGGCGCACGAGCTGTTCAGCGCGATGCAGGCGCACGGCTGGGGAGACCTGGATCACTCGGCGGTGATCAAGGTCATCGAACTGCTCTCCGACGTAGAGGCGCGCACGCAGGAGTAGCCTGTCGATCGGTCCATAGCGAGAGGACGTAGTCACAAGCGAGGCGGGCTGTTTCAGGCCCGCCTCGCTTTCCGATCTGCCTGGTAAGGGCGGCCGGGCGCAGATCGCTACAGCTCTGGGATGCCGAGCCCCGGCGCGCCGCGCTGCGAGGTCACCGCACCAGGATAGTAGCGACGCAGGTGATCGAGGCCAATCTCGGCCCTGCGCACGCGCTCGCGGCTGAGCGCGATGGCCGTCGACTCGAGGTGCGTGCCGCTGGGATAGATATCGGGGGCGTTGCGCAGGCCAAACTTGCAGTAGACTGGGGCTACCAGGCGCACGATCTCGCCGATCTCGAAATAGCGGATGAATCCCCCGAAATTGTCGGGCACTTCGACATAGATGTCGATCGGGATGTCGACCGCAGCGCGAATGGCAGCCAGCTTGGGCAGGTCGAGGTCCGTGGGCACATTGTACGTGCCCGCGCCAAGCTGCTCCTGCAGGCGGATGCTCGCCGGGTTGGCGGCGCCCATCTGCACCGAGATCTTGCAGATCAGGTTGGCAGGGAGCTCCCCCTCCTTTTTCATCTCCCGCACCACCCACAGCAGGCCCTCGTCGGCGATGAGCACGCTGCGGATGCCGAGGCTGCAGGCACGCTTGATGTCCTCGACCGCATAGACGAGCTGATCCATGCCGCGGTGACGCGCGCCGAGATTGCGCCCGGCAGGGGTCAGGATCTGCGAACCGGTCTCCCACGCCGCGCGCGGCCCGACAAAGAGGCTGACCTCGATCCCAGCCTCGGCCCCCAGCCGGGCCATCTCGCGGATCTCGCGGTCGGTGAGCAGCATCACGCCGCTGCCCTGGCTGATGCGCTGCAGCAGCACCCCGCGCCGCTCGGCCTCTTCGAGCACTGCGGCGAGTGCGTTGGGCCCCTCCACACTCGGGATCTCGACGCGGTACTGGGCGCCGTCGGGGAAGCGCTTGTGCGAGGTAGGCAGGTCGTACAGGTCGCCGGGGGGGAGGCCCATCTTGGTCAAGAAATCGCGCGTCTCTTGCATTGCAGCATCCTTTCTGAGCGTAGACCCTATTGGGCCGTCCAGCCGCCGTCGATCGAGATCCCGGCACCGGTGACGAAACTGGAGGCGTCGCTGGCCAAAAAGAGGGCCAGGCCGCCGATCTCTTCCAGCTCTCCCCAGCGGCCGAGCGGGACGCGGGAGGTGAACCACTCTACCTTTTCCGGATCCTGGAGCAGTGTCTGGTTCATCTCGGTGGCAAAGGGCCCGGGCATGATCGCGTTGACGGTGATATTGTAAGGTGCCCACTCGAGCGCCAGGGTACGCGTGAGCTGCAGCACGGCGCCCTTGCTGGCGGCATAGGGCGTCCGCTCTGGAATGGAGATGATCGAGAGCGTGGACCCGACGTTGATCACGCGCCCGTAGCGGCGCGCCTTCATGTGCGAGGCGACGGCGCGGCAGGTGAGCCATGTGCCGGTCACGTTCGTGGTCTGGACCTGCAAGAACTCTTCCAGGGACAGGTCTTCGATCGGGCGACGGATGTTGATCCCCGCGCTGTTGATCAGGACGTCGATCTGGCCATATTCCTCCAGGGTCCATGCCACCAGCGCCTCGACCTGCTCGGGATCCCCGACGTCGCACGAGCGGCCGCGGCAGCGCTGGCCCGTCGTCTCGCTCAGCTCGTGTGCCGCAGCCTCGACCTGCTCACGCCCGCGGCTGCACAGCACGACGCCGGCACCTGCTTCGGCCAATGCCTTTCCCATCTGCTTGCCCAATCCACGGCTGCCACCCGTGATCAGGGCGACCTTGCCGTCCATACGATAGCGGTCCCAGATGTTCACAGTTGCTTACCTCCTCATCGTTTTCGCCGTTGCGAGCGCTTGATTCGTGTCGTTGCGAGGAGCGTTCTGTGCGGCGGCGGACGCTTCGTCCGCGCAACCCCCAACTATCGCCTCGGAGATTGCTTCGGGCACAAAACGCCCTCGCAATGACAATTCTCCAACAGCATCAGAACATGTGCCGTGCGCCCCGCGCCATGTGCGCCTCGATCTGCTCCAGCGAGGGGAGCGCGGCTGCCTCGAGGACGCGCGAGACGGGCAGTGGGATGTCCAGCGCCGTAACGTGGCCCACCGGGCAGTCGAGATAGTCAAAGAAACGCGCCTGGATCT
>CAZLMZ010000011.1:0-27917 GCA_964560475.1 uncultured Anaerolineae bacterium
AAAAGACCGCGTGGCGGTTGCGCGCCACGAACAAGGTCAGGTGCCCAGCTACGGCAAGCTTGAGGTAGATGAGAGACTGGATCTGCTCCTGGTTCAGCTTGAACACCAGCTTGCCCAGGACCAACATACCGAAGGTTGAGACAACTCCGGTGAGGCCCATTGCCGTGGCAGCAGTGAGTACCCGTCGCATCTCCCAACGCACCGGCTTGGGATCGAGCCACGTATTGTCGTAGGCAATGGTCAGGATCGGCAGGTCGTTGAGCACCGCCAACAGGATGATCATGATCGTCGTGATCGGGTAAAAGTCAAAGATGGTCATCGCCAGCACGACAAAGAACATGATGCGGATCGTCTCGGTGATGCGGTAGATGGCATAGCTGTTCATGCGCTCAAAGATCTTGCGCGCCTCTTCCACGGCTTGCACGATCACCGACAGGCCAGGCGCGGTCAGCACCAGCTCGGCCGCCGCCCGCGCGGCATCCGTGGCCCCGCTCACCGCGATGCCAGTGTTGGCTTGCTTCAGAGCCGGCGCATCGTTCACCCCGTCGCCGGTCATACCGACGATGTGCCCCTTGTCCTGCAACACCTCCACGACATCGAGCTTGTGCTCGGGAAAGACCTGGGCAAACCCGTCGGCCGCTTCGACGCGCCTCTCGACGTCCCTGGAAAGCGCAGCCGTGCCGCCTCCCTCCTGGAAGAGATCATTGGCCGCGTGGATGTTAGTACCCAATCCGAGCTGGGAAGCGATCTGCTTGGCAATGGCGATGTTGTCCCCGGTCACCATCTTGACCTCGATGCCGTGCTCCTCGGCCCGCTGGATCGTCTCAGCCGAGTCCTCGCGCGGCGGGTCAAAGAGGGGCAGGATGCCCAGGAACTGCCACTCGCCACCCTCGTCTCGGCGGGCGACGCCTAGCGTGCGGTAGCCGTGCCCCGCAAACTCGTCTACCTTGGCGTTGACCTGTTCCGCCAGATCCTGCGGCGGATGGCACATCTCGAGAATGACCTGCGGGGCCCCCTTGGTGACGCGGAAGGAAGTGCCGCCCGGCCCCTGGATCTGGGCCTCGGTACGCTTGTGCACCGGGTCAAAGGGAACAAACTCGGTCTGGGTATAGCCCCCCAGGACATCCCCACCCTCCAGACCCGCAATCACCGCCGTGTCGATGGCATCCTGGTCCTCAGCCCTCGATGCCAGTGCTCCGGCCAGGACCAGCTCTGCGGTATCTTTGGCCGCAAACAAGGCCGGATCGCCCAGGGTGAGCTTGTTCTGGGTCAAGGTGCCGGTCTTGTCCGAACAGAGAATGTCCATCCCTGCCATTTCCTCGATCGACTCGAGCCGGGTGACGATCGCTTTCATCTTGGCCAGAGCGACTGCCCCAATGGCCATTGTCACCGACAGGACCGCCGGCATGGCCACGGGGATGGCAGCGACGATCAGGATGAGGGCAAACTGGATCAGGGTCAGGACCGGCGTCGCCCGAAAGAGCATCACCAGGATCAGCACTGCCGCCAGGCCCAGGCTGAGGTAGATCAGGTAATCGCCGATGCTCAGCACCGCCCGCTGAAAGTGTGAGACCGACTTGGCTTCGGAGACCAGTTGGGCCGTCTTGCCAAAGTAGGTGCCCGAACCGGTGGCCACGACCAGCGCGACCATTTCTCCCTGCTTGACGATCGAGCCCGAGTAGGCTTCGTCACCCGGCTTCTTGTCCACCGGCAGCGACTCGCCGGTCAGTGCCGACTGGTCCACACTGAGGTACTCTCCGTCGGCCAGCTTGGCATCGGCCGGGACGATATCTCCCAGCCGCAGCCGGATCACGTCGCCGGGGACGAGGGTGTCCGCATTCACCTGAGCCCATTTGCCACCGCGCTTGACACGGGCCTTGAGCGCTAGCTGCTTCTTCAGCGCGTCCACCGCGTTCGCAGCCTGGTGCTCCTGCCAAAAGCCGACGACCGCATTGAACAGCAACAGCACGCCGATGATGATCAGGTCGGCCCAGTGTTGTACTATGGCGGAAAGAACGGCGGCCACCTCGATCATCCACGGGATAGGCCCCCAGAAGTAGGAAAGGAACTTGAGGATCGGGTTCTCCCTTTTCTCCACCAGCGAGTTGGGGCCATACTGCTCCAGGCGGCGCTCTGCCTCTTCCTGGCTGAGCCCATCCAGCGAAGTGTTCAATTCCGACTGTACCTCCTCCAAGGACAGATCGGCCATCTTCCCATTGCCCTTCGCTGGCGCTTCCTGGGTCTGGGTATCTGACGCTGCTTTCTGCTCTGTCTCCTGCTGTTTCACTGTCTTTCCCTCCATCAAACTCAAACTACATCTGTAGGCCGAACAGCTATCTCTGCTTCCTGGACAGCACTGTCGCTTCTGCTCCTGCCTACCTGTCTACGTAACCGAGAACCTTCAAGATGAACGTCTTGCGGGCCATCACTGCTGCGATCGCACGACAGCGCGCTTGAGAGAGCACGTGCAATGCTATGCACCGCCCCGGCCACCGCAGGTGAAAGCTGGGCACCGACCGCGCAGCCTGCCGGCTGGATGCCAAGCAGCAGCACCTCACAGCCCAACTCACGCATCAGAAACCACGCCAGGACCTGCGGCGACAGCGTATGCGTCGAAGCACCTGCCCCATCCGTCTCGCGCCACGGCACCCAGCGGACCGTTCCCGGTGCCTCGCCCATCTGCACCGCATCCACGAACAAGATGACGTCCGGCCTGAAACGGAGTAGTGGCCCGATCTGGTTTTCCGGTGCCGGGCCGGCGTCGATCGTGAGCAAGCGCTCGTTGCCAGCGGCAGCTGCTCCCAGGGCCCGGGCCACGGCAACTCCGGCTGCGTCGTCGCCGCGCAGCTCGTGCCCTATTCCCACCACGGCCACCCTAGCCCCCTTGGTCATCTGAGCCAGTGGTCCCGGCCAACACGGCCTGAACATCAGCATCCTCTCCATAGTAGATGTCGAACGGTTCCTTGCTCAGCGCGGCCAGTTCCCACTCCTGGTTCGAAAGCGAGAGGGCGCCGCGCGGGCAGCTATACGTACATTGGGCACAGAACAGGCAGCGGTCGACGCGATAGCGCATCACGAACCGCTTGGCCTTCTTGTCGAGAACGTGCAGCTCGAGCGCCTCGGCGGGGCAGTTCTTGACACACAGCCCGCAGCCGATGCACTTGTCGGCGTCCCAGATGACCTTGCCGCGCAGCCGGGACGGCACCGGCTGTCGCTCGAAGGGATATCTCTCGGTAACAGGGTGGTGCACCAGCGCCGTCAGTACGTCTCGTAGCATGCCCCCGATGCTCACAGCGGTAGATACCTCCCCAGGATCGTCACGAACCACTGAACCAGGACCAGCAGCACGCCGTATCGCCACCACAGGCCAACGGTCTGGTCGATGCGCAGCCGGGCAAAGATGGTCTGCAGGATAGCCAAGACCAGGAGGATCGTCAATGTCTTGGCGAAAAAGATGAGCGCAGACAGTGGGAACGAAAGGGCCGGGTCCACCCCACCCAGGTACAGCGCGGCGATCAGGGCCATGCCAACCACCAGTTCGACATCCTTAGCCAGGCGAAAAAAGGCCAGTCCGCGGCCGCTGTACTCGGTCAAGGCCCCGGCCACGATCTCGGTTTCCGCCTCTGGGGCGTCAAAGGGAGGCAGTTCCAACTCTCCCATCAGGCCGATCAGCGTGACCACAAAGCCAACCGGCTGTGTCAGCACCAGCCAGCGACCCCGCGCCAAGGCCGCGATCTGGCCAATCTGCCACGAGCCAGCCACGAGGGCAGGCCCTAGCAGGCCCAGCAGAAACGGCGCTTCGTACGAAAAGAACTGGGTCAATGTCCTCGTGGCGCCGACCAGCGAGAATCGGTCGGGATTGCTGGCGCCCGTCAAGCCGATGCACATGGTCGGCAGTCCCAAGAGATAGATCGCGACGATCAGGTCGCCGTCAAAGCCGAACGAGGGACGCAGGCCAAAGAGCGGCACATAGAGCGCAGCAGTCAGCACGCCCGCCAGCGCGACGATCGGCAGGCCGTGGAACAGCGCGCCGATCGTCCGCTCCGGCAGCACTTCGTCCTTGGCAAGCAGCTTGGCCAGGTCGGCCAACGGCTGGTACCAGGGCGGGCCGAGCCGGTTCTGCAAGCGTGCCACCAGCTTGCGATTTGCCCACTCGTAGCCGAGGGCGATCGTGGCCAGGAATAGGCCACCTGGAAAGATCGCCAGTGCGATCAGGTCGCTGATGTTTTGCATCGATAGTACTCGATCCCGTATCTTCGCAGCTCTTCCCACGACCAGAGGCGACGCCCAGACGACTCGGTACGGAGACGGACCATGCGGTCGTTGCACGAGAAGCATGGGTCGATGCCTGCCAGGACCATGGGCACGTCGGCCAACTGGCATCCAACCACCGTAGAGAGCACTGCTCCCCAGTTGGCCAGGGTAGGCGTACGCACCTTGATCCGCTCCGGCTTGTCGGCACCCCCGCTCTCGATATAGTAGTACAACTCGCCGCGCGGGGCTTCGCTGCAACTGACCGTCTCGCCTTCCGGGATCTTGGTCGGGACGCGCACCGCGAGGTCGCCTTCCGGCAAGTTCTGCACGAGCGCACGGACCACGCGCAAGCTCTCAAAGAGCTCCTCGATCCGCACTACGAAACGCGCCAGGAGGTCACCCCCCGACGCGACGACGGGCTTGACCGGAAAGTCGGGATAGGCAGCATACGGTGCATCCAGGCGCAAGTCGCGCGTTACGCCCGAGGCCCTGGCCGTGGGCCCTACCGTGCCCAGCACCTCTGCCTGCTGCTGCGTCATCGTGCCGATCCCTTGCGTCCGGATCAGGAACGATTCGTCTGTTGTGGCCACGTCCAGGTAGTGATGTAACCGTTTCTCCAGGATATCTGCACCGTCGAGAACGGCTTTTATCTGGCCGTCGCCGACGTCGAACTTGACACCGCCCAGCAGGTTTGCGGAATAGTTGACGCGGTTGCCAGAGAGGCTCTCGAGCAAATCCATGACCGTCTCGCGGTCGCGCCAGGCATACATAAAGAGCGTATCAAAGCCGGCCTCGTGCGCGCCCACGCCAAGCCAGAGCATGTGGCTGTGGACGCGCTCCAACTCGGCCATCAGCGTGCGAATGGCCCTGGCCCGCGGCGGCACCTCTATTCCGGCCAGTTTCTCTACGCCCTGGCAGTAGGTCATGGCATGAATGTGGGAACAGATGCCGCACACACGTTCCAACAGGTAGAGGTCCTGCACCCAGGTGCGCGCTTCAGTCGCCTTTTCGATGCCACGATGCGCATAGCCCAGCCGGGCCGAGGCACTGGTGATGATCTCGCCATCGACACAGAACTCGAAATGTCCCGGTTCCTTCAGGGCCGGGTGCTGCGGGCCGATGGGGATGATAAATCGCTGAGGCTTTTCAGCAGCATCGCCCGGGCGGTCTTCGGCTGGACGCTGCTGCGCCGCCTCCTCTGGGCTAAAGTCCTTTCGCAGCGGATATGCACCCTCGGGCCAATCATCGGCCAAAAAGAGCCTTCCGTGAGGGGGCATGCCGACCACGTCCACGCCGAGCATCTCTGACATCTCGCGCTCCATAAAGCTGGCTGAGGGAAGAATGTCCCAGATACTGGCCACAGAGGCTGCGTCGCGCGGCGTGCGTACGCGCAGCCCGAGGACGGCCGCCTGGCGGCGGAAATGGTAGAGCACCTCTATCTCCCCAGCGTCTACGCCGAGATCCAGGCCGGTGATCGAGGTCAGGTGGCCCCATGGCTCCCTGTGCAGCACGTCTACCGCCGCGAGCAGGTTTTCAGGACGCAAGATCACGTCCGTTCGCCCCTTCTCCGGGACGTTCGTCTCCTCGGTCCACGGCTTTAGCAGCTCGACGCCCTTGGCCAGTGCATCCTCGGTTACGGTCATAGGCCGGCTCCATCCCCTGATCCAGATCCCTTGTCCCCGGCGGGAGGGTCCGCTGAATTCCTGGCGCCACGCAAGAGCTTGACCAGGCCATCGATGATCGCCTGCGGGCGCGGCGGGCAGCCCGGGACGTAGGCATCCACAGGGACGACCTGATCCACACCGCCCAAGCAGTTGTAGCAGCCGCGAAAAACCCCGCCACAAATCGCGCCCGAGCCGACAGCGACCACGTGCTTGGGCTCAGGCATCTGCTCATAGATGCGCAGCAACCGTTCCCGCGATTGCCTGGTCACCGCCCCGGTCACGATCAGCAGATCGGCGTGGCGGGGGCTGCCCTGGAGCTTGATCCCCAGCCGCTCCACGTCGTAGCGTGGGGTAAAGGTAGCCAGGATCTCGATATCACAGCCGTTGCACGAACCGCTGTTATAGTGAACCGCCCACGGCGAAGTGCGGCGCGCCCAGTTCTTTAGGACACTTGCGGCTTGATGCAAGGGATCCGCCATGCTGACCAGACTCCTTTCCGTTCTCTAGCGATCCGCGCCGCCCACATCATCCCAATATCAGCGCCACCAGGGCCAGGGCGAGGCCCCCTAGGTAGACGACCGCCGTCCAGGTTTGGCCCTCGCTGCCGAGCACAAGCACCCCCAGGTGCAGGACGCCAAAGAACAGGGCGACGACAAAGAACTGGCGGTAGCCAGGTACCGCCGCGTACGTGGGCGGCGCCTCACCGCCGGCATAGATCGTCCGCTCCGCCGGCGACTCGGCCACTGGCCCAACCAACCAGCGCCCAATCAAGGCCAGGATGCCGACAAGCAGTGTGTACGCGAGCAGGGCAATCGGTGGTGTAAGCAAAAGATGGCTCATCTCTCTGTTCCTCCACTTCTCACCATATGAATCTCATCCCTTGAGCGCGGCCACGAGGGCCGCACCAGCCGGGGCCGTCAGCCATTCCACCAGCCGGGGCCAGATGCCAATGGCGATCACCGCAAGGGCGAGCAAGAGCAGCGGCAACAGGGTCACCGCTGGCAGGGACGTTCCCGCCCGGACGGCTTCCGACGTCTCCTGCCGGTAGATGGCATTGACCAGCGGCACGTAATAGGCCATGGACATCACGCTCATTGTGCCCGCAAAGACGACCAGCCCCTCGATGACGGCATTGCGCGTGAGAAAGCCGCCCGTAAAGATCTGCCACTCTGACATGAATCCGGCCAAGGGAGGCAGCCCACCCAATCCCAGCAGGGCAATGCTCAAGACGAGTGCGACCATAGGATAGCGTCGCGCTGCGCCGTTCAGATCGGTGATGGTCAAGGGACTCCGCTCACTGTCCGCGGCACGCAGTGCCTGGAGCAGTGCGCCAGCCGCGAGAAAGGCGAGCCCCTTCATAAGGCCGTGGGTGATCAGGTGAAAGAAGCCTCCCTGGGCCGCAGTCAGCTGCCCCGCATAGATGCCGATACCCAGCCCGAGCAGCATATAACCAATGTGCGTCAGGCTGGAATAGGCCAGCAGACGCTTGACCTGTCGCTGGCGCAGCGCCAAGAAGTTCCCAACGAGCATGTTGAGCGCTCCGAAGGCGATCAACAGCATGCCCCACGACAACCTCGTGCCCGCCAGCATGCTCAGGGCACGCAGCATCCCGATCAGGCCGGCCTCGGTCACGACGCCAGAGAGGATGGCGCTGACCCCACTCGGCGCCTGTGTGTACGCGTCAGGAAGCCAGGTGTGCAGTGGCACCAGCGCGGCCTTGACGCCGAACCCAACGAGAAACAGCGCGCCAGCAGCGAGCAAGCCAGGTGACGCGGTCGCAGTCGCCTGGATCTGCGCCAGGTCCAGGGTACCGGTCTGGGCCAGCACCAGGGCCACGCCCAGCAGCACCAGGACCGAGCCAGCGCTGCTCTGCACCAGGTACTTGACGCCGGCCTCTAGCGTGGTCGGCTGATCGCGATAAAAGGCAACCAGCAGGTAGGAGGAGATCGACATAGTCTCGAACCAGAGCCACAGGTTAAAGAGGTCGCCGGCACTGACCAGCCCGATCGTGGTACCGATCATGATCAGGAGCAAGGCATAGAACTTGACCTCATCCGCGTCCTGAGCCATGGTTGGCTCACCGGAAAGGATCACCGCGATGCCCAGGGCAAGCACGAGCCCGGCCATCAGCAGCGTCAGCCCATCGGCCCGCAAGTTGATCAGGCCCACGGCAAAGGTAGATGGCCCATAGATCGCCAGTTCGTGGGTCGCCTGGGCAAAGGGAAAGAATGCGACTGCCAGGGCGATCAGCGCGCCCCAGCGCGCAGTCACCTGCCCGCTCAGGTCGGCGGCGGCAGCCCGCCCGATGTGGCCTGCCAGGTAGACTACGGGCGTCGCCAGCAGCGGGATGGCGACCAGCCAGATTGCAGCAGGGATCTGCACCTCACGCTCTCCAGATCAGAAAGACAAGCACGACCACGAGACCGGCGACGACACCAAGCACGTTCCAGTTGAGCTGCCCTGTCTGGGTGAGCGAGAGCTTCTCCGCAGTCCCCTGTGCCGTACGGACGATGGCTTCGTCCAGCCAGGCAAAGCCAAAATCGCCTGCTGCCGCCCGCGCCAGGAAGCGCAACCGGGACGTAAACTTGGCCAGCCGCTCCCGCCACCACCAGGCGGAAAGGCCGAGAGCCACGATCGCCAGGGCAAGCCAGGTGGGCCAGGCCATCAAGACGGTGAGCACGATCTGGCCGGTACTGGCCACATCCAGGGTGTGGAAAGGCAGGCTGCGCGCCAGCATCTGGCCAAAGGGGCCAGCAGACACCCACGAGGTGAGCGTGCCCAGCGCCAGCACGACGAGCGACAGGCGCATGGCCAAGGGCGCATCGTGCACGGCTCCTTCACTCCGTCGCGTGCCATAGAAGACCATCCACACCATGCGAAAGGTATAGAGCGCGGTCAGGCCGGCACAGAGCAGCATGGCGATATAGGCCCACAGCGGACCGCCGCCCAGGCCCGCCTCCAGCACCAGCTCCTTGCTCCAGAACCCGTTCAGGACCGGCAGCCCGGCCAAGGCCAGAGCCCCGACCAGGAACACAGCACGCACGAAAGGCATCTCGCGCCCCAGGCCGCCCATCTGGCGCATATCGCGCGTGCCGATGATGTGGGCGACTGCCCCCGCACCGAGAAAGAGCAGCGCCTTGTACACGGCGTGGCTCATCAGGTGAAATTGACTGGCAAAAACCCCGCCAACGCCGATGGCATAGACCATGTAGCCCAGTTGGCTGATGGTGGAATAGGCCAGGACGCGCTTGATGTCTACCGCGACCAGGCCCATCACCGCCGCCAGCACCGCAGAGACCACGCCCACGGTCACGACCGCCACTTTCCAGCCGCCCACCGGGGCAAAGGCCGGGTAAAAGCGCGCCAGCAGGTATACGCCGGCATTGACCATCGTCGCGGCATGGATCAACGCAGTAACAGGCGTAGGCGCCTCCATGGCGTCGGGCAGCCAGGTATGAAAGGGCACCTGGGCCGACTTGGCCGCCGCGGCGAGCAGGAAACCAAAAGCCATCCAGCGCAGCATCCCAGGCGGCAAGGCCTCTGCCTGGTCCAAGAACCCACCGATCTGAAAGCTGCCCAAGACGCTATAGATGGCCAGTGCGCCAGCCAACAGCCCAACCCCACCCACCTGGGTCACGATCAGTGCCCGGATGCCGCCGGATACCGCTTTCGGGTCATCATTGTGAAACGAGATCAGGGCGTAGGAGCAAAAGGCCGTGATCTCCCAGAAGAAAAAGAGCAGCAGCAGGCTGCCGGTCAGCACGAGCCCGATCATGGCGCCGATAAAGAGCAGAATCAGCGAATAGTAGCGTCCCAACTGTGCTTCGCCCGCCATATAGTCGACGGAAAAGATCACGGCCAGCGTGCCGATCGTGGCCGCGATGATGGCCAGGAACACGCCCAGGCCGTCGAGCACAAAAGTGAAGGTGCCAAAACTCGCGCCCGCCGACAGCGACAGCACGACTTGAGCGCTGACCACGGGCAGCAGCATCAGCGACAGCACGGCCGTGACCAGGGCAAAGACGATGGCCAGGGCGTGCTGCGCGAGACGCCTCTCATCGCCAGCCCACCACACCGCGAGCGCGCCCAGCCAGGGAACGAGAATCACCGCCAACGCCAGGTAGCCAGCCATTCGATCAGCCTCTCAGCTTGCCGAGTTCACGCGCATCGAGTGTGCCCAGCCGGCGCCGCACCCGGACGGCAAGGGCCAGGCCGATCGCCGCTACCACCGTATCGGCCACGATGAAGGTCAAGGCCAGGCTTTGACCCAGGTTGACCTGCCCACTGGCGCGGCCAGCGGCGATCAGGGCCAGCAGGGCGGATTTGCCCAGGATCTGCAGGGCGATGACGATCTTGATCAGGTTGCGGACCGCCAGCAGGCCGTACAGGCCAACACCCAGCAGGCCAAGGACCGCGATCAGAACGATGATCAGGGGAAAGGGAATCATAGCTGGGCCCTACCCTCTTCCATAACCGGCTCCGAGTCCGTCCCGGCAGAGGGCACCTGCGCTGCCCGCCTGCGTCCAGCCACGGTAGCGACGGCAGCCTCGGACAGCAGTCCCAGGATGCCCATCACGCCGCAAAAGATCAGGACAACCTGGATCAACACATCCAGAGCGCGGTCTTTCCATAGCAGGCTGACCAGAGAGGGCTGGGACGACGGAGGCGACGGCGCGACCAGTGGCACGGTAAACCAGCCCAGAAGGATCAGGGCTACCAACCCCAGCCCCCACGATACAGCCCGCGGGATGAGGGGCTTTCCGCCCGTTGCTTCGTCTCCGGCAATGCCGACGACGAATATCAACAGTACGGTGACCAGGCCGGCGCCCACGCTGAGCTCGATGACCGCAACCCGGGACGCCCCCATCGCATAGATCAACACCGCCAGGAGCGCGCTCAGCGCCGCCAGCCAGAGCGAGGACACCACCAGTCGGTTGGCCCGGATGGCCATGACGGCACAGACCAACATGCCCAATGCGAGGCATCCAATCAGAATCTGCATTGCTCTATCCTTCTTGCCTTATCCCCTCGCTCGCTTCCCCCGAGAGCGCTCACAAGCCCGTTGTTCGAGTTCCAGACACCAGTTGATTAGCTGAGTTGCTTGTGGAGAAGAGCCAGTACTCGGAGGGGATCCGAGTGGCGATGTCGGCCAGCAAGCCATCGCAGGGCCGACAGAGGACGTACTTGTCCATCCTACTGCGATACGGTGCAGCACAGCGGCTCAGAAACGCACCTCCGGTGGGTCTTGCTCCACCTCAGGACCATCTCCTATTGTAGCACAGGCCGCCCGTCGCAACGATGGGGATCGGATAGAAATGGTTTCGGGTTTACTTCGAATGGTTTGAGTTTGGTTGGGTTGGCGCAGCAGAGGCTATGCGTCAAAGAGCTCAGAGATGGCCTGCGCGGCGTCCTTGGGCCGCCCATCGCCGGCATGCATCTCGGCGATAAAGGCATCGTCGTAGGGACGGGTACGGACGACGACGGGCATGGGCACGGCGTGGCCGATGAGCAGCACCTGCTGGCGGGTGTCTAGGCTCTCGAGAGCGCCGCGGAGGAAGGAGCGACCGCCGACGCCGGTGAGAACGGCGTCGATGTCGCGCTCTTCCGTGAGCTTGCCGCTGACGCGGGTGCCGAGCTGCGACATGACCTCGTCGTCGATGCTGCTGGGACGCTGGTCGACGACCATGAGCGTGACGTGGTATTTGCGCAGCTCGCGGGCGATGGTGCCAAAGATGGTCTGTCGGGAGACGGAGGGGTTGAGAAAGCTGTGCGCCTCTTCGACGGTGATCATCAGCGGGCGAGGCTTGTCGGCGGGGTTCTGGGTCTCTTCGTAGCGCTCGACCTTTTCCCGGTAGAGCTGGCGCACGCGCCGGGTGATCAGGTTGGCGACGAGCATGTGGTCGAGGGGCGAGTCGTGCTGGCCAAAGTGAAGGATCACGTGCTGGCCCTTTTCGAGGCACATGACCATCTCGTCGATCAGGTTGAAATCGCCCTGCTCGACGACGTACGCCTTGCGCTGTAGACGCTTCAGGCGGCGCTGGAGGGCAGCGAGGGAGGCAGGATGGGCGCCGCTTTCCTCGGCAAAGGCCTCGAGTTCGGGTGGGGCCATCGTCACCAGGTGAGCCAGCCAGCGCTCCCCGTGCCGGTCGCCGAGCAAGCCGATGGTGGCCTCGGCGGTGGCGGGCAGGTCGAGCTCCTGGGCGAGGAGCATGACATCGTCGGGCTCGATCTGGTTGAGGCCGATGCGAACGATGCGGTCGGCGCTGCGCCCGCCACCGCGCGAGGCGGCGTCGCGGTCGAGCGAATAGACGAGGATCTTGCTGCGGCCAAAGACCTGCGATAGCCCCTTGACAAAGACCCCATCCTCGCTTTGCTTGCCAAAAGCGTACTCGTTGTGCATGTCAAAGATCAGGTTGACGGCGACGCGGCTGCGGATCACGCCGCACAACAAGAGACGGACGAGAAAGCTCTTGCCGGTGCCGCTCTGGCCAAAGACGCCGTTGGAGCGCTCGACTAGGCGCTCGAGGTTGAGGCAGACGGGGATGTCCATGGTCAGGGGGGTGCCCATGGCAAAGTACTTGCCGCCCATCTCCTCGGCGCCAAAGACGGTGCGAAAGTCGCTCTCGGTGGCCTCGGCCAGGGTGGCAAGGTGCATAGGGATGGTGCGCACCGGGCGCGGGGCTTCGAGATCGACGACAAAGTCATCCTCCTCGCCGAGGGGCATCATCTGCATGGGCTTGACCTGGACGGTGGCGTAGGTGAGCGAGCCACGCAGGGCCTGGGCGATAAAGGGAGAGGCGCCGCGCGGCGGATCGGCGGTCAGGCGCGGGTCGGTCGCGCGCAGCTCCATGTCGCTGATCATGCTAAAGTAGAGGTTGCGCTCGCCCTCGACGACGACGAAATCGCCGATGCGCATCTCTTCGGTAGAGACGCCCGAGTCGAGGCGCACGGTGAGGCCAGCGTTGAAAGCACCATCCGTGACGACACCAAGATGCTTGCGAGGCATGTGGGCTCCTTTGGTCAGGCTACAGGTCGATTGCGCGGCGCAAGGCGGCGGGGTCGATCCCGCCTGCACGCAGGATGGCCGGCGGGGCGACGGTGAGATCGACCACGGTCGAGGGCACGCCGCCAGGACATCGGCCGCCGTCGAGGATCAGGTCGATTCGCCCCTCCAACTGAGCCAGCACACCGGCAGCCGTATCGGGAGCGGGCTGACCGGAGCGATTTGCGCTGGTCGCCGCCAATGGCGCGGCGAGGGCACGCAGCAGGGCCTGGGTCAGGGGGTGGTCGGGCACGCGGACGGCGACGGTGTCGCCCCCGGCGGTGACGGCATCGGGCACGCGAGAGGAGCGGCGCAGGACCATGGTCAGCGCGCCGGGCCAAAAGCGGGCAGCCAACACGCGAGCCACCTCGGGAACGTCAGCAGCGACCTCTGGCAGGGCGTCGAGGCCGGGCAGGAGGAGCGGGATGGCCTTGTCGCGCGGGCGCTCCTTGACCGTATAGAGGCGCTCGACGGCCTGTGGGAACATGCCGTGCGCGCCGATGCCATACACGGTGTCAGTGGGAAAGGCGACGATGCCGCCGTCGCGCAGTACCTCGACCGCTCGCGATATACCCTCGGGCGCTGTGCCCAGGCGGGTGGTGTGCATGGCGTGGTCTCTCCAGTCGGCGGTGCAGGGCATAGAGGGAGTATAGCGGAAAAGGGAAGGGGTGTCAACGGCGACGCTGGCACCCGTTTTGCTGCCTTTCTGGTTTCTTGCTATAATACGTTATTGCAATTCATTGCGACAACCATTCACCGCAGAAAGGATGATGGTATGACTGCCACGCAGGCTCCGCTCGACATCGAAGGAGCACGACGTTTCCACGGACACTCTTGCCCCGGGCTGAGTATCGGCATCCGCGTCGCCGAAATCGCCTTGCGCGAGATCGGCTCCCACTCCAGCGACGAGGAGGTGGTGTGTATTGCGGAAACAGACAACTGTGCCCTGGACGCGATCCAGTATTTCACCGGCTGTACGGCGGGCAAGGGGAACCTCCTGCATCACGACTATGGCAAGAACGTATTCACCTTTATCCGGCGCTCCGACGGCAAGGCGATCCGCATCGCGGCGCGCCCCCGCCAGCAGCGTGGATCCGATCCCAGGGAGCGCGGGATTTTCGACCGCATGCGAGCAAACCGGCCTGTCAGCGACGAGGATCACCGCTATTTCCAGCAGAGCAGGGAGGCGCGCATCGAGGAGATCCTGGAGGCACCGCTGGAGGAGCTGTTCGAGGTGCGCCAGGTCGCGATCGACATGCCCGACAAGGCGCAGATCCTCGCCTCGGTGGTGTGCACCGAGTGCGGTGAGGCGACGATGGCCACGCGGGTGCGAACCTTTCGAGGAGAGCCGTACTGTATCCCATGTTTCAAAGCCCTGACGCTCTAACCACCCGTGCCGCACCGACCATCCGAGAGGAGAACGCCATGGGAGGACAGATCTGGCACGCGCTCAAGGGCATGCTGCTGATCCTGGCGTCGATCGGGCTTGCCGGCTGCCGGACGACGTCCGTGCCGGGGCCGGAATCGGCTACCACCACGCCCACACCTGAGCCCCTCGTGTTCACCTACCCGGGCGAGGACTGGGGTTACCCATCCCCCTTTGCCCGTGACCCGCGCGGGCCGGGTTACGTCCGCATGTCCCTTCTCTTTGACACGCTGACCTGGAAGGATGAAAGCGGGGTCGTCCCCTGGCTGGCCGAGAGCTGGGAGATGTCGGAGGACGGCAAGACGTGGACGTTCGATCTGCGGCGCGACGTGCGCTGGCACGATGGGCAGCCCTTCACGGCAGAGGACGTGGCCTTTACCTTTGCCTACATCCGCGAACACGCGAGCGAGATCAGCTGGAGCGGCGAGATCGCCAAGGTCGAGAGAGCTGAAGCGATCGACGAGCACACGGCCCGCTTGACGCTCTCCGATCCCATCGCCGGCCCCCATTCCAACCTCTTTGGCTCGGTGCCGATCATCCCCAAGCACCTCTGGGAAGGGATCGAGGATCCGGTCAAGTACCTGGCACCGGAGGCACTGGTCGGTACCGGCCCGTTCACGCTAGATACCTACAGCAAGGAAGAAGGGCTGTACATCTATCAGAAGAACACCGCTTTCTGGGGTGGCGCGGTTGCGGTCGACACACTGGTCTTTCCCAAGGTGCAGGACACGGCGGTTGCGCTTCAGGCAGGGAAAACCGATATGGCGTCCTTCTCTGGAAACGAGATCACCGTAGTCAAGCAGATCGAGCCGGATCCGAGCTATGCGGTTCTGCCTGGACCGAGCTTCTGGGTGCTGCAGGTCATCTTGAACACGAAACGCGCCCCCTTTGACGAGCTAGCGCTACGCCAGGCGGTAGCCCACGCGGTCGACCGGCAGCGGATCGTCGATCAGGTCACACAGGGAGGCGCCGTGGTCGCCAACCTGGGCATCGTCTCACCGAGCACCGAGTGGGCGAACCCGAACCTGCCCGGATACGCGCACGATCCCGACAAGGCCAAGCAGATCCTCCAGGAGGCAGGGCTGGAAAACCAGGCGGTGACGATCATCCAGAGCGGCTGGGACCGCGAGGCAGAGCTGATCCAGGCCGACCTGGAAGCGGTCGGCCTCCAGGTGACGGTGAAATCGGCGGATCGGGCCACCGTCGACGGGCTGCTCAAGGAGGGCCGTTTCGACATGGCGATCAGCGGCCACGGGGGCATCGCCAACCCCTCCACACTGCGCACCCCCGCCTGGCCGGCCACGACCTACGAGAACGCGACCTACGACGCGCTGTTTGCGGCGCAATCGGTCGAGATGGACAAACCTGCGCGTCGAGCGCAGGTCTGGGAGCTGCAGGCCATCCTGGCTAAAGAGCTGCCCGTGCTCGCGCTCTATCACCCACTTATGTGGGTCGTGTACGAGGCAGATGCGGGGATAACGCCCTTTTACACCGCGGAAGGGATCGCGGGGGGTATCCCGATCGAGCTGAACAAGCTGATCTTTCTCGAACGATAGAAGGGCAAGAGGCTGCGCAAACCGTGGGTACAAAGGCGATCCAGACGCTCCTGACGCTGTTGACCCTGGTCTCGCTCAACTTTTTCCTGCCTCGCCTGATGCCGGGTGACCCGCTGTCCTACCTGGACAACAACGATCCCGGCACGGACTCGGCGATGCTGCTCACGGAAGAGATGCGCAGCCAGTTGCTGGCCTACTATGGCCTGGATCGGCCTCTTGGCGAGCAATATCTCCGCTACCTGGGCGGGCTGCTGCGGGGTGACATGGGTTGGTCGATCTATTACAACGCCCCCGTATGGAACGTCCTGTGGGGCCGGCTCAAGTGGACGCTGCTCCTGGTAGGGACGGCAACGGCGATCTATGTCACGCTGGGCAGCGTGCTGGGCGCGTTCTCGGCCTGGAAGCGAGGCACCCCTGCGGATGCCGGCCTCCTGGTGGCGACCTTTGCGCTGGGCTCGTGGCCGTCGTTCTTTTTGGCAATGCTCCTGGTTATTGCCTTTGGGCTGCACTGGCAGCTCTTTCCGGTCGGCGGCGCGCGCAGCCCTTACTTGCTGGATGCGAGTCGATGGGAAAAGGCCCGCGACGTCGCCTACCACATGGTCCTGCCGGTCGCCGCGCTGGTCTTGACCCAGTTCTCGGGGGTCTATATGCTGATGCGCAACGCCATGCTCGGCGTGCTGGGCGAGGATTACATCCGCACCGCGTACGGAAAAGGGGCGCCTGAGCGCCGGGTCTTGTTCCAGCACGCCCTACCCAATGCGCTGCTGCCGGTCGTGACCATGATTGCCATGCGCCTGGGGTTCGTCCTCATGGGCAGCATGTTCGTGGAGGTCGTCTTTGCCTACCCGGGCATGGGGACCATGATCCGCGAAGCCTGTATGGCGCGCGACTATCCGATGCTGCAAGGGGCATTCCTGATCACGATGCTGTTCATCATGGCCTGTAACCTGGCCGCCGACCTGTTGTATGGCTTCTTGGACCCGAGGGTCGGTCCGAGTGGGGCAAGAGAGGTGAGGAGCGCGTGAGGCAGCCGGCGCGAACGATCGGTGGCTCGCCCAGCTTGCTACAGTGTGGGCCGGCCCTGGCCGGCTCGATCCTCCTCGGCACCTTGCTCGTGCTGGCCGTCCTGGCACCCATCCTTGCCCCGCACGACGCCAGGACGCTATTCGAACCGCTCCTGCCCCCCTCGCCGCAGCACCCGCTGGGCACGGACGACATTGGCCACGATCTGTTGAGCGAGCTGTTCTACGGCGCACGCTTTTCGCTGTCGATCGGCCTGCTCTCTGCGCTGCTCTCTACCACCATCGGGACACTGCTCGGCCTCCTGGCGGGGTACAAGGAGCGGTTGGGGTATGCGATCATGCGCATAGTCGACGTTTTCCTGGCGGTGCCGCGCTTTCCCCTGATCGTCTTGATGGCGGCCTTTCTACAGCCCGGCGCAGGGACACTGCTCTTCTTCTTCACCCTCTTTGGCTGGCCGAGAGCAGCACGCCTGGTGCGCGCCCAGGTGCTGAGCGAGCGGAACAAGGGCTACGTGGAGGCGGCACAATTGATCGGCGCACGAGATAGGCGGATCATGGCCCGCCACCTGTTGCCCAGCGCCGCGCCGATCGCCTTGCCTCGTTTCATCGCCGAGTTCCAACACGTCATCGTCGCCGAGTCGGGGCTGAGCTTCCTGGGGTTAGGCAACCCGCTGGTCAAGAGCTGGGGGTTGATGCTCTCTTTTGCCTTTCGCTACCCATCGATCATGGTCACCGATCTGTGGGTCCGCTGGGCGCTGCCGCCCGGCCTGTGCATCACCCTGGTGGTGCTGTCGCTCGCCCTGTTGAGCTATGCACTGGAGGAGCAGGCGATCCCGCACCTGCGCGCGTGGAAGAGCAGCGCCACGTTGCTCAGCCAGGCTGCATACGCGACCCGCAGCGAAAGGCCAAGGCAGAAACCAGGGCGAGAGGGCCTCGCACCGTGAAGGAAGGATAGGCCGTCGCAATACGGGTTGCGAGGCGAGATAGCTTTGTGATAGAATGGAGCCGGATAAAACAGGATAGGAGTGCAAAGATGTGTCAAGCGAACGTATACCTGGATGGCAAGGAGATCATGCGCGACGTGATCTGGCTGGAACCGACAGAGCATGGGTTTCTGCTGCGCACGTTCTTTGAGGAGCCGAAGGAGATCGTGGGCACGCTGCAGGGGATCGACCTGCTCAAGCACCGCGTGCTGCTGGCGTCGGCAGAGCGAGCACAGGAGGAAGACGAGCAGTGAATGAGGTAGACAAGCTGCGCGCACTGCTGCCGCATTGGCTGGAGCACAACGAGGAACACGCCGTCGATTTTGCACGCTGGGCTGCCACCGTCGAGGAGGCTGGGCAGCGTGAGGCAGCGACACAGATCCGCAGCGCGATCGAGCGCATGGAGCAGGCCAACGAGGCGCTGCGTGCCGCACTGGAGGCGCTCGGAGGGGCGATCGCGCTAGAAGGACACGACCACGGGCACTGAAAGGAGGGCGAAATGGCCTGCGAAGAGGTCTTTCTGCAAAAGCTGCGCGACCGCGGCCTGCGCCTGACGCCGCAACGGGAGATGATCCTGTCGGTGATGCACGACGTCGAGGGGTTGGCCACGGCGGACGAGATCTATGTGCAGGTACAGGGGCTGACGTCGGCAGTGGATATCTCGACCGTCTACCGGACGCTGGACCTGCTGCAGGAGCTGGATATCGTGGCCTGCGTGGACCCGGGCGACGGGCAGCACCTGTACGAGCTGCTGGGGGTGCACGGGCCACACATTCACCTGGTGTGCCAGTCGTGCGGGAAGGTAATGGGCATCGAGATCGCGGAGGCCCAGCCTCTCGCCCAACGGCTGCGTGCCGAGCATGGCTTTGTCGCTGACCTGGATCATCTCTCGGTCCCGGGGTTGTGCCAGGCATGTGCCGAGCGTACGGCGGAACCTCTATAGCGGCGCAGAGCGCCACCCGTACCTTGGCCACGAGGAGAGGGAACATGAACCGCGAGACGTTCCGCGGCATGAACTACCGGCGGCTGGGCCATTCCGGCTTGTGGGTATCATAAGTCGGCCTGGGCCTGATCCCATATATGCCTCTCGCCGTGGGTCTGCTCACCGGGCGGTACCGGGTCGGCCAGATCGATGCAGCGGGGCGATTGGCACAGGAAATGCTGGCCGGCGAGCTGCTCACCGATCGCAACCTCGATCAGGTGGAAAAGCTGCTCGTCATTGCCGAGCGCAAGGGCTGCACGCTGGCGCAACTGGCCATCGCGTGGCTGCTGGCGCGTGAGGTCACCGCGTCGGTCATTGCTGGAGTGACGAACATGGCACACCTGGAAGACAACGTCGGGGCGGCTGAGGTCACATTGACGAAAAAGGAGCTAGCTGCGATAGATGCTTTGACGGGTAGCACCGACAGCGAGACGGCCTGATCCCGCCCACCCTTTGCGTGCTTGGCACCTATCGCGTTTCGTGGCAAACTGGCCATAGCCGGACGTATTGTGAGATTCTGCCAAAGACGATGATCTACTTTGATAACGCGGCGACCTCCTGGCCCAAGCCGCCGGGTGTGGCCGAAGCGATGGTGCGCTTTCTAGAAGAGGTGGGCGCCAACCCGGGCCGTGCCGCACACCGCCGGGCGGTGGACGCGGGACGGATCGTGTACGAGGCGCGCGAAGCGGCGTGCGCGCTGTTTGGCGCCCCGGACCCGCTGCGCCTGGTGTGGTGCAAGAATGTGACCGAAGCGCTCAACCTGGCGCTGCGCGGGCTGCTGCGCTGCGGCGACCACGTCGTCACCAGCTCGATAGAGCATAACTCGATGATGCGCCCGCTGCGCGCCCTGGAGCGGGACGGCGTTGAGGTGACGGTAGTGCGATGCTCACCGCAGGGCGTGCTCGATCCTGCCGACGTCAAAGCGGCCATTCGGCCCCACACAAAGATGGTAGCGCTCAATCACGCCTCCAACGTGGTAGGCACGCTGCTGCCGGTAGCCGAGGTGGGCACGATCTGCCGCCAGCGTGGGGTGCTGCTGCTGGTGGATGCCGCCCAGACCGGCGGTGCCTATCCCATCGACGTACAGGCCGACCAGATCGACCTGCTGGGGTTCACGGGCCACAAGTCGCTCTGCGGCCCGATGGGGACAGGGGGACTGATCGTCGGTGAGCGGGTGGACGAGACGCAGATGGAGCCGCTGGTGCGCGGCGGCACAGGCAGCCGCTCGGAGGAGGAGCTGCAGCCCGGCTTCTTGCCCGACATGTGCGAGAGCGGCACGCCGAACGCGGTAGGCCTGGCAGGGCTGGGGGCAGGCGTGCGCTGGGTGCTGGCCCATGGCGTCGGCGCCATCCGCGCACACGAGGTGACGCTTGCGCAGCGGCTGATCGAGGGACTGCAGAGCATTCCCGGCATAACCGTGTACGGCACACTGGACGCAGAGCTGCAGACGGCGACGGTCTCGTTCAACGTCGAGGGGATGGCGTGCTCGGAGGTCGGGCTGCGCCTGGATGACGAGTATGGCATCATGTGCCGCGTGGGCCTGCACTGCGCGCCGGCAGCGCACAGGACGATAGGCACGTTTCCGGACGGGACGGTGCGGTTTGGGCTGGGGGCATTCAACACGGCGGGCGAGATGGAACGGGCACTGGCGGCGGTGGCAGAGCTAGCCGCGGCAGCAGGGTGAGGTGGAAAGGGACGAGAGGAGGATGCGCGATGAGAGGACTGTGGCTCCTGTTCGTGGCTGTTGTTGCGATCACTGCGGGTTGCCAGGCGCAGCCCGTCGCTCCAACCGAGACACCGTCTCCCCCGCCCACGGCCACGGCTGAGCCGACGGTCCCGCCTCCGTCGACGTCCACACCAGTACCCACACCGACCGTGACTCCTACTCCTTTTCCCACCGTCACGCCCCCCGCCGATCCACTAGATCCGTTTGATCAAGCCCGACGCCTGGGACGAGGGGTGAACCTGGGAAACGCGCTGGAAGCGCCGACGGAAGGCGAGTGGGGGGTGGTGCTGGAGGAGGCGTATTTTCGGCTGATCGCGGAGGCAGGTTTCGACACGGTGCGGGTGCCGATCCGCTGGTCGGCGCACGCGATGGCCGAGCCGCCCTACACGATCGACGCGGCCTTTTTCCAGCGCATCGATTGGGTACTTGAGAACGCGTTCGCCAACGGGCTGAACGTGGTGATCAATATGCACCACTATGATGCGCTCACCGAGGCGCCCAGCACGCACAGGGAGCGGTTCATCGCCATGTGGCGGCAGATCGCCAGGCGGTACGGCGACATGCCCGATGGGCTGTATTATGAGCCGCTGAACGAGCCGTACGGCCAGCTGACGGCGGGGACGTGGAACACGATCGTCGCGGATGCGAGCGCGGCCATCCGCGAGGCCGACAAGGCCCACACCCTGGTCATCGACGGGACGGATTGGGCGAACGCGTCGGCGCTGGGCAAGCTCGACCTTCCCGCGGAGGAGAACAATGCCGTCTGCACCTTTCACCTGTACGAACCGCACATGTTCACGCATCAGGGCGCAGAGTGGATGGACGACACCTACGGCACGACCGGTGTGCAGTGGCCCGGGCCACCCGAGACGCCGTTGACCCCTGTTCCGGCAACGAACGATGTCCCGTGGATCAAAAAGTGGTTCGAGGACTATAACACCCAGCCCACAGATCGGAATCCGGCCGGCCCCGGGCCGATCCTCGACCAGATAGAGTGGGCCGTGCGGTATGCAGAGCGGCTCGATTGCCCGCTGTGGCTGGGCGAGTTTGGCGCATACAGTAAGGCCGACCTGCAGTCACGCGCGAATTGGACGCGCTTTGTGCGCCAGGAGGCTGAGGTGCGGGGTATCTCCTGGGCCTACTGGGAGTTTGGTGCCGGTTTTGGGATCTATGATCGGGACGCCGGGCAGTGGAACGAGGAACTGCTGCGCGCCTTAATTCCGGACACTAAATAGCCCCCATCACCAGTCGGCATCGCTCCTTCCCCAGGGGCGCGTTTGTTGTGTGGGGCCAAGCTTGCTTTTTGCGAGGTGAGACGGGGTGGCAGGAATAGCCGCCCCGTCTCTCCGTAATAGGGCGCTGGCCTGCGCACAAGCGAGCCCTACCCTAATAGACGGTGGCCCCTCGTGCTGTGAACCATACTCCGTCGCCGATCGGAACGCTTTTGTAACGCCCTCTCTGGTATACTGAACCCAGATAACCTTCTATGCGACTCTTGTCGTGGAGGACTTGAGGAGCTCGTGATACGATGAGAGCGATGTAGACGAGCAGGACGTAAGAGGAGGGCACGTGGGGCCAAGACAAGTGCAAGACCCTGCAGCGGGCGTCAAGCCGGGCACAGAGACCGACCTGTCCGAGTGCATTCGTGCGGAGGAAGCATTGAGGACGTACTCGGAGCAGTTGGAGGCAATGGTCGACCAGCGCACCAGGGAGCTGCGGGACGCGCAGACGCAGCTTCTCGAGCAGCAGCGTCTGCAGCGCGAGCTCGAGCTGGCAGAGCAAGTTCAGAGAAGCCTTCTGCCACGCAACGTGCCAACCGTGGAGGGTTTCGACGTTGCAGCGGCCGCGCTGCCGGCGCGGTACGTGAGCGGCGATCTGTACGATTTCATACCGGCTGATCCACAAAACTGCCACATCATTCTGGCGGACATCTCTGGCAAGGGCGTCCCGGCTGCCCTGCTGGCGCTGGCGGCGCGAACGCTCTTCCGGGCCGAGACCGACCACGAGGCTTCCCCAGCCCAGATGCTGCGCAACGTCAACGCCTCTTTCTACCCCGATCTGGATCAGGCCGGGATGTTCATCACCTTTCTTGCCGCCCGGCTCGATGTGCGCCTCGGTACGCTGACGTATGCCAGCGCCGGGCATGGGGAGATGATCTGGTGGCACCATGCGGAGGGTAGGTGCGAGGGCCTGGCTGCGACCGGCCTGCCGATCGGCGTAGACGCAGAGGTGGCGCTAGAGGAGCGGACGGTGGTGCTGCGACCGGGGGATGCGACGTTGCTGTACAGCGACGGGATCACCGAGGCGGCGAACGCGGCGGGGGACCGGTTTGGCGCGGAACGGCTGGAGGCGGTGGCGGCGGCGGGGGCGGCGCTGCCCGCCGCGGCGCTGGCGCAGGCGATCGTGGACGCGGTGGAGGCGTTCCGCGGGGAGACGCCCCGCGAGGACGACGTGACGGTGGTGGTGCTCAGGGCGCTGCCGCGGACGCTATCATTTGCCGGTCCGGCCACGTGGGGGCAGCTGCGGGATGTATGCGCGCTGGTACGCGGGTTGGGCGACGCCTATGGGGAGACCTTCGCCTACGAGATGGAACTGGCGGCGTGCGAGATCGTGACGAACGTGATCCGGCACGCATATGCCGAGGGAAAGGGCGAGGTGCGCGGGCGAATCGCTATGCTGCCGGAGGGGATGGATCTGGACCTGTACGACGATGGGCGCTCGTTCGACTATTGTCCGGCGCTGGCGCCGGAGGCATGTGCGCTGCAGGAGGGCGGGTATGGGCTGGCGGTAGCGCGCGAGCTGACGGACGCGCTCAGCTATACGCCCTGCACGCCGGAGGGAAACCACTGGCACCTGGCCAAGCGTGCGCGGAAGGAAGGGACGAGATGAGACCGCCACCGTTTTTCTCCGTATTGCCGCTGCCAATGCCCGCGGAGGGACGGAAGGGGGCCCGGACGTCGCCGTCGGGCGGCGAGCGTGCCTACGGGCTGGGGCTGTGGGGGTTCCGCATCCTAGCGCTGGCGAGCATAGTGGTGGGGTTGTACTATATTGGCTGGCGCTACACGACGAGCCTGAACTGGGATGCGCTGTGGTTTGCGATCCCGCTGGTGCTGGCAGAGACGTATGGGATCATCGGCAACGTGCTGTTCGCGTTCACGGTGTGGCAGCCGGCACGGCGTGCCCCACCACCGCCCCTGGAGGGGACGACGGTGGACGTATTCATCACGACGTACAACGAGCCGGTGGCGCTGGTCCGGCAGACGGCGGAGGCGGCAAGAGGCATCCGTTGGCCACACCTCAAGGTACACATCCTCGACGACGGGGCACGACCGGAGGTGAGGGCGATGGCTGCAGAGACGGGATGTGCGTACGTCACGCGCGGTGAGGAATGGAGGGACAAACCGCACCACGCCAAGGCGGGGAACGTGAACAATGCGCTGCTGCAGGCGTCGGGGGATCTGGTCCTGATCCTGGATGCCGACCAGGTGCCGGACCCGCGGATCGTGGAGCGGGCGATCGGCTACTTCCGCGACCCCAAGGTAGCTTTCGTGCAGACGCCGCAGCAGTTCTACAACGTCCCTCCCGGCGACCCGCTCGGTTCGGACGCAGCGCTGTTCTATGGCCCGATCCAGCAGGGGAAGGATGGCTGGAACGCGGCATTTTTCTGCGGCACGAACGCGATCCTGCGCCGGGAGGCGCTGCTGCAGTTGGGCCTGGCCGAATATGCGGAGGAGATGGAGCGGCGCGTGCGGCGAGGGCTGGGACGGATGGAACGCGACCTGGCCGCGGCGCGTGCCGAGACACCGGCGCAGGGTGAGGCGCTGGCTGTGCTGAGTAGGGCGGTGGCGCAGGCGGGTGAGGCGTTGGAGGAGGGACAGCCGCTGGAGACGGTGACGGACGTTGTCCGGCAGGCGATGGAAGCGGCGCAGCAGAGGATGGCAGAAGAGGAGCTGGCGGCGATCGCGGGCGACATGGGCGCGATGGCTGAGGGCGGAGAGGAGGGACCGGAGGAGGTGCGCCGCTATCTCCTCGGGCAGCTGGCGGAGGTGGCGCGGGAAGTGATCGACACACTGCCTTCGACCTCGGCGCCGGGCGGGCTGGACGAGCAGGCGGCGGACATGGAGCTGTCGCGCGCGGACGAGGCGCTGCCCGTGTTGGCACTGCCGACGTACAGCGTGACGGAGGATATGGCGACCTCGATGCGGCTGCACGCGCGGGGATGGCGCAGCGTGTTCCATGGGGAGGTGCTGGCGCAAGGGTTGGCTCCAGAGGATCTGGCTTCGTCACTCAAGCAACGATTGCGCTGGGCACAGGGCACAATCCAGATCTTGCTTCGCGAGAAACCTTTGCGGATGAAGGGCCTGAGCTTTGCCCAACGCATCGCCTACTTGACGACGATGTACTCGTATTTCAGCGGCTTTTCGACGCTGCTGCTGCTGCTGGCACCGATCGTGTACCTGTTCACAGGGACCGCGCCGGTGGCCAGCTCGCACGGCGCGCTGTTGTGGCACCTGGTGCCCGCGCTCCTGCTGAACCGGCTGATGTTCTGGTCTACAGCGCGGGGGATCCGGGTGTGGCGCGGCGAGCAGTATGCGGTGGCACTGTTTCCGCTGTGGATTCGGGCGGTGGTCAGCGTGTTGGCAGGGGCAAGGATCCGGTTTGCGGTGACGCCCAAGGAGCGGCAGGGGGGCACCTATCTGCACCTGGTATGGCCGCAGCTCCTCGTCATCGGCCTGACGATCGTGGCGATCGGGTATGGCCTGGTCTCCTGGTTTGGGGGGTGGAACCACGAGCTGGCGGCGACGCTCTTCAGCACGTTCTGGGGATGCTACAATATCGTGATGCTATCGGTCATTGTGAAGGCAGCGGCCTACAAGCCACCGGCCGGGTGGGCGCCACAGCCGCCGGGGACGCTGACCGCGAGTGAAGGGGCAGCCAAGGAGCAAGGATGATGATCAAGACGAGGGAACTCGAGATCGGCAAGGAATCGCTCTCTGAACGGTGCGCGGTGCTGGCGCTGGAGGGACGCCTGGACGCGCTGACGGCGCTCGAGCTGAAGGAGGCGATCAGGGAGCGGGTGGATGCGGGGCAGGTCGAGCTGGTGGTCGACCTGTCGGGCGTGCCGTTCATCGACAGCTCAGGGTTGGCTGCGTTGGTGTCTGGCCTCAAGGCAACGCGACAAGCGGGAGGAGCGCTCAAGTTGGCCGGGCTGAACGAACAGGCGCGCACCGTGCTGCGGCTGACGAGACTGGATCGCGTCTTTGCGCTGTACGCGGATCGAGCGGCGGCGTTGGAGGCGTTGGGGGAGAGATAAGAAGGGAGATCAGAGGCCCGTTCTTTTCCCCGAGAACGGGTCTCTAGGGGCGACAATCGAGGCGGTGCAGGCCGGCATCGAGGGCCAGGCGCACCGCCTCTTGATATTCGGCGGCGGTAATCGGGCGGTCGAGTGGGGGGAGGTCGTAGGCCTGGTAACAGGGGCGGTACTGGGCCATGACGTTGAAGTAGGTGTCGCGGGAGAGGCTGGCCAGGAAATGGGCGATCTCGGCCGTGCCGGCCAGCCCCTCCGGAAGGACGAGGTGACGCACCAGCAGGCCGCGCCGGGCGATGCCATGCTCGTCGATCTGGAGGTCACCGACCTGGCGGTGCATCTCGCGTACGGCGGCCTGGTTGACCGCCGGATAGTCGCGTACGCGCGAATAGCGCGCGGCGATGGCGGGATCGGCATATTTCATGTCGGGCATATAGATGTCGATAACACCGTCGAGCAGGGCGAGGGTGTCTAGGCTGTCGTAACCGCCGGTGTTGTAGAGAAGAGGGATGCACAGGCCGCGCTCGGCAGCGATCTGGGTGGCGGCGAGGATCTGGGGTACGACGTGGGAGGGAGTAACGAGGTTGATGTTGTGGCAGCCGTGGCGCTGCAGGGCGAGCATGGTCTCGGCCAGGGCCTCGGGGGTGACGGGGTGGCCCTCGCCGCGCTGGCTGATCGACGCATTCTGGCAGTAGCGGCAGCGGAGGCTGCACCAGGCGAAAAAGATGGTGCCCGAGCCGTGACGGCCGACGAGGGGGCGCTCCTCGCCAAAATGGGGCCCGGTGCTGGCGACGACAGCCTGTTGGCCGGTGTGGCACGTGCCCAGCTCGCCAGCGAGGCGATCGACGCCGCAGCGGTGAGGGCAGAGGTCACAGGCCCGCAGGCGCCGGTAGGCGACCTCGACGCGCGGCATGAGAGCATCGCGCTCGGCGAGGGCGAGGTAGGAGGGCATATCGTCGGGTATCATTACCCCTTCCGCTCTAAACCTCCGAGGTCGCGCGCATCAGAATGCGACGCATCAGGATGCATCCGAAGAACTCGGAGGTCCAGCCTGTCGCAGGGCCTCGAGAATCTGTTCCCAGCGGGCCTGGAAGGGGCCGGTGAGCTGGCTGGCGGGTTCGGCCCAGTCCTCATCCTGCAAGAGAGCGCGTGCAGCCTGCAAAAAGTGAACCAGCGAGACCAGGTCGGGCCGGTGGGCGGACTCGTGTTCCATCTGCAAAAGGGTGTTGGCCATCATGCGCCGCTGTGCGTAGGAGCCTTGCTGCATAGCGACGACGAGGTTGTGCGAGACCTCGTCGAGGACCTGACGCACGGTGAGAGGGCCCTCTTCCTGGGCGTGATGCATCTCGTCGACGACCTGGTGATAGACAGCACGGAAGGACTCAGGCAGGCCCTGGGCGTCGGCGGAGACGTCTTCACCGCGCAGCAGGCCGCGCATGACGTCGATGAAGAGGGGCAGACCCTCCGGAGAGGGGCCACGATCGAGCTGCGCCTGGGCCTCGGCGAGGGTTCGCTCGAGCCGGGCACGCCGGGCGTCGTCGCCGGAGCGCAGCGCCGCAGTGACCTGCGCGGCGATGCCGGCGACCTGCAGGGCCAGGTTGACGCGCACCTGGCCATTCTCGGTTGGTTGGGTCGAGTCGGTCACAAGATCCTCCTATGAGAACAGCCTGCGAATGCTTTCGCCGGCAAGTAGTCGGAAAACGCGTCGAGACGCGTTAGGTGCCCGTCCGATCGTCTATTTCACGCCGAGCTCCTCCAGTTGGGCCCGGGCACTAGCAATGAGGTTGGGGTCGCGCGCCAGATCGAGGACCTGCTGCAGATCGGCGATGGCCTGCTCTGTGCGACCGAGGCGCAGGTAGGTCAGGCCACGGGCCTGGTAGGAGAGCGCGTCGTCAGGCCTACGCTCGATCGCCGCGTCGTAGCTTTCCAGTGCCTGGACATATCGTTCCTGGCG
>CAZLMZ010000012.1:0-6292 GCA_964560475.1 uncultured Anaerolineae bacterium
TGCGTCTTGAGCTCGTCCATCAAGTTGCACAGCTCGCTGTCGTCCTGGCAGTCGACCAGGTAGGTCAACTGGAGGGTATGATCCCGCCGGTCGAGGCGCCGCATATCGACAAAGCGCGCGTTGCGGACCAGGATATCGTTGACCGCCTCAAAGGTGTCGGTCGTCTCGCCTTCCGGTACCTGCAGGTTGAGGTACAGGTTGCGCGCGCTGCTGCGGCGCGTGAGCAGGCGCGTGGCGATCACGAGCACAGCCAAAGCGAGCACCGCGACCACGGTGGGTACCTGCTGATCGGCGCCCAGCCCCAGCCCGATCGCAATCGCCATGAACAGGTAGATCAGCTCCTCGGGATCCTTTATTGCGGTGCGAAAGCGGACGATCGAGAGGGCGCCCACCAGCCCCAGCGAGAGCGCCAGCGAGGCCTTGACCACCGAAATGACCAGGACGGTGATCAGGGTCAAGACGGGCAGCAGCTTGGCGAATTTGACCCGGTTGGACAAGGCCTCGCCGAACCGGGCATAGTACCACGCCACGCCCGCCGACAGGATCGCTGCCAGTGCCAGGTTCACGATCAACGTGCCCACTGCCAGTGGCTCCAGCGTAATCAGGTTGTTCATGCTGAGCGCATCCTCCTTTATGCGGATTCGCCGCTGCGTGCGGGACAGGTCACCGATCAGCCTGGTTGGAAGAAAACGCGAGTCGCAATCGGCCTGCCTGCAGCGTTGTACAACCTTAGGCGGCCCCAGGCATTGGAGAGACGACCGCGATAGTCGCCCTGCACGAAAAGACGTTCGCCGCCCGTCGGGCTGCGGGACCGGGCGCGGAAGGCGGTCACGTCGGGCGACAGGTAGAGCATCCCGCCAGCCGGGACGACGACGCCGGGCTGGAAGGTGTACTCGACATCCGACACCACCTTCCAGCCTGAGATGTCCACGGCATAGTCGTTGTCGTTTATCAGCGTCAGGTACTCGTCGTCCTGATCACCTGAGAGTGGGTTTGCCGCCAGCTCGCCGAAGCGAAGGCGCGCGTCCGCTGGCTGCGCAGCAGGGATGATCCCATTGTTCGGCGGCCCGTGCGTTTCGTATAGGTGGACGCGCCGTGTGGGCAAATAGTCCATCGTGATCGCCTCCAGCGCCTGGGCAAAGGTCTGCGGCTCTCCCCAGTCGAGCGGCCACCGTTCAGCGTCGAGGGCCACGTCTGGCGCCATCTGTTCGTAGAGCGCCTGGATGCGCCCCTCGTAGTAGCGATCCCGCGTCGGCGTGTCTGGAGGCTGCAGGAACGCGTCCATGACCGTGCGCAGGCGGCGCAGGTACATATCCCGGATCTCTGGTGTACCCAGGAGAGCATCGAATAGCCGGTTCCCCACGTAGTAGCCGCGGAGCGGGTGACTGGGTGGATCCTGGTCTGCCCAGATCACGTCGTTGAACGTGCCTCCCTCCTCGGGCAGGTAGGTGCGGCCGAAGGTCATATCCTTGTCCCACGGCAGGACCATCCACTCCCCGTTCACCTCTGTGTCACGATACATGTAATAGTTGTTATCACCCTGGTCGCGGTCGTGCAAGATCGTGGCGACGGCGAGATAGTTGATCACTTCGGGGATGTTGACGTGGTCATAGAGGTACGCGGCGCGCCGCTCCGGCGCCAGTTGCAGCCCATCGATCAGGGCTTGTAGGTCGCCGTGATCCTCATCCAGGCGCGTCCGCTTGGCCACGTTCACGGTCGACGACGCCAAGATGTTGAGCTTGAGTAGCTTGTACAGCGCGCCGTTCGGGTCAAGGCCCTGGCGTTCCAGGAAATGCTCATCTGGCTGCTCGATCCAGATCGAGACGCTGTAGAACGCGCCGTTCTGCTGCACACGGACAGGGAAGCTGATGCTGGCCGGCACGCCGGCATCGCGATACGTGTCCAGGGCCAGTGTCTGCCGGACGTACGCCTTGTCGGTGACCGTCGAATTTACGTTGAACTCTTCCACCGGCGCCTCGTCGGGAGAGAACCGGAAATGGTATCCCTGGTTCATGTCGAATTTGAAGCTCTTCTTGGGCCAGTAGCGGGCGGTGAGGCCGCGCAGGCGGACGAGCACGTTGTCGTAAAAGACGCCATCGTAGTAGATCGATGCCCGCGTCCCGGCGTCGGTCTCGGCAGCCGCTGGATCGGCGACGAACCAGTACAATGCCGGAAGCCGGCTCACCACGCCTGGGTCGCTGATCACGAGCCCACAGTACTGCGGCGAATTCAGCTCATCTTGGAACAAAGGCCAACGGGAGACCCGGCCCTGGCGATCGCTCGCCGTCACATAGTACCGGATCATCTCACCGGCGCCGGCCAGGCCGGGCGGGATGATAGCTCCATACACGCCATCCTGCGCCCGCTCGTCGCTGTGTGCGCCATCGTCGTACATCGGCACCGCCTCTGTAACGCCGAACATGGCCCGGCAGTGCAAGGTGACGGATTCGACCGGGGCAAGAGACGGTTCGACCGACGCTCTGACTACGATCGGATCGTCGGGTCCTGGCTCTGCCGGCGTATGCGACACCTGGCTCAGAACAGGGCCCCGGTTCTCGACCCGGCCCTCGTTGAGCGTGCCCGGCGTCGGTACAGTGAGGTAGCGTGGTAGTAGGCCGGCGACGAGCCCGTAGGAGACGTCCTCGAACTGCTGCGGGTATGCCGGCGCATACTCCCAGGCGATCGTCCAACCATCCGGTTCGACCAGCGCGAGGTACTCGCCACTGTCCGGGAGACGAAAGTTGGTGTGGAGTTCCTTTCCTGCGACGGCACGGTCCTTGCCGGAAGCAAACACGAGTAGGCTCTCGTGGGGAGGAATGCGGACGTCAGGGAACCGCCACTTGGCTGGATCTGTGCGATCGTCGGTCAAATACCAGCCGCGCAGGTTGGCCTCCGTCGCGCCACGGTTGTGGATCTCGATCCAGTCAGAAGGATCGCCGTCCACATCGGTCAGGGTATCGTCGTTGACGGCCATGAACTCGCTGATGATCAGCCTGGGTCCGGACCCTGCATTAGGCTGCGCTGAACACGCTGCCAGTGCAAGGGCAGCGCAGAGCAAGAGGGACAGGCTCGACGCCTTCACCGGATAGCCTGTCTCGTCGCGCTTACGTGGCGGGCTGGGGCAAGCCAATAGCTCCATCGCTTTCCGCCTTGGGCGTCGGCGAAGGCGGTGGTGGTGGCGCCGCTGTAGGTGCTGTCGTCACGGTTGGCGCGATCGTAGGAAAGGGTGTCCACGTGGGCAAAGGCGTTGGCGTGGATGAACTGGGCGTGCGAAACAAGATCGGGCCGATCAGACCCAGGATCATGGTCGAGATCACGATCGCCGAGAGGACATAGATGACGATCTGTGTGGACCGCTTTGGTTTTCGAGCCATACTGCTCCTCCGCAAATACGTGCTATACGCAGATTATACCACCGCGCCGTTCGCCGGGCAAGAGCACCTTGGCTGGCCACTTGCCCTGGCTGCACAGCTCCACATAACGGAGAGTCGACCGGTGCTGATTGCCGGGTGACATGCTTTGTAGTATACTGAATAAAGGGGAAACTCGGTTCAGGAGGAGCGACATGGAAGACAGTGCCGAGATGCGCCGCATTCGTGTCGTCAAGGAAAAGCACGAGGCAGCGCTGCTCCGAAAAAAGAACGTCGTGGGCGTAGGCATCGGCCTGCGCCAGGTAGACGGGCAGCCCACAGAGCAGTTGGCGTTGACCGTGCTGGTCCGGCGCAAGGAACCTGAATCTGAACTGGCCTGGCATGACCGGATCCCGGCGGAACTCGATGGGGTTCCGGTCGACGTTCAAGAAGTGGGCATGTTGAGAGCATACGAACAAGGGGGGACGGATGTATTCTGAGGGGGTCACACAAGGGCTAACACTTGCCCTGCGCGCGAAACGCACGCACACGCAGAGCCTGTTGAGCCGCCAGAACGTCGTTGCCTGCGGCGTCGGTTTCAAGGAGAGCAATGGCGTGCTGTCGGAGGAACCGTGCATCATCGTTGGCGTGACGCACAAGGTGCCCAAGGCACAGTTGGCGCCGGCGGACCTGGTCCCGCAGACACTCGACTCGGTCCGGACGGATGTGCAAGAAGTGGGCAAGTTCCGCGCCTGGCAGCTCGCTCCAACAGAGCGGCATCGCCCGGCGGTACCGGGGATTTCGTGCGGCCACGTGAACGTCACGGCGGGCACGCTGGGCTGTCTCGTTCGGCGCGGCAACCAGTTGTTCATTCTCAGCAACAGCCACGTCCTGGCCGACACCGGCCAGGGCTTGCGCGGGGATCCGATCCTGCAGCCCGCGCGCTATGATGGGGGCACGTTGGATGACCAGATCGCCACGCTGGAGGAATGGGTGCCTCTGCAGACCAGCGTCGGCGAGTCGGACTGCACGGTGGCGAACCTGGCAGCGGCGCTGCTGAACCTTATGGCCGACGCAACTGGATCGAGCACTCGCCTGCACGCCACGCGTGCACAGCAGGTGGAGAACAAGGTCGATGCCGCGATAGCCAGGCCGCTTGCGCCCGGACTGGTGAGCCCCGAGATCCTCGGCATTGGCACCCCGCGCGGCGTGCGCCAGGGCACCCTGGGCATGCAGGTGCAAAAGAGCGGCCGGACGACGGGCGTGACGACAGGGCGCATCAACCAGGTGGACGTGACGGTGAATGTGGATTACCTCGGCCAGAACGTGCTCTTTACCGGCCAGTTTATGGCGAGCGGCATGAGCTCTGGCGGCGATTCGGGGTCCGCCGTGCTCGATATGGACAGGTACATGGTCGGCCTGTTGTTTGCGGGTTCAGATATGGCGACGCTGATCAACCCGATCCAGTTTGTGTTGAGTGCGCTGAACGTCGAAATGGTCAGCGCCTGACCCAGGCGGGCGGATCGTCGTTCGCTGCCGGATCGCATCGCGGGCGAGATGACCGATCGGCCGTCTCGCCCGCGATGGCTTTTACACTCCCCGTCAGACCCGGCTCGTGCGTGGGCCTAGTGCAGTATCGGCTTGACTTTGGTGTCGGGCATCAGGGTGACGAGCTGGTGGGCGATGCCCTGGAACGTCTTGGCCGGATAGTCTTCGATCGTCCCTGCGTCGCAGTGCTTGGCCAGTTCTGGATCGATCGGCAAGCGCCCAAGCAGGGGAGCGCCGATCTGGCGCGCCGTCTCTTTGGCCCTGCTCGGGCCAAAGACCTCGATCTTTTCCCCGCACTTGGGGCATACAGCATAGCTCATGTTCTCGACCAGTCCCAGCAGCGGAATGTTGAGCTGTATCGCCATCTGCGCTGCCTTGCGCACCACCATCCCAGCCAGCGTCTGCGGCGAGGTGACCATCAGCACACCGTTGAGCGGGATGGTCTGCATCACAGTCAGCGAAGCGTCGGACGTGCCGGGCGGCAGGTCGATGATCAAATAGTCCAGATCCCGCCAAAAGACCTCGCTCCAGAATTGCCGGATCGCGCCCGCAATGAGCGGCCCCCGCCAGATGACCGCTTGATCCTCGCTCTGCAGAAGCAGGTTGATCGACATGGCCTTGATCCCGCTCTTGGTTTCACTGGGCAACAGCCCTATCGGGCTGACGGCGGGACGGTCGCTGAGCCCAAACATCTTGGGGATGCTCGGGCCGGTAATATCGGCATCGAGCACGCCGACGCGTTTGCCCTGCCGGCGCAGCGCGACTGCGAGCAAAGCAGCTACCGACGACTTGCCGACGCCTCCTTTGCCACTCATGACCGCCACCGCGTGCGAGATATCGTTCATCTGCTCGGCCAGGCTACGTTCCGGCGCGTCGCCCTGTGTCAGGCGCTGCTTTTCTTCATCTGTCATCTCGGTGATCTGAATGTCGACGTCGAGACCCGCGTCGAGCTTGGCGATCTCGGCCTTGGCGTCTTCTACCATCGAACCGCGCAGCGGGCAGGATAGGGTGGTGAGGGCAAAGGTAAAGCTCACCTGCCCCTCGTTAACGGCAACGTCACGCACCATGCCCAACTCGACAATGTTCTTTCCCAGCTCGGGATCCATCACGTTCCGAAGCGCATCTGTAACCTGTTGTACAGTAACCAAGAGTCCTCCTGTCTGGTCACGCTCTGCTGCTCTCTATCGCGGCGGGTATTATAACATCGCACATAGATGAATGTCAACCCTATTTGCTTCGCTCTACCGGGTCGGTGGATACTTGACAAGCGTTATGTAGAGAGGCTATACTATCCATGATGCGTGAGCCATCATTGTCGTACAGGAGCGGCTCGCACGTCGTGGTGGCTCGACAACAGGGGGGAGCATGCAGACCGTCTTTCAGTCCTCGTTCGA
>CAZLMZ010000012.1:6392-10869 GCA_964560475.1 uncultured Anaerolineae bacterium
GTGGTGGCTCGACAACAGGGGGGAGCATGCAGACCGTCTTTCAGTCCTCGTTCGACGAGGGATCCTACGATTACCAGGGCGTTCGCCAGCTAACCTGCCCGACCGGCTGGACCCCTCAGTGGGTCGATGGTTCTGTAGCGGGATCCCTGCATCGGCCCGAATACGACCTCAAGGACCGCGAGCGGGGGCATCCCGAAGTTCGGACGGGACGATTCGCTGCCAGCTTTTACACCGTTTTTGCTACCCACGACGCGAGCTTGTATCGCAAGTTTCGCGTGGGCACGGGCAAGCTTGTCCGCGCTAGTGTGTGGGCGATGAGCGTGACCAACAGCCGTGGCGGGCGAGATGGCGGGCACGGGGTCCGGGTGGGCATCGACCCAACGGGAGGCGAAGACCACGCCGCCCCTTCCGTCGTCTATGGGGGCTGGTGGTCGAGCTACATGCCTGAGTGGCAGGAGCGTGAGTGGCACGAGCTGATCGTCGAGACGCCTGCCCAGGCCGAGGTCGTCACCGTGTTCCTGCACGCTAGGTGTGACTATGCAGCGGACATTAACGCGAGCCATTGGGACGACTTTCAGCTCCAGGTGGGCGACACTGTGGTGCCGCCAGAGCCGGATGGTGAAGGTACCAGCATCACCCTGGCACAGATCGAGGAGGTCGTGCGGCGCGTGGTGCGAGAGGAGCTGGATCGGTTGAGGGACAGCTAGATCTCAGGCTCTGGCCGGCCATGCTTGCTGCACAAAGGCCCCTGCCATCGCGGCGAGGGGCCTTTGTCTCGCGGTGAGATTGCGGACGGCGCTGCGAGGCACGCGGTGTGAAGAGCGCAGCGGACTCTAGCGCGAGCGTGTCTCGACACGAGCGCATTTTTGGTTGCCCGCGGGGCACCAGAGTGGTACAATACCCGGCATTCTTGTGCCATCTGTGGGGAGAGTGAATGAAGGTATCGGGAGGACATAGGACACGCTTGCTGTTGGCGGCGATCCTGGTCGCCGCTGCCCTGTTGCGCACCTATGGCCTGAATTGGGATCGTGGGCAGCACGCCCATCCAGATGAGCGATGGATCGCGATGGTGGCACCCACGATCAAGTGGCCTGCTCGACTGCAGGATCTTTTCGATCCCCGGCGTTCCACGCTCAATCCACTCTGGGTACCGGATGGGCAGGGCGGCGGCACGATCCGTAACTTTGCCTACGGGCATCTTCCTCTCTACCTGCATGCACTGGTGGGACACACGCTCGCTGCGATAGGCGAACGGCTCGCCCAACTGGCGCCAGCGCGGCAGGCGCTGGCACAGGAGCTGCGCACCTATGGCGACTATGGGGGGATCAACATCGTGGGGCGCGTGCTGTCGGTACTGTCCGACCTGGGCACGATCTGTCTCGTTTTCCTGATCGGGCGGGACCTGTATGGCGAGCGCACCGGCTTGCTGGCGTCGGCGCTGGTGGCCCTCGCCGTGTCGCACATCCAGCTCGCTCATTTCTCCACGTTCGACGTGATGACGACCTTTTTCATCACCCTTGCCGTTTATGGCTCGATTCGTGTCGTGCAGGCTCGCACCAACACGTTGTGGCCAACGGTATGGGCCGGTGCGGCCTCGGGCCTGGCAGTAGCATCCAAGTTCAGCGCTGTTCCCCTACTCGCCGTGCTGGTCGTCGCGCAGTTGATCCGCGCGGTGCACCGTGGCCACGATGTCCTCGTCGATCCCGAGGGGCAACGCCCGGTCCTGGTCGTCGTCAAGCGATCGGGAGCGCGGATCCTGCTCGGGCTGCTGGCGGCGGGCGTGGCCTTTGCCGTCACCTCGCCCTTTGCGATCCTGGACCTGGGCGGGTACCTCAAGCAGATCGCTGAGCAGAGCGCGATGGTACGCGGCACGGCGGATTGGCCCTACACCCGGCAGTACATTGGTACCACGCCATTCCTCTACCAGATTGCGCAGCAGGTGCGGTGGGGATTGGGCTGGCCGCTCGGCATCGCCGCGTTCGCCGGCTTGGGGTGGACGGTGATCCGTCAGTTCCGGCGCCCGCGCGGCGAGGAACTGGTGATGCTGGGCTGGGCGATGCCTTATTTCGCGCTGACCAGCACCTTCATGGTCAAGTTCATGCGCTATATGCTGCCCCTGTTGCCCCTGTTCATCGTCATGGGAGCCGAGATGCTGTGGCGGATCAGCGACTGGGCGCGAGAACGGCGCGCGGCCCGCAGCGCTGCGGGCGACAGGTTCCGCCTCACCGGGGCAGTGCAGGGGGTGCTTTCTGCAGGACCTTACCTGGTGGTGGCAGGGACGATGATCTGGGCGCTGCTGTTCATGCGCGTTTATAGCCAGGAGCATCCCTGGATTCGTGCCTCGCGCTGGATCTATGACCACGTGCCCGATGGCTCGGTCATTGCGGTGGAGCATTGGGACGACAATCTGCCGTTGTCGCTGCCAGAGCCGATGGCAAATCCCAGCGCACACGGCTACGTGTACGTCGAGCTCCCAATGTACGAGCCCGACGGTTATGACAAACTGCTGCTCCTGCGCGATCGCTTGCGCCAGGCAGATTACATCGTCCTCTCTACGAACCGCCTCTACCGCACGATCCCGCGGCTGCCTGAACGCTATCCCTTGAGCACGCGCTTTTACGAGCTCTTGTTTGCGGAGGAGCTCGGCTATTCGAAGCAGATCGCTTTCGCCTCGTATCCGGGCCTGCTGGGCCTATTCGTGCGCGACGATGCCTCCGACGAGAGCTTTACCGTCTATGACCATCCCAAGCCGATCGTGTACCGCAAGACGCGCGACCTGAGCGATGCCGAGTGGCAGGCGCTCTTTGCCGAGGCGTTGGCCCAACCGCCGCAGCCGAACCCAGAGCCGAAAGGCCTCCTCTCCTTCCTGCAGCGCGAGCCGCCGTCCGAGGGCGAAGAAAAGCGGACGCTGCTGCTCGATCGGCCAGTTGGCGAGTTGCCTGTGGTGGACGATTTCGGCTGGAACGAGTGGGCCAGCGGGTCCACGGTCGGCGCGACGCTACTGTGGTGGCTGGTCGTCGGCATCCTGGGTTGGCTGGCCTGGCCGATCGCCTTTGTCCTCTTTCGTGGGCTGCGCGACCGGGGCTACCTGCTCTCGCGTGCCGTCGGCCTGATCGTGGTCGGCTATCTGATCTGGCTGCCCGCCAGCCTGCACTGGCTGCAAAACGGCTTGCCGCTGACGGGTGCAGCAATCATGGTGGTGGCTCTCGTTTCGACGCTGCTGGTCACACGCTACTGGCGCGAGCTGGGCGACTTTATGCGGGAGCGGTGGCGGGTACTGCTGATCGGGGAAGCTGTGTTTGGGCTGGCATTCCTTGCCTTTGTCGGCATTCGCATCCTCAACCCCGACCTGTGGCAGCCGTGGCAAGGCGGCGAAAAGCTGATGGACATTGCCTACCTCAATGCCTGCCTGCGCAGCGCGTATTTTCCGCCCTATGACCCCTACTTTGCCGGCGGCTATCTGAACTATTATTACTATGGACAGTTCCTCATGTCGATCGTGACCCGGTTGACCGGGATTCGTTCGACCGTGGCCTTTAACCTCGCCGTGCCGACCTACTTTGCCCTGACGGTAAGCGTTGCTTTCTCGATCGGCTATACGCTGGCGGGAAGGGTATTGGGACAGCAAAAGGACGGGCAAAGGCGCGCCGGGTTTGGCATGTGGCATGGCCTGCTGGCGGTGCTATGCGTCACCGTGTTTGGGAACCTGGCGAGCGCGACGCAGGTCATCGACCGCCTGGGGTGGGTGAGCGGAAGTGAGTTTACCAGCCAGATCCCGGGCTTGCAGCCGCTCGTGCGCGCGGCGGCCGGCGTGTGGCAGATCGTGGCCCACGGCGCTACTTTCCCTGGTTTCAACTACTGGGCTCCCAGTCGCGTGGTCGGCTATACGATCAACGAGTTCCCTTACTGGAGCTTTCTGTTCGCCGACCTCCATCCGCACATGATGAACATTCCCTTTACGTTGCTGGTGATCGCCCTGGCGCTGAACTGGCTGCTGAGCGAGCGGGCGCCAGTTAGGCGCGACTTGCCCGTGCACACGGGCGAGCCGCCAGAGAGCGAGGTCGCGCTCGTCGGCAACAGCCTGCGGTACGTGTGGCCGCGCCTCGACTGGGGGCTGGTGCTGAACTGGATCGTGTGGCCGATCGCCCTCGGCGCATTGGCGGCGATCAACACGTGGGATTGGCCGGCCTATGCCGGCCTAAGCATCCTGATCATGCTCTTTACGTGGGTGCGGGGACGAGGCAAGCAGGGCGTGGTGCCGGCACTCCTGGCTGGTGGCGTACTGGCTGCCGTCAGCCTGGCGCTCTACTGGCCCTTTTTCAAGTACTATACGGCGCTCTACGTAGGGTTGGGCTGGGGGTTGTCGCGCGGGCACACGCTTCTCGGCGAGTTCCTGGTCGTGTGGGGCTTTGCACTCTTTGTTGCTGTGACGCTGGTCGGGATCGTGGTGGCGCGTACGCGCAAGGGAGGGGGATGT
>CAZLMZ010000012.1:10969-21988 GCA_964560475.1 uncultured Anaerolineae bacterium
TGCTGTGACGCTGGTCGGGATCGTGGTGGCGCGTACGCGCAAGGGAGGGGGATGTCTGCGCGTGCTGCGCCTCGCCGGGCGCTATCTGCCGCGCCTGCACCGCTTCGAGCGACTGTACCATCTGCTGGTTCGCGAACGGGGAAGCTTGTTCTCTGGTGTAGCCATCGCGGCGTTGGCGCTGCTGGTCCTGATCCTGGCCTGGCGCAGTTATTGGGTGCTGGCGCTCATGGTGCCGCTCCTGGCGCTGGTCACCGTGTTGATGGTCGGGCGGCAGATGCCGGACCAGCGGCGCTTCGTGTTGGCCCTGGTCTTTACCGGGTTCCTGATCCTCGTCGGAGTCGAGCTGTTCTACCTCAAGGACCACCTCGCCGGGGACCAGATGGGCTGGTGGCGCATGAACACCCTGTTCAAGTTCTACCTTCAGGTGTGGATCATGCTCGGGGTGGCGATCGGCGCTTCCTTGCCCGAGATCTGGGACGCGGTGCAGGATTGGCAGTTCGCGCGGCGCGGGCTGTGGAGCACCGCTTTTGGCGTGCTGCTGGTCGGCGTGTCGCTCTTTGCCTTTCTAGGTACGCCCGCGCGCGTCATCGACCGTTTTCCTGGGCAGCGGCCCCCGATCGGGACGCTGGACGGCCTCGCCTTCATGCGAGTAGGGACCTATAACTGGCCGGACGAAGGGAACCCGATCCAGTTGGCGGGCGACTATGATGCGATCCGCTGGCTGCAGGATCACGTCGCCGGCACCCCGGTGATCGTCGAGGCGCCCGTGGGATACTATCGAGAGTTTGGCGGCAGGGCATCCAGCTATACCGGGCTCCCGGCGGCCTACAACGACCAGCACGAGCGCGAGCAGCGCTATGGCTGGCAGAATTCACGCCGCAGCAGCCTGGTGAGCGACTTTTTCACGACGGCCGACCCGCAGCATACGATGGAGGTCGCCCACGAGCTGGATGCGACGTATATCTATATTGGGCCGCTGGAGCGTACGCTCTACCCGTCCGTGCGCAAGTTCGACCAACTGGTGTCGTCAGGCGATCTGTCCATTGCCTACCAGAACCAGCAGGTCACGATCTACCAGGTGGTGCGATAGGGAAGGGAGAGGGTCGTTGCTGTGGGCGCCATTGCGGGCACCAGCCCGCGGGTCAGCCAGCGTCTTGACGCCCAACCTGGGAATTGGTTGTAATACATGAGGCGTGGCTGCATCTCTAGGATAGAGGCCAGACGAGGAGTACGGTGTGGATCGGCGGGGCCGGTACGAGTTCTTTGCACAGCAGTATGAGGCATATCTGCCCCGCGTGCTGAACTATGTCCGGCTCCGGGTGGAAAGTGAAGCGCTGGCACAGGACCTGACGGCGCAGGCATTCGAGCAGGCGCTGATCCACATCGACTCGCTGCGCGACCGGGATGCCTTTGGCGGGTGGTTGTTCCGCATTACGCGCAACGTGATTGCCGCGCACTATCGGCGTCGCAGACCCGAGGTCCCGCTAGAGTGGGCGGAAGGACATGCCGAGGCGGATCCACTGCCTGAGAGCAGTGCAGAACGCTCGGAGGAACTGGAAACCCTGCGGCGTGTGCTGGCGGATCTGTCCGAGCGCGAGCAGGAGATCATCCGCCTGCGGTTCGTGGCCGAACTGCCGCATCGTGAGATCGGCCAGGCAATGGGATTGCGCGCCGGGCACGTGGCTGTGATCCTGTTTCGCGCACTGAAAAAGCTGCGCGAGCAGTTTGAGTGAGAGAAGGAATGAGCCGAGAACGCCGCGCCGCCGAGGAACTGAGCAGAGAGATCGACCGCCTGTACGCCACGCCGTTGCTGGAGCAGGGCGAGGCGCCTGTGGCAGAGAGGCCCGATCTGCTCGCTGCCGGGCGCTTGCAGCGCTTGAGCCGGGCACTGCCGCCGGTGCCGCCGGCGTTGCGGCAGCGCGTGCGCGGCATGGTGGAGGCCAGGCAGGCGAGCGCGTGCGATCAGGAACTGGACGGTGGTCAGGTGCGCTGGTTCCGCTGGCGCTCCGTCGCTTGCGGTGCATTGGCAGCGACGGCTGTCCTGCTCGCCGTTTTCCTGGCTCTGCCGCCAGGGCAGCACGTCCTGGCCCAGGCGATGCACATTCTATTGGGCCAGACCGAGGTCGCGCTGACGCCGACGCTGGAGGCGCCCACGCGCGCGACGCGCGAGCCGCTCGACAGCCTGTTGGCGGTCGAGCTGGCGATGGGACGCGCGCCCTCTCTGCCCCGGGCGCTGCCAGAGGGATATGTATTGCGCGAGATGACGGCAGTTTCCTATCCCGAACTGCCAGAGTGGATCTCGCAGCCTTTCTACGTCGAGCTGGCGTACGGCCTCGAAGAGGGAGCGCTCGGGCTCTGGCTGCGCGAGTATCGTTTGTTGTTTCGCGAGTATGGGGAGATCAAGGGCATTGCGGCGGCCAGCGAGTCGGTGTCGTACATGGAAGAGGTCGACGTCTCTGGCGTCCCTGGTGCGATGATGACCTTTTCGCACGACGAGCGTCTGCACGCGGTGGTCTGGGAACGGGATGGGCTGCTGTTAGAGCTCAAGACGGACTGCCTGAGCAAAGAGGAGCTATTACAGGTCGCGCAGTCAGTGCGCTGACGTTGCTTGCCTGAGGAGGAGAAGGAAGCACGTTGGAGTATACACCCCAACTTGGCCTGGGATACGCGTTGTTGTGGTGGCTGATGCTGGAAGGCATCGGCCTCATTGTGCTGCCCCTCGCCTTCCGGCTCTTTCGCCATCTGCCCGACCGGGGCTATGCCTTTGCCAAGCCGTTGGGCCTGGTGCTCGCAACCTATTCGCTGTGGATGCTGGGCACGCTCGGGATCCTGCGCAACACGTGGGGCAGCATCCTGTTCGTGCTGCTCCTCGTCGCCGCCCTCTCTGTGTGGCTCTACCTCCGCCAAAACGACCGAAGGGAGCTCCTGGACTGGCTGCGCGTGCATCGCTGGACCGTGCTGGCGAGCGAGGCGGTGTTCACGCTGGCCTTTGTGCTGTGGACCGCCTACAAGGCGTACGATCCGAATATCGCCATCACCGAAAAGCCGATGGAGTTTGCCTTCCTCAATGCCATTGGCCGCGCCGAGACCTTTCCCGCCTACGATCCGTGGATGTCCGGTTATGGTATCAGTTATTACCACTTTGGCTACATCATGGTCGCGATGCTGGCCAAATTCCTGCACGTTCCGGGCAGCTATGCCTTTAACCTGGGCATGGCCATGCTCTTTGCCCTGGTTGCGAACGGCGCTTTCGGCGTGATCTATAACCTGGTCCACACTGCCGCCGCGCGCCGTACACCGCGGCGGGCGCTTCGCCTGGCAATCACCTATGGGGTGTTGGCGGCGGTGATGATCCCGCTGATGGGGAACCTGGAGGGTGCGCTCGAGTTCTTGCACGCCAACGGAGTGGGCGTGACGGTCGACCAGCCGGGCAACGTGACCGGGCCCTTCTGGGAGTGGCTGGACATCAAGAACCTGACCAGCAGCGGGACGCTGAGTGCGACCTGGTATCCGACCGACACCTGGTGGTGGTGGCGTGCCTCGCGGTTGATCAACGACAAGGGGCTTACCGGCAACGCCATGGAAGTGATCGACGAGTTCCCCTCGTTTAGCTTTCTCCTGGGCGACATGCACCCGCACGTCCTGGCCTACCCATTCGTGTTCCTGATGCTGGGCCTGGCCCTTAACCTGCTCCTGGCAGACCGGCCGGTCACGGCAGCGATGTGGATGCCGATCTATCTCTGCCTCGGGTCGCTCGGTTTCCTCAACACCTGGGACATGCCCTTCTACCTGTTTGTGCTGGTGGCGGCCTATGCGCTGAACCGTTACCGGCACCCGGAGCTAGACGCACCGTCGGCATCAGAGCGCGTGCTCGACTGGTTTCAGGCACGGTTCCTGGGCGGCAGGCGAATCCTGGGCACGCCCTGGCTGCGCCAGGCGGCGCTGCGCACGGTCGAGCTGACTGGGGCAAGCGTGCTGCTCTACCTGCCGGCGTGGCTCTATGGGCTGCCCAAGGCCGGCTCGGGTATCCTGCCCAACCTGTTCAACGTCTCGCGCTTGGCTCACCTCTCGCTCATGTTCGGGACCTTTATGCTGGCGCTGGTGGCGCTGCTGATCGCCGGTTTCGCCGACCTGTGGCGAAAGGGACGGCTGGACGGGCAGGCCCTCGTCCGGCAGGGGCTGCCGATCTGGGCGCTGGCTATGGCGGCGTTTCCGGTTCTCCTGGCCCTGGTGCTCGTTCCCGTGGTCGTATCGCCGTCGGTCCGGACCTACATCGACGATACGCTGGCCAATCCAGACGTGCAGCAGTTCCTGGGCCCGCAGACGCTGGGTTCGCTGCTGCGGATCAGCCTGCGCATCCGCCTGGGCCTGTTGCCGCAGCAGTTGCGAGCCGTGCACATGCCTGCCGGGCCGTGGACGTTTCTCGTCCTCTCGTTCCTGATCGCGGCGGTGGTCTTTTGGTTCGTGCGCACCACGCGCTCGCGCGAGGCTGACCCGCCGCTGCCCAGCCGCCAGTTTGCGTTCTTGCTGGCGTTCACGGGATTGATGCTGGTCTTTAGCGTCGAGTTCCTCTATCTGCGCGACGCGTTTGGAACGCGCATGAACACGGTCTTCAAGTTCTATTTCCAGGCCTGGGCGCTGCTCGGCGTAGCGGCTGCGTATGGCATATACGACGTGATCGAGGGAGGCAGGATCGGGCGGGTGGGGCGCACGCTGTTGAGCCCGACCTTTGCCGTGTTGATCGTGGCTGGCCTGCTCTATCCCCTCGGCGCCAGCATCAGCCGCACGGGGGGCTTTGCCGGGCCGGCGACGCTGGATGGGATGGCATTTGTCGCGCGCGAGCACCCCGAAGAGTACGCGGCCATTCAGTGGCTCAACGCGAACGTGAGCGGCCACCCGGTGATCGTGGAGGCCGTCCGAGGTTCGTTTGCCTACGAGTACGCCCGTGTTTCGAGTCGCACGGGCTTGCCCGCGGTGATGGGCTGGACCGGGCACGAGGGGCAGTGGCACGGCCTGTACGACGAGATCGCAGAACGCGAGCAGGACGTGAACGCCCTGTACGGAGGCAGTGTGCAGGATACGCTGCGGGTGATGGACAAATACGACGTACGCTATGTCTTTGTGGGTTACCTGGAACGTGCCGAGTATGGGACGGCGCTGAGCAAATTCGACCGCATCATGGACGTAGCCTTTCGCGCTGGAGATACGGTGATCTATGAGCGGCGCGGCTGATTTGTACGCAGAGGCCGAGAGGGTAGAGCGTATGACCGAACGAGCACAGACTAGGGAACGGAGCGACTGGCCGTGGCTGACCGCCGAGTTGGCGCTGTACGGGCTCGTCCTGGCGCTGGCGTTGGCGCTGCGCCTGGGCAGCCTGTCGAACCGGGTGATGAGCGTGGACGAGGCGTCGGCGGCCTGGCAGGCCTGGCAACTGGCGCATGGGCAGGCGCCCCAGGGGACCTACAGTCCGCTGTTGCTTTCGGCACAAGCGCTGCTCTTTGCGCTCTTTGGGGGTGGGGACGCCTTAGCCCGCCTGCTGCCCGCCTTGATGGGCAGTGCCCTGGTGCTGTGGCCCTTCTGGCTGCGGCCCTATCTCGGCCGGTACGGGGCGCTGGCGGCCTCGTTCCTCCTGGCGATCTCGCCGACGCTCGTCTTCAGTGCCGATTACGCGGATGGGGTAGCGCCGCTCACCTTCTGTATGCTGGGCATCGTGGCGCTGTGGCTCGCCTACCGGCGCGATCGACGCCCGGGTTATGTCTATGCCATCGCCGTCCTGACCGCCGTGGCTGCGGTTGCCGATCCGCGCGTCATCGGCGTCGCGGTGGTCCTGGCTGCCGTGTGGGGGATCGAGCGGCTGGCCTTTGGGCGGGATCTGCTCGACGTGGGCGGCGCGCACGCCGTCGATTGGCGGCGTTGGGCTGTCGTGGCCGGGGCGACGGCTTTGTCGGTGGCTATGGCATTCGCTTTGAATCCGGGTGGCGTGGGTGCGTGGGCCGATTACCCTTACCTGTGGGTCCAGCATCTCGCTCCAGTGGTCAATGGGCAGTCGTGGACCTATCCGTTGGTGGCGCTCTTGATGTACGAGCCGCTGCTTGTTCTCTTTGGTGCCATCGGGACCGTCGACCTGGTTGCGCGTCGCAACGAGGGGCAAGTCCTGATCTGGGTTGCCCTGGGCATGCTGGTGCTGGGCTTGGTTGCAGGAGGGCGCGGGCCGGGCGACGTGGCCCTGATCGGTGCGCCGCTGGCCCTCGTATCTGGGCGGGCGATAGGGAACCTGGTGGAGAACTGGCTTGCCGAGGCACGGCTCAGACGCGAGGGCCTCTACCTCGCCATCGGGCTGGCCGTGACTATCTATATCGCGATCGAGGCGGCCTTCTATGCCTACTCGCTGCATCGCAGTATGCCCGAGTCGGGGGAGTTTCTGTGGTTCTGGGTCTTGTCGTTGGCTGTTGGCATGATCCTGGCCGGCCTCGTTCTGGCATGGCACGGGAGCACAGTGACCTGGCGGGTAGGTGGTGCGCTGGTTGGGGTCGTGCTGGCGGCGGCGACCTTTTCGTCCGCAGTCGGTCTGAACTATGGCCGTGTCAACGATCCACGCGAGCTGCACGTCAGGGTCGCCTCCAGCGAGGGCGTACGAGATGCACTGGACGTGCTCGACCGCATCTCCTTGCACCAGTCCGGCAACCTGGTCTCGACGCCAATCACAGTGGATAGTGCCGTCGGGCCGGTGTGGCGCTGGTACCTGCGCGATTGGGAGCAGGTGCGCTTTGTCGGGGAACTGACGGCGGACGTGGATACGCCGCTCGTCCTCTCCACGGCGGCGAGTGAGCTCCCTGCACTCGGCGAGCGATACGTCGGTCAGGACTTTATCGCGCAGACGTGGTGGCAGCCCGGGCAGCTCGGGGGGAACGAGCAGTTGTGGTGGTGGCTGTACCGCAAGAGCACGGCCCAGCCGCAGCCCACGCAAAACGTGATTGTGTGGCTGCGAACGGACTGACCGTCATATGAAGCGGATCTATTCCCGTTGAAGGTGGTAGACATGAAAGAGAACGCAGCAAACGGCCAGCGGCACCTGCTCGACCTGCCGGTCCTGGGCATCGTGAATCTCAACCTGGAAACGCTCCTCTATATCCTGCTGGCTATCATCGCGGTGGTTGCCTGCTTTTACCATCTCGGTGCCCGGACACAGAGTCACGACGAGAGCCTACACGCGCTCTACTCGTGGAAGCTCTATGCCGGAGAGGGGTACGAGCACAACCCGATGATGCACGGGCCCTTTTTGTTTCACATCAACGCGCTGATGTACCTGCTCTTTGGGGTGAGCGATTTCACCGCACGCATGTCGGCGGCGACGTTTGGTGTGATCCTGGTGCTGCTGCCTGCGCTCTTGCGCAAGGAATTGGGGCGCGTAGGGGCGCTGACTGTGTCAGCCCTGACGCTGATCTCGCCCACCACGCTGTATTACGCACGCTATATCCGCAATGATATCTATATGATGGTGTGGGCGATGCTCATGGCGGTGGCACTGTTCCGCTACCTACGGACACGCCAGCGGAAATGGATCTACCTGGGGGCACTGGCGGTGGTCCTGGCCCTGTGCACCAAGGAGACGGCGTACATCACCGGGTTCATCGGCTTTGGCTTTGTGGTGATGCTCTACGTGCAGCAGGTGCTTTCGCTCAAGGCCGCTCGCGCCGTCTATATCGCCGGCATCGTGTTGGCGGTCGTCCTGGTGGCGGCGTACCTGGTGACAGGATCGATTGCCGGCACGCTGCCGCAGGCCGATCCGAACGTCGAGGGACAAGGCCTGACGAGCGAGACGCTGAGCCGGATCCACGAGGGCATCTTTTTGCTGATCGGCGTCGTGATCACCATGCTCCTGGGCATGATCCTGACCCGGCGCGATCCCGAGATCCGGCCGGCGATCGCCACTATTGTCGCGTACGTGGCCTTGATCCTGGCCATGGCGGTGATGCTGGCTGGTGCTGGTGGCCTGGCCTGGCTGGCTGTGGCCCAGCTTCCCGAGGGAGTGCTCCTGCCGACGCTCTTTATCGCGCTGCAGGTGGTCGCGGTCGCCGCGGCGGTGGCTGCGGGCAGCTATGGTTGGTGGAGACTGCTTGGCTGGGTGGGCAAGCGCAGGTGGCTTCCCGAGGCGTTCGAGAGCCGCGTGCTGTACGTCACGGTGGCCATCGTGGTCGTGGTCTTTACACTGCTCTATACCACCTTCTTTACCAATCCCAAAGGCCTTGGAACCGGGACCTTTGGCGCGATCGGCTACTGGCTGGCGCAGCAGCAGGTCAAGCGCGCCGGGCAGCCGTGGTTCTACTACCTGATCATCGCGCCGCTGTACGAGTTTCTGCCGATCGGCTTTGGACTGGTGGCGATGGCGTACTATTTCCTCACCGGGCGCGTCGATCGGCCGGAAGATGAGGCCGCAGGCCGGACGTCGCTGCCGTTCGTGGCCTACGCGGTGTACTGGACCATGTCGGCCTGGTTGATCTATAGCTGGGCCGGTGAAAAGATGCCATGGATGATGGTCCACGTCGTGCAGCCCATGATCGTGCTCACCGGTCGTTTCGTCGACGACCGGCTGCACGGTGTGGAATGGCGCACGGTGTGGCGCCGGCAGGGCGCGCTTATGGGCCTGGCCCTTCCGGTCGTGCTCTATGCCCTGGGTCTGGTCGTCGGGCTGCCGCTGTTTGGCCAGGCGTTCAAGGGAATGTCGTTGGGTGACCTGAATGCCACGTTCAAGTGGCTGCTGGCGCTCGTAATCGGTGCTGGCCTGGCCTGGGTCGTCTACCGCATCGGGCGCCGGTTGGGACGTGCGAACGCGGGACGGGTCGCCATGCTGTCGCTGCTGGTCGTGGCGGCCCTGTTCACCATGCGCTATGCGTTCATGGCCTCCTTTATCAACTACCAGACGGCCAAAGAGTTCCTGGTCTATGCCCACGGGACGCCCGACGTCAAGCAGACGGTGCAGGAGCTGGAACTCATCTCGCGGCGCCTCTATGGCGACGAGCACGCGATCCGCTTTGCCTACAGTTCGGATGCGACGTGGCCTTTCGAGTGGTACTTTGACACGCTTTTTCCAAACCGCGTCTTTTACGGGCGTGACCCAACGCGTGAGAGCACGGACGTGCCGGTATTGGTCGTGGGACGTGACGAGATCGCCAAGACCGAGCCCTTCCTGGGAGATCGCTACTATCGCTTCGATCGCAAGCTGGTGTGGTGGCCGCACCAGGACTACTATATGGGGTTGTCGCTCGCGGTTCCTTCGGAGAAGGATCGCCAGGCCGGCAAGAACTATTTCCTGCTCGACATGCTGGATCCGGAAAAGCGCAAGAGCTTCTGGAACGTGCTCTTTTACCGCAAGTACGACCAAACGCTGGCGGATTGGGAGCCTTCCCATCCCTTTGCTTTCTATGTGCGCAAGGACATCGCGGCCCAGATCTGGGACCTTGGCGTGGCACCCACGGCCATAGACCTCAGCGAGAGCGGTGACGAGTACAGCCAGCAGCAGCGCGGGCTCGAGACCGTCCGCGCGATCGGGCAGCAGGGCAGCGCCGAGGGTATGTTCGACACGCCGCGCAACGTGGCGATCGGGCCCGATGGGTCCATATACGTCGCCGATAGTGGCAACAGCCGCATCCAGCGTTTCAGCGCCGACGGCGCGTTCCTGACGGCGTGGGGGCACGCGTGCAAGCTGTACGAGAACCAGCAGGGCTGCCAGTCATCAGATGGCGCAGGTGGGTTCTATGACCCATGGGGCTTGGCGGTCGACGCGGATGGCTATGTCTATGTGGCTGATACGTGGAACCATCGCATACAAAAGTTTACTGCTGACGGCGAGTTCGTGACGATGTGGGGCGTATACGGCATGACCGAGGGCGCTTCCGGGTCGCCCGGCGTGTTCTGGGGCCCGCGTGGTGTGGCGATCGGGCCAGAGGGCATGATCTATGTCACCGACACGGGCAACAAGCGGATTCAGGTCTTTACGCCGGAGGGTGAGCTGGTTACCCAGTGGGGCGGCCAGGGCGCAACGGAGGGCAAGTTCGACGAGCCGGTCGGCATCGCCATCGCCAGCGACGGCCGCATCTATGTTGCAGATACGTGGAACCAACGGATCCAGGCGTTCAGCACCTCCGGGATCCCCCTGACCCAGTGGGCGGTCAACACCTGGCTCGGCGAGTCGCTCGAAAACAAGCCCTACCTGGCGGTCGACGCACAGGGTCGTGTCTATGCCACCGATCCGGAGGGATACCGGATCCTGGTCTTTGACCAGGATGGCACGTTCCTGACCTCTATCCGGCAGTATGGGAGCGATGAGCAGAGCTTTATGCTCCCCACAGGCATTGCCGTCGACCAGGAAGGATATATCTGGGTTGCTGACCCGGGCACGCACCGTGTCTTGAAGCTGTCGCCTCTGGAGTAGCTGTCTCGATGGTGAACCAACCGAACGCGTGATGCGGACACGAACCGGCAAGCGCACCGTCACCCTCACCAACCTGGTGTTGGCGGTCGGTGCGCTTGCCCTGGGCTTGATCGCACAGCACTATTTTGGCTGGATTCATCCTGCCAAGACGCCGACGGACGGCCTAGTGATGTATGGCGCTGCTGCGGCGCTGTTCCTGGTCGCGCTGGCCCGCACCGCGCCTCCGCCCACCTTACCGCTCTCTACGCCGAGGGAGGAGGATGCGGCGGATCCGATACGGCGCAGCCTGGCGGTTGTCCTGTTGCTGCTTGCTGGCGCCTGTATCGCCTTGTCACTGTATGGGTTCCGCGACGGCTCCGGATCACCGCTTAGCTGGGGGCTGTATCTCGCTTCCATCGTGCTCTTTCTCGCTGCTGCCTATGCATTCGGGCCGCTGCGCGGGGACTCGTCGCTCCATGAGTCGAAAGACAGGCTGCCAGGCTGGCACTGGGCGGCGCTGGTCGCGATCCTGCTTGTTGCTGTCGGTTTTCGCCTGTGGCGCTTTACCGAGCTTCCCTACGGGCTGTGGTACGATGAGGCAGACAATG
>CAZLMZ010000012.1:22088-27772 GCA_964560475.1 uncultured Anaerolineae bacterium
CTGTGGCGCTTTACCGAGCTTCCCTACGGGCTGTGGTACGATGAGGCAGACAATGGTCTGTCCGTACGGCAGATCCTAGCTAATCCGGACCACTGGCCGATCTATGTACCGTCGACCAACCTGCCAGCCCATTTCCTCTACCTGATCGCGCTCTCCTTTCGCATCCTGGGTGACTCGATGTACGCTATCCGCGCGGTGGCTGTGGTTTTTGGCGTGCTCACCGTCGTCGCGGCCTACTTTTGCGGGCGCGAGCTGTACCCCGAGCACGGGCCGACCTTTGGCCTGATCCTGGCTTTCCTGATCGCCGTTTCGCGCTGGGACGTGAACTGGAGCCGGATCGGCATGCACGGGGTGACGCTGCCTTTTTTCGAGCTGTGGACGATGGCGACCCTGCTGCGCGCACTGCGCACGGGGCGCCATACGGCCTTTGCCTGGGCAGGCGTAGCCATGGGCCTGGGCCTCTGCTTCTACAGCCCCTTTCGTATCTTTCCCTTTATCGCCGCTGGTTTTGGCCTGGCCTGGTTCTGGCATTGGCTCTGCCAGGTGCGCCGCACGCGCCCAGGCTGGGTGCGATACACGCTGCGCACCTGGAGCTTGCCGCTCACCCTCCTGGTCCTGGGGGGGCTTGTCTCCTTTGCCCCGGTGGCCCAGTTTTCATTCCGCCGGCCTGAGCTCTTCTGGGACCGGGCCAGGCGGATCTCTATCTTTACTGATCCGAACACGGAGCAACATCCGTTCTCGACGCTGATCGAGAGCACGCGCAAGCACCTGCTCATGTTCAATTATCGCGGCGATCCCAACGGGCGGCACAACTTGCCGGGCGCGCCCATGCTGGACCGCCTGAGCGGTGTGCTGATGGTGTTGGGCCTGCTCATCTGTGCCGTGCATTTCACCGCGCCGCGCTCGCTGTTGCTGCTGGGATGGCTTCTGCTGCCGTTGACCGGGGGCATTTTCTCGACCCCGTTCGAGGCGCCGCAGTCGCTGCGTTCCTTTGGCTCGCTGCCGGCGGCCTATGCCCTGGCCTGTCTGCCCCTGGCGTGGTTTGCCGGTGAGTGGCGGCGCGTCTTTGGGGTGCTGCGCGGGTCGCTGGCAGGTGTGGCGGTGCTGCTGCTCGCGGCGATTGGGATCGAGAACGGCCTGATCTATTTCCATTACTGGGCAAACGATTTCGCCTCGTGGGCTGCCTTCAACCCGGCAGAGACGCGCATGGCGCAGGATATTCGCCGCTATCGCGACCAGTACGATCTGCGCTTCGATCCGCTGCTCACTGCCCACCTGACGACGCGCTACCTGGCTCCCGAGTACCAGACCTATCAGAACTTTGACCCCGCCACCGTCTTTCCGCTGACCGGCACGGACAAGGAGGGCGTGATCCTGTTCGTGGCGCCCGACACGCAGACTGTCCGCGAGCAGGCGGAAGCGCTCTATCCAGGCGTGGCGCACGATGCGTTCCAACACCAGAGCGGGAACGCGGTGATGTACAGGTACGTATTCCCGCGCGCGACGATCGAGGCGGCGCAGGGCCTCGACGCGCGCTATGCGCCGCTGGAGGGTGGGGACCAGCCAGGGATCTCGCGCGTGGATGCGGCGCTGGATTTCGACTGGGGTGCCGACCCACCCCTCGACTATCCATTCCAGGTGGATTGGCGTGGCGGGCTGCTCGCCGAGGCCTATGGCACGTACGACTTGCGGGTCGACGCGACCGGCGCGTGCTTGCTCTTGCTCGACGGGCAGCCGGTCATGGATGGGACGGGCGTACAGCGGCGCAGCGTGGTGATGGCGCAAGGGGTGCACGCCCTCTCTTCCCATTGCGAGGTGAGTGCGCCGGGCGCCGTGCGCCTTTCGTGGCGCAGGCCGGGCGACGAGGTTGTGAGCCCGGTCGTCTCGCAGGCGCTGTACCGCAGTTCCTGGCCCACCGGCGGGCTGGTCGGCCTCTTTTCGAGTGGCGAAGGCTCAGCGCCGCCGGTCTCGGCGCGCATCGATCGCCAGGTCGCCTACTATTTCCATTTCCTGCCACTGCCGCGCCCGTACAGCGTGCGCTGGCAGGGCAGGCTGTATGCGCCCACGAGCGGTACGTACGCGCTCGGCGTGCGTGCGGTCAGCAGTGCGTGGCTGGCGGTGGACGGGCAGCGGCTGATCGAGCCTACGTCGCTGGGCCAGTTCGTGGAACGCGAGCTGGTGCTCGATGCCGGGATGCACGACCTGGAGCTCGGCTTCCTGGACGACGAGTCACACTCGCAAATCTACCTCTATTGGCGGCCTCCTGGGGGACAGATGGTCCGCATTCCTCCGGAGGTCTTGTTCCTGCCACGCCAGGGCGCGTGGTGGCCTGCGCCTTGAATGGCTAGGAGTTGATAATGCCGTATCTTTCCGGTACCGAGATCGAGATCGTCCATCCTGGGCTGTCGCGCGGGCACGTCCACTCGGTGCTGTTTGACTTTGATGGCACGCTGTCGCTGATCCGCGAGGGTTGGCAGCAGGTGATGATCCCGATGATGGTCGAGATCCTAGGCGCCCTCGACACGGGTGAAACCGAAACGGAACTGACCGCCACCGTGACCGAGTACGTCGATCGCCTCACTGGCAAGCAGACCATCTACCAGATGATCGAGCTCGGCAACCAGATCGAAGCGCGCGGTGGAATGCCGCTCGCCCCGTTGGCGTACAAGCGCCAGTACCTCGACCGGCTCTGGGATCGGATCGAGGGCCGGGTGATGGGCCTCAAGGCGGGCCAGATCGAGCCTGACGAGATGGTCGTGCCGGGCGCGTTCGATATCCTCGACAACCTGCGAGAGCGGGGTATGACCTGTTACCTGGCCAGCGGCACTGACCAGCCCTACGTGCTGGACGAGTCAGCGGCACTGGGCGTGACGCCCTATTTCGGCGGCCGGATCTATGGCGCGCTCGACGAGTACGAGCGCTTTTCCAAGGCGCAGGTCATTCAAGATATCCTCCGCACGCATGACCTGCACGGGCGCCAGTTGCTGGCGTTTGGCGACGGCTTTGTCGAGATCGAGGAGACCAAGCGGGTGGGCGGGATCGCGGTGGGCGTCGCCAGCGACGAAGTCCGCCGGCAGGGGATCAACGACTGGAAGCGAGACCGGCTGATCGAAGCAGGGGCGGACGTCATCGTCCCTGATTTCCGCGAGCAGCAGCAATTGCTCGATTTCCTCCTTGGTTAGGAACCGGGATCTGCGCCAGCAGAGATTGGCCTTGTAGACTGGATAGAGGAGCGAACCATGCCATACCCAACGTTCGACCGCGCTGCGCTGCGTCTGCTGCCCCTGGCGGAGCGCGTTCACGATTTTACCTTGGCGGAGGTGCTGTCGCTCGACGCAGACGTGCGCACTAACGACAGCGAAGAACTGCGCGCCGTGGCGCAGCGCGTCGTCGCTGCCCGAAAGCAGGACCGGCCGGTGATCATGATGATGGGCGCGCACGTGATCAAGACGGGCCTCTCTCGTTTCGTGATCGATCTCATGGAGCGCGGCGTGGTGACACACGTCGGCGTCAATGGCGCGTGTGCGATCCACGATTACGAGCTGGCGCTGATCGGGGCCACGACCGAGAGCGTGGCACGCTATATCCGGGAAGGGCAGTTCGGCCTGTGGAGCGAGACCGGGCAGCTCAACGACATCGTCCGTGCTGGGCTCGGGCGCGACATGGGCTTTGGCGAGGCAGTCGGGCAAGCGATCGCTGAGGGCAACTATCGGCACAGGGAGGTCAGCATCCTCGCCGCTGGCTACCGGCTGCACGTCCCGGTCACCGTCCACGTCAGCATCGGCTATGACATCGTCCACGAGCACCCGAACTGCGATGGTGCATCCCTGGGTGCGGCCTCGTACCACGACTTTTTGATCCTCGCCCATTCGGTTTCCCAGTTGCAGGGTGGCGTGCTGCTCAACTTTGGGACCTCGATCATGGGGCCGGAGGTCTATCTCAAGGCCCTGTCCATGGCGCGCAACGTAGCGCACCAGCACGGCGAGCAGATCAACCGCTTTACGACAGCGGTCTTTGACCTGCAAGAGCTCGGACCAGATGTCCATCACACCCCCTCCAAGGCGGAGCCGGCCTACTATTTCCGCCCTCTGAAGACGATCCTGGTGCGGACGGTCCAGGATGGGGGCGAGAGCTATTACGTGCGCGACTTTCACCAGGCTACGCTGCCAGCGCTACAGCGCATGGCCGTCGCGCAGATGGACCGCTGAGCGCGGCTCACGGCGAGCCGCGACTAAGGAGATGAGCGTGGACCAAGAGCGTATTGCCGGCCTGCTGCGCTGCTTTCCCGAGCGGCGCGTGCTCGTCGTCGGGGACTTTTTTCTCGATCTGTATTTCGACCTCGATCGCAGCTTGAGCGAGACCTCGATCGAGACGGGCCTGGAGGCCTACCAGGTGGTAAAGGTGCGCTCGAGCCCGGGCGCGGCGGGCACCGTGACCTCCAACCTGCGCGCGCTCGACATCGGCGTCACCGCGCTGGGCGTGATCGGCGTCGATGGGATGGGGTACGAGTTGCTGCGCGGCCTGCGCGCGCGGGGCGTGGACGTCTCGCCGCTGATCCAGGCAGAGGATCGGTTCACCCCCACCTATACCAAGCCCATGATGCGCGAGCAGGACGGCCGGATCCACGAGCTCAACCGCCTGGACATCAAGAACCGGACGGCGCTTCCGGTTCAGATCGAGGAACAGGTGATCGCTGCACTATGCGATCAGGTCGACCGGGTCGACGGGATCGTGGTCGCAGATCAGGTCCAAGAGCGCGATTGTGGCGTCATCACAGGCCGCGTGCGCGAGGAGCTTGCCGCAATTGCCTCGGCCCATCCCGGCAAGATGATCGTCGCCGACTCGCGGGTGCGGATCGGCGAGTACCAGGATATCGCGGTCAAACCCAACGCCCGGGAGGTGGTAGCGGCGATCCGGCCCGGGTGGGATGACGAGAGCCCCGATCGTGCCGTCGCCGAGTCGTGCGCGGCAGCGCTGTTCGAGCGCAATGGCAGGCCCGTCTTTCTGACGGTGGGGGCCGACGGGGTGATCGTTTTCGATCGCGAGGGGCGGACCCACGTGCCGGCGATCCGCGTCGAAGGGCCGATCGACATCGTGGGCGCGGGCGATAGCACGATGGCCGGCATCGCGGCTGCCCTGTGTTGCGGCGCGTCGCATGCCGAGGCAGCGCTGCTTGGCGCATTGGTGGCGTCGATCACGATCCAGCAGATCGGAACTACGGGGACCGCGACGCGCGCGCAGGTGCTCGATCGATACAGGGCGACGCTGGAAACGGGGTAGGGCCCGAGTGACCACATTTGGTTCTCCGAACGTAGGCGGCACATGCACAGGTGCCACTGGCCGGCATGGGGGTAGAGCCCATGCCCCTGCCGCTCGTCACGTCGCAGGGCTGGTTCTGCTGTTCTCCTCCTCCAACCCAATTCTAACCATGCTCTAACGATCTTCTAACTCTTCTCTAACGCCCTTCTAATGTCATTCATGTACAATGATTGCAGTACAAGAGGGATAGATCATCCTAGACTTGTGCGAAGGCGCCTGCTCCATTGTGGGTGTCTCTGGATCCAGGGAGGGCCTGGATCGGCGAGACGAATCGTACGGGAGTGAGCTGGTGCAGGCGAATTGCAGAGCGTCTAGTGCAAGGAGGTACTACTATGTTGATGAGACCGTTTTACCGTTACCGATCG
>CAZLMZ010000013.1:0-1313 GCA_964560475.1 uncultured Anaerolineae bacterium
CCGATCAGCGTGCTCCAAAAGAAATCATAGTCCCAGGCGCGCATAAAGGCCAGGCCCGCCGCGCGCTTGACCGGGGCGGGGCTCTCCACGCCGACCTCGATCCCGGTGACAGCGTGGACCAGATCCCAGTGCCCATCCGCCGAGTACTCGGTCCGCGGAATCCGCCTTGGCATCTCGAGGTTGATTGCCGCCCACCCATCGCTGTATGACACGTTCGCCGCCTCCTTGTACCTATGCGGACAGATTACGCCTGTAGGGGCAGGCTTTGTCTCTGCGTGCAGGTTTCACCTGTACGGGCAGGCTTGTCCCGTAAGGGCCCCGGACTGGAGCCCCCTGCCCCTACCGCTGGTCAGATAGCAAGCGTCCGGTCCCACCATATGGCAGAACCGGACGCTCGCCCGATGGTCACGCCGCGTCTATCCGAGCAGCAAGTACGGGTTCTCGACGAACTGCTTGATCCGCTGCAGGAACCGGGCTGCCGGCGCGCCGTCCACGAGCCGGTGGTCGAACGCCAGGCTCAGCGTCATCATCTGCGCTACGACCACCTGGCCCTCGCGCACGACAGGTTTGGCCTGGATCCGTCCCACGCCCAGAATCGCTGCCTCGGGCAGGTTGATGATCGGTGTAAAGAGATCCACGTCGAACATGCCCAGGTTGGTGATGGTGAATGTGCCACCGCTCAGGTCGTCGGGCAGGCTCTTTCCCTCTCGAGCCCGTCCTACCATGTCGCGGAACTGCTGGCCAAAGGCGCGCAGGCCGAGCCGGTCCGCATCGCGGATCACCAGCACCAGCAGACCACGCTCTGTGTCGACCGCCATGCCCACGTTCACGTGATCGAGCCGCTGGATCTCGTCCCCGCTGAGCCGGGCGTTCATATAGGCGTACTCGCGCAGCGCGCGGGCCACCATCAATCCCAGCAGATCGTTGTAGCCTGGCGCAAAGCCCCACTCCTCGGTCACCGCTGCCTTGAGCCTGGTCCGTGCCTCCACAAAGGCCGTGGCATCCACCTCGGTGAACAGGGTCACGCGCGCTGTCGTCTGCGCGCTCGTTGCCATGCGTTCGGCAATAATCCCACGCAGTCCTTTGAGCGGCTCCGTCGACGCCACTTCGGCTGCCGGCAACGCGACGACAGGCGCAGGTGCGCGCGCGGCTGTCGTCGCGGGCACGGGCCCTGCGGCAGGTGCCGGCGCCGCAGCCGTCTCGACGTCGGCACGCACGATCCTGCCTCCTGCCCCTGTCCCGCTGACGGTCCGCAGGTCGACGCCCAACTCGGCGGCCACCTTGCGCGCCATCGGCGTCGCTTTCGGCTGCTC
>CAZLMZ010000013.1:1413-27345 GCA_964560475.1 uncultured Anaerolineae bacterium
CGACGCCCAACTCGGCGGCCACCTTGCGCGCCATCGGCGTCGCTTTCGGCTGCTCCTCCAGGAACGCATAGATGTCGCGCTCGACGATTCGCCCATTCGGCCCCGTGCCCTCGATCAGCCGCAGCTCCACCTCATTCTCTTGTGCCCGCATCCTGGCGCGCGGTGAGGCAAAGACGCGTCCCTCTCGGGTCGAATCTGTATCTTCTGCTCGCTCCATCGGCGCTACCTCGGTGACATCGACCGGCGCCGCGCTCTGTGAGGCAGCCGCCACCTCAGCCGGTCCTTGGCTGGAGGCAGAGATATCCTCGTCCAACGTCCGGGTGATGATCCCGACCGTGGTCAGCACAGGCACCGACTCGCCGGCCGGAACGAGGATCTTGCGCAGGTAGCCACGCGCTGGCGCCTCGGCCTCCAGCGTAGCCTTGTCTGACTCGACCGTGAACAGCACATCGCCGCGCTGGACTTCTTCGCCCTCGTTTTTCAGCCACTCGACGATCGTGCCTTCCTCCATCGTCTGGCCAAGCTTGGGCATAATGACTTCGGTTGCCATACGTCCTCCTCTATGCCAGCACCTGTCGAATGCCGTCCATGATCCGCTCCACGCTCGGAATGCATGCATCCTCCAGCGGCTCACTCATCGGCACCGGCACGTCGGCTGCAGCCACCCGCACCACCGGCGCATCGAGCCAATCGAACACCTCTTCCTGAATGCGCATCGCCAGCTCGTTGATAAAGGAACCCGTCTTGTAGGCCTCTGTCACGCCCACCACGCGCCCCGTCTTGCGGACCGAGGCCGCCACGGTATCCATATCCAGCGGCTTGAGCGTGCGCAGGTCCACCACCTCGACGCTGATCCCCTCTTCAGCCAACCGCTCCGCCGCTTCCAGCGCCCGCAGGACCATGCGGCTGTAGCTGACCACGGTGACGTCAGAGCCCTCGCGCTTGACGTCGGCGACGCCGTAGGGAATGATATAGTCATCGTCCGGCACGTAACCTTGCTCGTTGTAAAGCATCTTGTGCTCGATGAACATCACCGGGTTGTCGTCCCGGATCGCTGCCTTGAGCAAGCCCTTGGCGTCGAACGGCGTTGCCGGCATCGCGACATAGATCCCCGGAAAGTGTGTCCATAGGGCCTCCAGCGACTGGCTGTGATGGGCAGCAATACTCCGCCCAGCCCCACCCTCCGTCCGGATCACCATAGGCACGATCGTCTTGCCACCGAACATAAAGCGGTTCTTGGCGCCCTGGTTCGCGATCTGATCCATCGCCAGCGGGGTAAAGTCGACATACATGATCTCGGCGACCGGGCGCAGCCCGCACATCGCCGCTCCCACCGCCGAGCCGGCGATCGTGGCTTCGCTGATCGGCGTGTCCTTGACGCGCTCAAAGCCGAATTCCTGGAACAGGCCGCGCGTCGCACCATACGCGCCACCGTATAGTCCCACGTCCTCGCCCATGATGAACACGCGCTCGTCGCGCAGCATCTCTTCGCGCGCGGCCTCGACCAGTGCCTGGTTGTACCTCACCTCGTGCGTGCCCGGCCCTCCTTCGCGACACAACTGCCGCAGGCGGCGCTCCCTGGCATAGTCCTCTTCCGTCCAATGGAACGGCGCATAGACAAACTTGTCCAGATCCTTTGGATCAGGAAAAGGCGAAGAGAGGGCAAACTCTTGTGCCTCATCGATCTGCGCTTCCAGCTTGGCCTCCAACGCATCGATCTCTTCCTGGGTACAGATCCCGCTTTCGACTAGCCTACCGGCAAAGGTCTCGATCGCGTCGCGATCCCGCCACTCTCCTTCCTCTTCCTTGGTGCGGTATGCGCGGGGGTCCGACCGGCTGTGGCCATAGTAACGATAGGTCTTGGCCTCGATCAGCGTCGGCCCGCCGCCCTCACGCGCGCGCTCTACCGCCTCGCCGACGGTGCGGCGCACGGCCATGACATCCATGCCGTCGACGACCGCGTGCTGCATGCCATATGCGCAGGCGCGGTCGGCAATATCGAGCAGAGCGGAAGTATTGCAGAACGGCACGCTCATCCCGTAGAGGTTATTCTCGACGACATAGACCACAGGCAAGCACCACCGTGACGCCAGATTGAGCGACTCGTGAAAGTTTCCCGTATTGCTGGCCCCGTCCCCAAAGAAACACAGTACGACGCGGCCGCTCTTTAGCATCTGCTGTGCCAGCCCGGCACCGGTTGCGACCGGGATGTTGCCGCCCACGATGCCTGTCGCGCCGAGGTTGCCCTTCTCCACGTCGGCAATGTGCATCGAGCCGCCGCGTCCGAGGCAGTAGCCCGTTAGCCGCCCACACAGTTCGGCCAGCATCTTGTTGTAATGCTCGACCCGCTCGTCCTCTGTGCCTGCGAGCGCCGCGCCCCGGGCGTGGCAGTGCCCGTGTCCACGGTGCGTACTGGTGATCAGGTCATCGTCGTGCAGCGCCGAGATCGCACCGACGGCGACTGCTTCCTGCCCGGCGTACAGATGCGACGCCCCCTTGATCACGTTGCGTCCCAGGAGATCGTACACCCGATTCTCGAACATCCGGATCTCCCACATCTGGCGCAGCAGGTCGAGCGCATCCGCCTTGGTCAGGCCCTCTTGTGTCAGATCGAGTTTCTCTGTCATGGCTCCCCTCTATCGTGCTGACTAGTAGTGATGGCGTCCGGTGGCTAGTGCCGCAGCGAAGCCAGGCGGACCTCGACATGATGCTCGCGTAGAGCGATCGGGATCTCAGGCGCGATCAGGTCGTCCGCGATCACACAGTGTACGTCCGCCAGGTCAGCGATCTTGGCCGTGGACTGCCCGCCGAACTTGGTATGGTCTGCAACGAGGACGACGCAGCGAGCAGACCGGATCATCTGCTGCTTCACGCCGATCTCAAAGACGTTGCTGTTGAACAGGCCACGTTCCAGGTCGATCGCCGTCGCCGCCAGGAACAGCGTGTCTGCGTGGAACTGCGAGAGCATTTCCTCGGCCCACGACCCAACGAAGGAGAGGGTGGCCGGGCGCACGGTGCCGCCGGCAGCGATCAGCGTGATCTGATCGTCAGCACCCAGTTCGCGCAGGACATGCAGTGAGGTCGTGATCACTGTCAGGCCCGCCCTGCCGTGCAGATGACGGGCCACGCGTGCTGTGGTCGTGCCTGCGTCCAGGATTACCGTGTCCCCAGGATTGACCAGGCTGGCTGCCACGCGCGCGATCGCCTCCTTTTCCTCCGGCTGCGACTGCTCGCGGACGCCGAACGCTGCGTCCTGCTCGGGAAGGTGAGCCACCGCACCGCCGTGCGTCCGCACCAGCAGGCCCTCCTCCTCCAGGCGCTGCAGGTCCCTGCGGATCGTCATGTCAGAAACAGAGAACTGCTGGCTGAGTTCAGAGACCGTGACGCTTCTCTGGTGGCTGATCTGGTGAGCAATTCGTGCTTGACGCTCTGCGGCGAGCATGCCCGGCTCCTGAGGTCACAACGTGGGTGGCGGTCCTCATTCGTCGCTCGCGTACACCGACGGCGACGAGTGACAGTATAGCACCAGATCGCACAAAAGACAACATGGTCGATAGCGATCCAACAGCCCCTCCCCTAGCGCGCTCCGTAGGCCCAGTACGCAGGATTGCGCCGGGGCAATACCCATGCTAGAATGAAAGTGAAGCCAGCTACGCCTGCCGCATCACGAGCCGAGGGAGGTGTCGAAATGAGCCGCCGGGATGACGAGGTCGAGCGCCTTCGGCGCATTCGCGACCGCCAGTTGCAGTTGCGCGATCCGATGGCCAACAGGCGCGAGGTTCAGCACCGAGTTTCTTCGCGTTACCAGCCTGAGAAGCTCACCCTCGCCGGAGCGGTTCGTGAGATACCGGGCAAATGGCTTGGCACACTGCTGGGCGGCCTGATCGGCATCCTGCTGGGCGTCCTGTTTGACCTGGTGGTCGCAATCGATGCCTGGTGGGTGGCGTACGTTCCCTACGTGATCGCCTTCGCCGGCTTTGCCGTTGGTCGCATGCTCGGCGCCGTCCTAGACTGGCGAGAGGAGGACCACGACGCCCTAGTGCAGCACCGCTAACGGCTGCTATTCCCCATTTGCGCCACGCATGCCTTTTGTGTACAATTCGCCTGACAGGTTCCGAGATCGCCCTTCCCGCACATCTCTATAGGAGGCATGCATGGCCAAGTACACGATCGGCGTTGACTTTGGCACCGAGTCTGGACGCGCCCTTTTGGTCGACGTATCCGACGGGCGTGAGGTCGCCACGCACGTCCACCCTTATGCCGATGGGGTAATCGACGACGTGCTGCCCACTAGCCGCGCCAAGCTGCCTCCCGACTTTGCCTTGCAGAACCCAGCCGACTATATCAGCGTGTTCAAGACGGCGGTCCCGGCCGTCCTGGAGGAAAGCGGCATCGATCCTGCCGACGTGATCGGCATCGGTATCGACTTTACCGCGTGCACGATGATGCCCACGCTTGCCGATGGCACACCGCTCTGTGCGCTGGACGAATGGAGGGACAACCCCCACGCCTGGGTCAAGCTGTGGAAGCACCACGCCGCGCAGCCCGAGGCCGACCGCATCAACGCGACGGCAGAAGAGATGGGCGAGTCCTGGCTCAGCCGCTACGGAGGCAAGATCAGCTCCGAGTGGTTCTTTTCCAAGGCCCTCCAGATCCTCGACGAGGCGCCAGGCGCCTATGACGCCGCCGACCGCCTGATCGAAGCCGCCGACTGGGTCACATGGCAGCTTACAGGCGAGGAAAAGCGCAATGCCTGCACCGCCGGCTACAAGGCGATCTGGTCCAAGCGCGAGGGCTATCCCGACGAGCGTTTTTTCGCCGCGCTCGATCCCCGCTTCGAGCACGTCGTCGACGACAAGATGAGCCGCGACATCTATCCGATCGGCGAAAAGGCGGGCGAGCTGACAGAGGAAGCAGCCGCGTGGACCGGCCTGCGGCCCGGCACCGCCGTCGCCGTGGCCAACGTCGACGCACACGTCAGCGTGCCCGCTGCCACCGTAACCGAGCCGGGACGCATGGTGATCATCATGGGCACTTCCAACTGCCACATGGTGTTGGGCGAGGAAGAAAAGCGTGTACCCGGCATGTGTGGCGTGGTCGAGGACGGTATCATCCCCGGTTACTTTGGCTTCGAGGCCGGGCAGAGCTGCGTCGGCGATCACTTTGCCTGGTTCGTCGAGAACTGCGTCCCGGGCACGTACGCGGACGAGGCTATGTCGAGCGGCATGAGCTTGCACCAACTGCTCGAGAGCAAGGCAGCGCAGCTTGCCGTGGGTGAGAGTGGCCTCGTGGCCCTCGATTGGTGGAACGGCAACCGCTCCACGCTGGTGGACGTCGACCTGACTGGCCTGCTCATCGGCGCCACCCTCGCCACCAAGCCAGAAGAGATCTACCGTGCCCTGATCGAGGCCACGGCCTATGGCACGCGCGTCATCATCGAGGCTTTCGAAGAAAGCGGCGTTGCGGTCGACGAGATCGTAGCTACCGGCGGTTTGCCGGGCCGCAACAAGCTGCTGATGCAGATCTATGCCGACGTGACCGGCCGTGAGATTGTGGTCGCGGACACCGATCAGGCTGGCGCCCTCGGCTCCGCCATGTTCGGCGCGGTGGCAGCCGGTGCCGCGCGAGGTGGGTACGACACCATCACAGAGGCCGCACAGCGCATGGCGCGCCTAAAGGACGTGACGTACGAGCCAATCCCCGACCATCAGGCAGTGTACGATCGACTCTATGCCGAGTATGTCACTCTCTACGACTATTTCGGGCGCGGCGAAAACGACGTCATGAAGCGGCTCAAGGCGCTCAAGGCGGAGGTACGAAGCTAACCTACCGTTCTCTCTAGTCGATCTCGTTACGATAGACGCGATGCACCTTGTAGGGCGCGCCCCCCAGCGTGTTGGCATCGGAGAGCATGTTGACCACGAAATCGGCCATCTGTGTCATATCGGCGTGCTCGAATCGACCGTTCCGGCCGATCGAATTGTACAGCTCGTTGTACATGATGATGTTCCCGCCGAGGCCGCGGTACTCCTCCAAGATGCCCATACCGTTCACGTCCACGTACTTGCTGCTGCGCAGCCCTCGCAAGAGGTGAAACCAGCCGAAGGGAAAGAGTCGCCCCCCACAACGCTGCATGGCCCGGCCGATGTTGATGAACGAGAGCAGGAAACCGACCAGCTCCCCGTCACGGTTCTCGATTACCTTGACCATCTCTGGGCGCGTGATCTGCAGCATCTGCGCCGCCACGGCATCCGCCTCCTCGCGCGTGACCGGCACGTACTCCCAGTTCTCGGTAAAGACACTGTTGTACGCCTCTACCAGCTCCATCACCGTATCGCGGACCTCTTCCATCGTGCGCAGGGGCCGGGCGCGCAGACCACGACGCTCCTCGATCTGTCCTGCCAGGCGTGCCACGCGCTCGGGCAGGGTAAAGTCTGGAATGTAGATATGGTAAGAGGTAAAGTCTACCTCCTTCTCGAATCCGGCGTTCTCTGTCAACGGCCCATAGTACGGATAGTTGTAGGGCACGCCCATAGCTGGAAGCTGGGAAAACCCCTCCACTAGGATCCCCATCCCCTCAAAGACCGTGAACCCCTTGGGCCCAATGAGCCGCGTCAGCCCTCGCTCGCGACACCAATCGATCGCCGTCCCATAGAGTGCGTCCGCGACGCGCTGGTCATCGATCAAGTCGAACAGGAAGAAAAAGCCATAGCGCACCTTGTGATAGTTGTTATAGTTGCGGTTCTCCATCACCACAATGCGGCCCACGACGTCGTTGCCCTCCTCTGCCACGTAAAAGTCGGCTTCGGAATGTAGAAAGAAGGGGCTACGCCGGGGATCAACCTGCTTACGCGCGTCCGAGCGCAAAGGCGGCACCCAGTACTCAGACCCACGATACAGCTCATACGGAAACATCACAAAACGTTGTGCATCGCGTGTCCGACTCGTGTCGAGCTTGACTATCCGCACTGTCTCTCTCCTCCACTGTAGCTACACGAAATACCCCAGTCCCATCGCGCCCGGGCCACCGTAGGTCACAATCGCTGGAACCAGAGCCTGTATGACGACGCTGGCCTGGCTGAACTCCTCGCGCAGTTGGTCGGCCATCTCCTGGGCTACATCTGGCGCCGCTGTGTGCATCACCGAAAACAGCGGGTCCCGGTCATGGGGCGCCGCCTCGAACGCGATCCGCATGATCGTGCGCAGCGCACGTTTGCGCGTGCGCTCGTTCGCCAGAGACTCTATCTGGCCGTCGACCCAGTCGAGGATCGGCCGAATGCTGAGCAGATTCCCCACCAGCGCCTTGGCACCACCAATGCGCCCGCCCCGCTGCAGGTACTCGAGCGTATCCACCGTGAAATGGATGCGCTGCCGCGCCCGCATGTCCTCCAGGCGTGCCCAGATCGTGTCCGCATCCACCCCGGCATCCGCCCACTCGGCTGCCTTGGTCACCATCCAGGCCAGCGGGCCGCCGATCGACAATGTGTCCATCACGCGGATGTCCGCTTCTGGAAAGGACTGCTTGGCTATCGTCGCCGACCGGACCGTCCCGCTAACCTTGGACGAAGGATGGATACACAGAATCGGCTCCCCATCAGCGGAAAGACGCTGAAAGGGCTCGTGGAACCACTCTGGTGGCGGAGCTGCCGTCTGGGGCAACACATCCGACTCGACGAGCCGTGCCAGGAACATCGCCGAGTCCATTTCCTCACACTCCCGGTAAGAGTCCCGGCCAAAGTTGATGATCTGCGGGATCACAGGAATACCATACCGCTCTGCGATCTCTGCCGACAGCCCGGAAGTCGTGTCCGTGACAATGTGGACCATGCGCTCCTCCATCGCAAGCCGGTCGTCCGTAGCACAGGCGTGCGGCCGCACCCACCGCGACCTACTTACAGTAACACCTCGGCAGAAGCACAGTTGTGCCGCTCCAAGAGGAGAGATGCAGCGACGGCACCGGACAAAGCGGCTGCACCGAAAGCCGATATGAGGCTAGCGAGGTACACTCGGCGGCACCCGCTGCCAAGTGTACCTCGCCACGTGCTAGACCCAGCCCCCGTAGCCAGAGAGGCTTTCGTAGTTGGTCATGAGCAAGTTGAAATGAGTGCGCTCGGCGGCAGTGAGGTATTCGTACATCTGCCTGGCGTTCGGATCGGTGGATGCCTTGGCCTGCTTCTGGTAGAGGTCAAAGGTGTCGCTCTCGATCTTGAGCCCAAACAGAAGCGCATCCCGGTCACTGGCATCCGGCTGAACGGCTTGTTCCAGCCCCCTCTTGCCCTCTGGGAACAGCGGCGTGTCGAGGTCGACCTCGCCCTCCGCTGCCACACCGGGCGCCTGCCAACCCTTGCCTGCATCGAGAGCATCGATCTGGCGCTGGATCATCTCGGCATGCAGCACCTCGTCGTCGGCAAGGGAACTGAACATGGCCTTGCCCTTCTCATCCACCGTTCGTCCTGCTGCCTGTTCATAGAACGCCTTCCCCCGCTGCTCCAGATCGAGCGCCTTCTGTAATGCCAGCATCGCTGCATCTTGGCCCATCGAATCCCTCCTTGGTGTATGGGTCTGATCCACTACGAGGCCGGGGCACCGAGCCCCGGCACAGCTATGACTCGAGACGGCGAATCTCCTGCCCCAAAAAGTCGACGTGGAATTCCTCTTCGTGCATCAGCTTGGCCAGTACCGACTTGAGCTCAGGCGCTTCTGCATGCTCCATCGCGATCCGGTACTTGGCAATCGCGGCCTTTTCATCCTCGATCATCACCCTCAAGAACGACACCCAATCCATCACCCACCTCCTCTGTCTCTGATCGCGTATCTCGAGCCAGCACACGTTCGTACACCGTCTCGTACTGCGGCACAATATCCCGGTAGCTAAAGTGCTGCTGGGCGCGCTGCTGTGCTGCCCTGGAGAAGGACCTGCACGTCGCACAGTCGGACAGGATCTGTACCACGTACTCGGCCATCTTGTCCACGTCACCCAGCGGTGCCAGGAAACCGGTCACCCCGTGTTCCACGACCTCCGGCAGCCCGCCGACGTTCGTTGCAACGACGGGCACGCCGCTGGCCATTGCCTCCAGCGCCACCAGCCCGAAACTCTCCGTTTCACTGGGCAAGAGCAGTACGTTCGCCTCGCGCAACAAGTCCGCCACGCCGTCCAGCACCCCGGTAAAGTGAATCCGATCCAGCACGCCCAGATCTTGGGCCAACTGCTGAGCCAATCCGGCGTCGGGTCCATCGCCAACCAGCACCAGGCGCGCTGGGAGCTTTTCGCGTACCCGTGCAAAGACCCGGATCACGTCACCCAAACGCTTGACCGGGCGAAAGTTCGAGATGTGCATGAGCGTGAACTCTTCCGGGCAGTTGCGCGGCGGGATACATGGCGGCGCTGGCCCGCCGTGTCGCTCTGGATCGATAAAGTTATAGATGACCTCGATCTCCCGCTGCACCCCAAACTGCCGATAGACTGCATCGCGCAGGAAGCCAGACACTGCCGTCACCGCGTGCGAGCGCTCGATCGTCATCGCGGTCACTAGCTTGAAAGAGGGATTGCTGCCGACCAGCGTGACGTCCGTCCCATGGAGCGTAGTTACCACCTTGAGATCCAAATCGGGCACCACCTCGCGTGCCAAGAGCGCAGCCGCCGCAAACGGGATCGCATAGTGTACGTGAAGTATCTGCAGCCTCTTGGCGCGCGCCACCTCTGCCATCTTGGATGCTAGGGCCAGCGTGTACGGAAAGTTCTTGAGCAGGGGGTACTCGACGATGTCGACCTCGTGAAAGCTCACCCTTGGCGGGAGCTCGCCCAGGCGTAGGGGGGTGGCGTAACTGATAAAGGCGACCTCGTGCCCCCTTTCCGCCAGGTGCTTTCCCAACTCTGTCGCCACCACCCCGCTCCCGCCATGGGTTGGGTAACAGGTTATGCCAATACGCACAGCTTCCTCCCTCACACTACCAGCCGAATCCCATCGTCGACGCGGGTGTGATCGAGACGTGCCACATCGCGATCGAGTCAGAAGGACTCGAACTGCAGGGCCAGCGGATCGTCTACCCGCAGCCTGCCTCGGATCAGGAACCCCTCGCCATAGCGAGCGCCGACCATCGCACCATAGTGCGCCATGCGGTGCTCGACCAGCCAGTGGTGCCCTGGCGAGGTCAGGACCGTCTCCTCGTACGACGCATCAAGGGCCGTAAACTGGGTCGAATACGCCTGGATCGCCTCCATCTTGCGATCTCGCTCCGCAGTAATGTCGACGATGAACGTCGGCTCGAATTCATACCATCCCATGTAGTAGATCACCTTCGCCGGGCGATAGTTCGGATGCGCCGTTTCATAGCGCAGCAGGCCGGCGAGATAGGTAGCATCGTAGATCAGCTCGCTGGCGTGATAATGGTCGGGATGGCGATCCTCATAATATGGGAGCAATACTGCACGGGGACGGTAGGCACGGATCACATCCGCGACCACGCGCTTGGCCGCATCGCTGGTGTGAATGTTGCCATCTTCCAGGCCCAGGTTCTCGCGCGCGATGGCGCCGATCACCTCGGCCGCGTGAGCCGCCTCCGCTTTCCGCGTCTCTACCGTGCCGCGCGTGCCGAGCTCGCCCTGTACCAGGTCCACCAATACGACGCTGTACCCGGCGTCGACCAACTTGATCAGCGTCCCCCCGCAGCCCAGCTCGATATCGTCCGGATGAGGGCCAAAGGCCATGACGTCCATATCAGGCATGCCGCTCGTCCAGGATGAGTACGTCGTGCCGATAGTCGTGCAGGTCACCTGCCTCGATCAGCGTGCCCAACAGCGCACGCCCGTGCTGCATCATGAAATGGGGCAGCGGCAGCACCCGTTCCTGCAATCGCCCGCGCGGCAGCAGCGCATTTCGCAGTGCACGCAGCTCGCCCTTGGAGTAACCCATCTGTCCCAGCCGCAAACGGGAAGCGCGTTTCCTCAGATTGGCCAGGCTGCGCTGTGTCCGGGCCACGTGCTGCGCCATCGTCCGGCCCAGGCCGGGATCGATGGACCGGACGTAGGTCCACAATGGAGCGAGGGCCGCAGCCTCAGCGCGTTCCACTGCCTCGAACATCTCGCGCTCTCCATCGGGCACGAGCCTCTCGATCACGACATCCGCGGGCATCCGCTCGCAGAGCAGATCCTGCACGCTGGCGCCATACGCCGCGATGCGCTCCGCCTCCTCCGCTGCCACCAGCGTATAGCTCTTGCGCGGGAAAACGTGCGGCTGGGGCAGCTCGAACAGCTCGTACAATGGACGCAGCATGCCGTGGTAGGCTGTCTCGCCGGGCCCGAGCACACTCGCCACGATCGGCAGCATCGCGTCGGCAAAGAGCGGTCGCAGAGCCGCATCGGTCGAATACCGCTCGGGGTGGGCGGCGCTATCCCTTACGTGGCGCTCCGGATCCGCCACACGGACCCGATACCCTCGCTCGTCGAAAGTGTAGAGCTGCCCGGCAGATTCGGATTGGAGCTGGGGCACATAGCCGGCCTCCCTCAACTGCCGGGACACTGCAGCCACGCGATGCTGGATCTCGGCGATCGAGTGCAGCACACGCGAGAACCATTCGCCGGCCGGGGGACGAATGACCCTCGGTTCGACGAGGACCAGGCCATGCTCAGCAAACAACTCGGACCACAGGCGCGCATTCCACAAGGCATAGTCCTCGTCAGCGCGCGGCGCAAACTGCTCGCGCGTCTCGTCCAGGTAGGGACCCGGCGACACGTGCGCCCAGTACGCCTCAAACGCCCGCATGATGCGGTCGTCGAGGGGCAGGGCTGCGATCGGCTTGCCTTCGTCTGACCACCCGAAACCAACGTGCCCGATCTCGCCATCAGGCTGCGCCAGGTACGCGTGGTTGATCTCTCCCAGGTCGTGGTCCTCGCTCGCCAGCCAAAAGAGCGGCACACACCGCGCGCCAAACGACGCCTCTATCTCCGCTGCCAGGCGGATCGTGGTTGCGATCTTGTGACAGGTATAGGCTGGCCCGCCGAGAAAGCCGGCCTGCTGGCCCGTGATCACGCACATCGTGCCCTCATCAGCTAGGGCATCGATGTTCGCCAGAGTGCGAGATGAGGCACCCAGGCCGGCATTGTAGACGCGCAGCAACGGCACTACCGCCGCCCGGGGATAGGAGTATGCGCTGCGCGCCTCCAGTGCGGCGCGTAGGTCGTGCGGGCCGTAGGGAAAAAACGGCCTCGCCCTCTCCCGTCCGTCGATATAGTCCAGATACAGGGGGCCGGTGGTCGCTGCCGGTATCTGCTGAGGGTCGAGCGAAACGATCATTCCGTGCCCTTCACAGCGATCAAGATCAGCCGTCTGCTCTCGACTGAGCACTCATCCTTGTCCAGCGAACCATAGCACCTTGGATGCACGAACCCCGCCGCGCGCAGCATCTCGACCATCTCCTGGCGCGAGTACATCCGCACCGACTCGTGAAACTTGCGCACGCTCCCGTCGGAGGCCGTGACCGTGGTCGTCTTTTCCACGCGGCGGCAGCCCTCGGTCAAGCAACGGACGTTCTCGATATGGCGGTCCGCCAGCGTCGCCTCGTCTCGCTCCACCAGGTTGGCGATCACATAGTCGCGGTTCAGATAGTCGATCAGGAACTGGCCGCCAGGCCGCAACGCACGCAGCACGCCGCGGAACACCCGGGCGTTCTCCTCGTCACGCCGAAAGTAGCCGAACGAGGTGAACAACGAGAGCACTGTGGCAAAATGGTCGCGGTAGGGGATCTCGCGCATGTCCGATCGCACGAGCTCGACGCCTGGGCAAGGGTGCCTCGGCATCGCAGCCCGCTCGCTCGCCAACTGGCAGGCACCGGCCTCCAGCAGTTCTTCGGATAGGTCGAGCCCAACCAACTGTGTGAAACCCATCTCACGCAGCACGAGCAGGTGCCGGCAGGCGCCACAACACAGGTCGAGCAGCGGCTCGTCACGCGGCGGATCGAGCAGGTGCACGATCGCCTCGATATCCGACCGTGCCTCCTCCTCGTCACGGTGGGCGTACAGCTCCAGGTACTCGTGCCCAAAACTGTCCTCGTACCAGGGGCTCATTGGATGCCGTGCTCCCGCTTGTACTCGGCCCAGTTTCGCTTCAGGTACACGAACGAGTCGAAATCGGGCTGTAGCAGGAACGGGTTGCTTTCACGCTCGTGTGCGATGGTCGATGCGGGAGCGACACCAACGTCGTGCCCGGGATAGACTTGCGTCTCGCCAGGCAGGGAGAGCAGCTTGCCGTGGAGCGAGTCGAACTCGGCACGTGCACCGGCACCAAAGTCCGTTCCCCCAACCTTGCCGACAAACAGCGTATCTCCGGTAAAGACTGCCCCGCCCACGAGGACACAGATCGCATCGTCCGTATGGCCGGGCGTATGGAGCACGGTGATCTCCAGATTGCCCAACGGCAGGCGCGTCCCATCCCGAATCTGCAGGCCAGTGTGCGGATCGATGTCCCCATACAGCAGCGCGGCCCGGTCGGTCATCCGCTCGATGGTGCGATTGCCGTTCGTATGATCATAGTGATCGTGCGTGCTGAACACGTACTTGATCTGGTAGTCGTGCTCCCGTGCGAACTCGACGATCTGCTCCGGTGAATAGGAAGCATCGATCACGGCAGCCGTACCTGTTGCCTCATCGGCAACCAGGTAGCCAAAGTTGCGGTCGCCGCCTGTACGGAACTGCTTGACGAACATGATCCCTCCCGCGCGCACTGCCGACCCTACGCCCGGCGGTGCACCAGACGCAAATTGCCGCGCAATGTCCTGCGAGACTCCCTCGGCGCAGGCATCGCGCGGCAAGGACCGGGCTGCAATCGGTCAGCCTCAGCATTCACCGCACATATAGGTGAACGCCACACCTATCGCTAATCTAGGGGCTCGAACATGTCCTTGCCCACGCCACATTCCGGGCAGACCCAGTCATCGGGTAGGTCCTCGAAGGCGGTCCCGGGCTCGACACCCCCATCCGGATCGCCAACCTCTGGATCGTATACATACCCACACGCCAGGCATTCCCACTTTTGCACAGTCATCCTCCTATCATTGGGTGAGCACGTTCAGAACGCGAACAGCCAGGCCTAGTTTTCCTGGTAGACTACCTCGTCATACAGGGTCTCGACCTTGTTCTTGTGAGCGAGCTCTTCCTCCGCCAGAAACTCAAAGAGATCTCTGGTCGCTGGCTCTCCGGCTATGGTAGCCATCGTACTGTAGAACTCGTGCGAGGATTGCTCGCGATGCATCGCCACCACGAGCACATCCTGAAAGGTCGCGTCCTGATCGAGCGGAGACGATACCAGGTACTCGGCCAGCTTGAGATCTTGAATTTGGCCCCGCTTCTGGACGGCGACCAGGGTCTGCGTATCGCCGTCGAGCAGCGTCTGCAGCCGGTCCTTGTGCTTGACCTCCTCCTGTGCCAGATCGCGGAGGGCATCCTTGATGTGTGGCTGCTTGACCCTGTTCACTGCATCCAGGTAGAAATCACGCGCCTGCTCCTCGAACTCGATAGCGCGCTTGAGAATCTGATCGATCTCCTGACCCGTATCTGTCATGCCGTCCTCCTTGGGCGTATCTGGAAGCGTAGGCTATATCACGTCTGTGACGTCGATGCCGACGAGGATCCGGTTGCCTTCGATCTTGACCGGATACGTGGGCAAAGGGATGGTCGCCGGTCCGCTCAGCACCTCACCAGAGATCACGTCGAAACTCGCCATATGGCACGGACAGTGCACCACCTGCCCTAGGAACAGACCCTCTGCCAGTGAACATTCACGGTGCGTGCACTGCTCGTCCGTAGCGTGATACTCGCCGCCTATGTTGTAGATCAGAACCTTCCGCCCACCGGCCCAGACGGCCAATCGGCTTCCGGGCGGAACCTGGTCCCTGGTAGCTACCTGCACGAATTCCACCACACCATCCTCCTCGCGACCTTGGTTTGGTATCGGCCTTGCACCCGTACCTGTTTGCCGCGTGCCATGTCCCCGAAGGAGACTCGACCCCTGTGAAGCGCCATCATTGTACTATACCTCTCTCAAACGGTCAAAAGCGGGCAGGGGCCGACAGCCACCCCTGTGTTGTCATCGGCATAGAAGCTTGATATAATGAACCTAATTGGTCTCACCGGTCACAAAGGGGAGGGAGAACGATGGACAAGTTCCTCGCAGAAGATGCGCCTCAGCGCGCCGTCGAGCTTTACCTGGACACCCTGACAGAAGAAGAACGCTGGCAGCTCGGAAAGCGCGACCTCGCGGACCTGAAAGAGAAAGCATCGGGCCTGGCCGACCGTCTGCAGCGGCTGCTTGCCCAACTGCAGACTCTGGCCCAGCGGAGCGAACAGGACCGCATCCTGCTCTACAACCTGATGAAGCAACTGCCCGTCATCACCTTTGAGCCCCTCAACTACGCTTTCGTGGGGCGCGTCGTTATCCCGCTGGAGAACGTGCTCGATCTCGTGATCCACCTCGATCTATACACCAGCGGCAAGCCAGTTCGCAAGGGAGAGCTGCCCGGCCAGGTCGAGCTCCTCGACCAGTACCAAGCCACGCAGGCGACGTCACCGCAGGGCCAGGACCTGACTGTCATCGCCGGCATCGGCCAGGTTTATGCCCAGGCGCTTCACCAGCGGGCCGGGATCCGCACGGCAGAGGAGCTCTTGTCACGCGCTCGTGACCTGGCCGGTCAGGAACAACTGGCCCGCGAGACCGAGATCGGTCAGGAGCTGATCGCCCGCTGGGTCCACCGCGCTGACCTGATGCGCATCGATGGCATCGACGGCGAATATAGCGTGCTCGTCGACTATGCGGGTATCAGCACCGTGGCCGACCTGGCGCAATGCACGCCCGTGGACCTCTACGAAAAGCTGCGGACTGCAAACCTGGAGCACAGGCTCGTCACCCGCCTGCCCCCGATGAGCGAAGTGAACGACTGGATCACGCAAGCCCAGGTGCTAGCCTAGGGCACGGAATGGCACGCTTTTGCTCGGAAATGAGCGCTCTGGCTTGCAAAAGCAGGCCATTTATGGTATAAATGCAAGGTCGCGGAACGAGGACACTGGGAAGTGATGCCACTCTCCGGTCACCTCGTTCTTTCTACTCCTGGCACGTTGGACCAGGAGCAAACCCAAAGAGAGGAGTACCCCGCGAGATGAACAGTTATGAGGTGGCGCTGATCGTGCGCCCGGAAGTCGAGGAAGACGCTCAACAGGCCCTGATTGAGCAGCTTTCTCAGATCCTGACGAGCGAGGGCGGCCAGGTAGAGAACGTAGAGGCATGGGGACGTCGCCGCCTTGCCTACCCGATCAAGAAGGTCAACGAAGGCTTCTACTACTTTATCCAGGGCCAGTTTGAGAGCACCGTGCTCCCAACTGTGGAACGAACGATGCGGCTTTCAGATAGCGTCTTGCGGCATATGGTCATCCGCCGCGATTCATAGGCACCCTAGTAGGGAGAGGGAAGTGGTCCTAGGCCTGAACAGAGCGACGTTGATCGGTCACCTGGGGCGAGCGCCAGAGATGCGTTACACGCCAGATGGCAAGCCGGTCACTTCTTTCAGCATCGTTACCGAGTACACGTGGCTGTCATCGGATGGGCGGCGACACCAGGACACGGATTGGTTCAACGTCGTCGCCTGGGGAGAGCTGGCTGAGAGTTGCAGGCAGTCCCTGGCAGCAGGTCAGCTCGTCTATGTCGAGGGCCGCGTAAAGACGAGGCGGTGGGTCGACGATGCGGGCGAGGACCGCGCCTGGGCCGAAGTCGTGGCACAGGATATCGTCGCCCTGGGCGAAGCCTAGGTACCGCCGGTCAGCGGGCGAACCGAACACAGCGCTTGCCCTATCGAGACCGGCCTTGCACAATGTGAGAGCATACGACCAACGCTCTTGCCGGTGGGCAGGAGCGATTCCAGGAGGTACACACAGTGTCAGAAGAGAACAATCGCGATCAGCGCAGCAGGTCGTCGAGTGAGGGACGAGGCAGCTCCGGGGGCGATCGCCGCAGCAGCCGCTCGTCGCGCGGCCGGTTTCGCTCGGGAGGACGAGGCCGCCGCGCGCGGTCGACGGCGTGCACGTCGCGCTGCGTCGGACGACAGGTGGAAAACCTGAACTACAAGCAGGTCGATGCGCTGGAGCGCTATATCACCGATCGTGGCAAGATCCGCTCCCGCCGGCAGACGGGCAACTGTGCCAAGCATCAGCGTGTCCTGGCGCGGGCGATCAAGCGCGCGCGCTTTATGGCGCTGCTTCCGTACACGGCAGACCACAGCTTTACGTCAGAGTCCAGATAATCAGAGCGCCGGTAACCACGCGCGCTGACAGGTGAAAACTCGATCTGCGGGCATAGGCGAACCCTGGCGGGTCCTGTGCCCGCGTTCTGTATCATGCCCAGGTAAGGACCTGGTTTTAGGAGTCACAGATGGCCAAGAGCAAGCCAGTAAGGGCCAAGCCGACAAAGAAACAGCTCTCACACCGCCGCCGCGAGGAGCGGCAGTTGCGTTGGATCTGGATCGGCCTGATAGCGACCGCCGTCATCATCGTCGGACTCGTTGGCGTCAGCCTGGTTACACAGGCGACGCAAACCGTAGCGGTCGTCAACGGCACACCGATCAAGGTAAGTGACTATCAGAAGCGCGTCCGCTACTACTACTATGCCTTGGGCCCCGACGTCTTTCAGAGCAACGAAGGCCAGGATCCAAACGCGATCCATCAGATGATCGTCGATCAGTTGATCGAAGAGGAGCTCATCCGCCAGGAAGCGGCCAAGCGCGACATCTCGGCCACGCCGGACGAAATCGAGATCGAGCTTGAGCAGACGTGGTTCCAACACTACCGTGATGCTCCGGCGCCGACGGCGACGCCGACGGCAGACCCGAGCGCCACGCCAACGCCCGAAGGGGCGACGCCACAGCCGACCCCGACGCCCGATACCGAACAGGCCTACCAGGCCAACTATGATCTGTTCGTCAAGAACGTGCTCAATATGGCGCGTGTCAGCGAATCCTACGTTCGTGGGATGGCAGAGGTCAACGTGCTCCGCGACAAGCTGCAGCAGGCTGTCGTCACGGATGTACCGACCGAGGAAGAGCAGGTCCACTTCCGATACGAGGCAGCGGCCGACGCCGACGCCGCGGCACAGCGAATCAGCGAGTACCAGGCCGGGGAGCGCATGGAGGCCCACGCGCGTCACATCCTCGTAGACACCGAGGAAGAGGCCCAAGCGGTGCTACAGCGCCTGGCGAATGGCGAGGATTTTGCCGCGCTCGCGGCCGAGCTTTCCACGGACACCAGCAACAAGGACGATGGGGGTGACCTTGGCTGGTTCGGACGCGGGCAGATGGTCGATGCGTTCGATCAGGTCGTGTTCGAGGCCGATATCGGCCTCTACCCCGAGCCCGTACAGACCGATTTTGGCTACCACGTGATCGAGATCCTGGCCCGCGAGATGCGGCCCGTGAGCCCCGAAGATACGATGTACGACGTGGGGTGGTACGGCAAGGAGGAGCTCTCTTCGCAGTTTGGGCCGCTCTTTGCCGAGATCGTCTTCCAGGCAGAGCCCGGCCTGGTGCCCGATCCCGTGCCCACCGACTATGGTACGGCCGTGATTCAGGTCGTCGAACACGCTGTGCGGCCGCTCGACCAGACAGAACAGGGTAACCGGCGCCAGCAGATGTTCCAGGATTGGCTGACCAGTCTCCGCGACGAGGGCAACGTCGAGAACAACTGGGCGCCCAGCATGATCCCAGACCGGATGTAGCTGGCGACATACTCTCAACTAGCCTGTGCAGGCCTTCTCAGGCACCTGGGAAGGCCTGCGCAGTAGATGCAACAGCAACCATACGATCGGCCTGTGGTTTGACAATTCCCGGGGCTTGTGATAGGATAGCGGCAGCTTGCGGGGGAGGTCAGGATGCGACTCGAGTGCAGTGGCCAACTGAATGATCTACCGCGTCCGAACGCTCAGTACCATCACCATCCCTCACAGGTGAGGCGGGACTAGCCTGCCTTGTTGGCGTTCGACGTCGAATTTCGTCTCACCACGGCTGGTTTCGAAAACGAACCAGCCTTTTTCTTTGTTGCACTGGCGCCACGCCCGCGTATCGTCGCCGGGTGCCCGACCAGAGATACGCCCGGCGGTGCGGTCCGGGCGGCACGATCTTCGTGAAAGGCCGGCCGCCAGGGAAGAGGAGCTCGGATGAGTGACCTAATCCGCGTGATCACCGATCTCGAACAGGCACGTGAGAGCGTGCTGCGCCGCAAGTCGTGGGAGCAGGTAGAGGTCACCCCTGCCCTACAGGCCAGCATCGAGCGCGTGTTCGGCGCACCGCTCACGCCCGACCAGGCGGTGGCGCAGATCCTGCAAGACGTACGTGCACACGGCGACACTGCCCTATTCGACTATACGCGGCGCATCGAGGGCGCCGACCTGGAAACGCTGCGCGTGTCGGAAGCAGAGATCGATGCGGCGTGGTCGGTGACGCCAGCCGCGTTGCGCGACGCACTCCAGCTCGCCGCCGACCGCCTGCAGGCATTCCACGAGCGACAGTACCGCCAGTCGTGGGTCGAATGGGACGAGGAGGGCGGCGCCCTGGGGCAGATTATCCGTCCACTGCAGCGGGTGGGCCTCTATGCGCCGGGCGGGCGCACCCCCTACCCCTCCTCACTGCTCATGGCAGCGGTGCCTGCCCGGGTTGCCGGCGTTTCCGAGATCGTGGTCACCAGCCCGCCGGACGCCGAGGGCCGTTCCGCCCCAGCTATCCTCGTTGCGGCGCGCATCGCAGGCGTGAGCGCCGTATACAAGATCGGCGGCGCCCAGGCCATCGCTGCATTGGCCTATGGCACGGCAACCATCCGGCGCGTGGACAAGATCGGGGGACCGGGCAACCTGTTCGTTGTCCTCGCCAAGCGCCGCGTGTACGGCCAGGTTGCGATCGACGGGCTGCCCGGCCCGACAGAGACGATGCTGATCGCAGACGGGGGCGCAGACCCTGCTCTGGTCGCGGCAGACTTGCTGGCGCAGGCCGAGCACGACGCGCTCGCCTCTCCCATCTGCCTGACCCCATCCGCCGAGCTAGCCCAGCACGTGCAGGTGGAAGTGGCGAGGCAGATCGAGGACTTGTCTCGCGCAGAGATCATTGCCCAGTCCCTGCAGGGCCAGGGCGGCATCATAGTCACGTCCGACCTGGCACAGGCTATGGCACTGGCCAACGAGTATGCACCCGAGCACCTCTGCCTGCTAGTCCGCGACCCGTGGGCTTGGGTAGGCCAGGTGCGCAATGCCGGGGGCGTGTTCGTCGGCGAACGCTCGTCAGAAGCGCTGGGCGACTATGTGGTTGGACCCAGCCACATCATGCCCACCGGTGGGACAGCACGTTTCTCCTCGCCCGCAAACGTGTGGGATTACCTGAAAATCACGAGTGTGTTCGCGCCTGCTGAACCGACCATCCGCCGCACTTCCCCTGCGGCGATCGCGATCGCCAGGGCTGAGGGGTTCACAGCACACGCAGCAGCGATCGCGAGGCGTCGTGACGAACCGAAACCATCTGCCGGCTGATGGTTTACATATCGTAAAGGCAAAAGGAGGCACGTGCGATGAAGGTTCTGGTCACAGGCGGTGCAGGCTTTATTGGGTCCCATGTCGTGCACAGCCTGCTACAGGCAGGGCACGAGGTCTGCATCGTCGACAGTCTCTGGGAACGGGGTGGCGGACGGATGGAGCACGTCCCCGAAGAGGCTGGGTTCTACAAGGTCGACATACGCGACAAGGCGTTGAGCGACGTCTTTGCCACAGAACGCCCGCAGGTCGTATGCCACCTCGCCGCCCAGCACAGCGTCCGGATCTCGACCGAGATGCCCAAGTACGACGCCGAGGTGAACACACTGGGGCTGATCAACGTCCTGCAGTGCTGCACGCGCTTTGCCGCGCACAAGATCATCTATTCCTCCTCCGCCGCGACCTATGGGACGGCAAGGCGCATGCCGGTCGACGAAGAGACGCCGCAGCACCCCGAGTCGCCGTATGGCACGACCAAGCTCGCAGGCGAGCACTATCTCCGTTTCTGGAAGGCCATGCACGGGCTCGACTATACTGCACTGCGCTACGGGAACGTGTATGGCCCGCGCCAGGATCCCACCGGCGAGGCTGGCGTGATCGCCATCTTTGCCCGCGCTTTCCTGCTGGAGGAGCCTGTGCGCATCGAGTGGGATGGCGAGCAGCAGAAGGACTATGTGTACGTGGAGGACGTCGCTCGCGCTAACCTCTGCTCCCTCGACCGAGGTAGCGGCGAAGCATATTGTATCGCGACCGGCGAAGGCACGTCGGTCAACCAGCTCTACCGGCAGCTCGCCGAGATCGTCGGCTACGAGGTCCAGATCATCCCTGCACCCAAGCGGCCCGGAGACATTCGCGTCAGCTATTTTGACTGCAGCAAGGCCAAGGCTCACCTCGGCTGGGAAGCCACCGTGAGCCTGGATCGCGGGATGCGTGCGACGGTCGACTATTTTCGCCAGCAGTTGAACCTGTGATCGGAATAGGATGATGCTAGACACAGAGCAGGTTGCCGCCCTGATCCGGCCCGACATCTACGAGATGGCAGCCTACACACCGATCGTGCCCTTTGAGGTGCTCAGCCGTAAGCTGGGTATTCCGGAAGATCAGATCGTCAAAGTGGACGCCAACGAAAACCCGTACGGGCCCTCGCCCAAGGCGATCGCCGCCCTCGCCAGTTATCCCTATTACCACATCTATCCGGACCCGAACCACACCCTGCTGCGAGATGCGCTCCAGGATTACGTAGGCGTCGACAAGACCCACCTCGTACTCGGCACGGGGTCCGACGAGCTGCTCGACATCGTGATCCGTCTTTTCGTCCAACCAGGCGACAGCATCGTCAACTGCCCGCCCACCTTTGGCATGTATCCGTTTCTCGCCAGCGTCGCGGGGGCACAGACGATCTCGGTGCCGCGCAAGCCAGACTTTCAGCTCGACCTCGACGCGATCGAGGCCGTCTTCCGGCAGACACAGCGGCTACCCAAGCTGATCTTTGTCACCTCACCCAACAACCCGGACGGCTCGATCATCGATCGAGGCACGCTCGACCGCCTTCTCGACCTCCCCGCCGTGGTGGTCGTCGATCAGGCCTACGTCGAGTTCGGCGGCATCGACTTTGCCCCGCTGGTACCGGCGTGCCCGAACCTGATCGTCATGCGCACCTTTAGCAAGTGGGCCGGCCTTGCCGGGCTGCGGGTCGGATACGGCGTCTTTCCGAGCGAGATCGTAGGCCACCTGTACAAGATCAAGCAGCCGTACAACGTGAACGCCGCTGCCCAGGCGGCTGTGCTGGCCTCGCTCGACGATCTACAGACGCTGATGGGACGCGTCCAGATCCTGGTGGAGGAACGAGGGCGGCTGTATGGCGCGCTGCAGCGCATCCCCTACCTGCGCCCCTATCCTTCCCACTCGAATTTCATCCTGAACCGCGTGCTGGGGCGGGACGCGGGCGCGCTCAAGGCCACGCTGGAATCGCGCGGCATCCTGGTACGGTACTATCGTACGCCCGGCCTCCAGGACTGTATCCGGATCAGCGTCGGCAAGCCCCAGCAAAACGATCGCGTGATCGAGGCCTTGTGCAGGGAGGAACGATGAGAGAGGCACGCATCGAGCGCCGGACCGGCGAGACCCAGGTGAGCGTCCAGTTGGCGCTCGACGGAAGCGGGCAGTGGCAGATCGACACCGGCGTTGGCTTCTTTGACCACATGTTGAGCCATGTCGCGGCGCACGGGATGCTCGACCTGGTCGTGCACGCAGAGGGTGATTTGCACGTCGACGCGCACCACACGGTGGAGGACGTGGGCATCGCCCTCGGCCAGGCGCTGCGCCAGGCGCTCGGCGACCGGGCGGGCATCACGCGCTACGGTCACTGCTTGCTGCCGATGGATGAGGCCCTGGCGATGGTCGCGCTGGACTTTTCCAATCGCGGGCTCTTGGTCGCGGATCTCCCCTTTTCCGCAGCACGCGTTGGCGCGTTCGACACCGAGCTGGTCAGCGAGTTCCTGCGCGCCCTGGCACACCACGCCGGGATGACCCTCCATGCCCGGCTGATCTGCGGCGAGAACACCCATCACCAGATCGAGGCCCTTTACAAGGCACTTGGGCGTGCCCTGCGTCAGGCGGTTGCCATCGATCCTCTAAGGTCAGGTGCTGTACCCTCGACCAAGGGAGTGCTGTGATTATGCACATCGCAATCATCGACTATGGGATGGGCAACCTGCGAAACGTGCAAAAGGCGTTCGAGCACATCGGCGTCAGCGCTGTGATCTCTGCGCAGGTCGGTGAGCTGCAAGATGCTGACGGCCTCGTCCTGCCGGGCGTCGGTGCGTTCGGCGACGCCATGCACAACCTGCGCACCGCAGGCCTGGCCGACCTGATTTGCGAGCAGGCCGGCGCTGGCGTGCCGCTGCTCGGCATCTGCCTTGGCCTCCAGTTGCTCTTTGAGAAGAGCGAGGAGATGGGCCAACACGAGGGTCTGGGGATCCTGCCGGGGCGCGTTGTGCGCTTTGAGGGCGAACTCAAGGTACCACATATCGGCTGGAACCAGCTCGACCTGACGCCGCACGGGGCAACGCACCCGCTCTTGCGCGGTATCAACGACCATAGCTATGCCTATTTCGTACACTCTTATTACGTCGTACCCGCCCAAGCAGATCGCATCCTGACGACCACGGCGTATGGCGTCGACTTTGCTTCGATGGCCGGCCTGGATGACGTGTTCGGCGCCCAATTCCACCCCGAAAAGAGCCAGGAGGTCGGGTTGCAGTTGCTGCGCAATTTTGCGGGCGTGGTAGAGAGGAAGGGCAGATGATCGTCTATCCCGCGATCGACCTGCACGCAGGGAGGTGTGTCCGCTTGCGACAGGGCGAAGCGGCCGAAGAGACCATCTATGGCGACGACCCGGTGGCCGTCGCGCATCGCTGGGCATCCGAGGGAGCCGAGTGGCTGCACATCGTCAACCTCGATGGTGCCTTTGACGGAATGCTCCGTCCGGAGGAAACAGGGACAGGGGGTGCGATCAACCTGGGCTGCCTGGGTCGTATCGTCGACGCAGTCGAGGTGCCGGTCCAGTTCGGGGGCGGCGTGCGCAGCCTGGCAGACATCGACGTGCTCCTCGATCTGGGCGTCTCGCGCGTCATCCTCGGCACGGTCGCCGTGGAGCAGCCCGAGCTTGTCTCTGAGGCCGTCACGCGGTTTGGGCGGCGGCGAGTGGCGGTCGGGCTCGACGCCAGGGATGGCCTGGTCACCACGCACGGCTGGCAGCAGACCTCGCATCTCACAGCAGTGGACCTGGGTCGCCACATGGCGCAGCGCGGCATCGAGACGGTGATTTATACCGATATCGCGCGTGACGGCATGCTGAGCGGCGTCAATGTCTCTGCCACTGCATCGCTGGCTACCCAGACGGGGCTGCAGGTCATTGCCTCGGGGGGCGTCTCCTCGATCGACGACGTTCGCGCACTGTGCGAGGTGGCATCGATGGGCGTCGCCGGCGTGATCATTGGCAGCGCCATCTACAAGGGCCACGTCCATCTGCCGGAAGCCATCGCCGCCGCAAAGGAGGCCTGATGCTGGCCAAGCGCATTATTCCCTGCCTCGACGTCAAGGATGGGCGAGTCGTCAAGGGCGTGAACTTTCTCGACTTGCGCGATGCAGGCGATCCCGTCGAGCAGGCTCAGATCTATGATGCCGCTCACGCCGATGAACTGGTCTTTCTCGACATCACTGCAACCCACGAAAAGCGCGACACGGTGCGCAGGATGGTCCGTGCGGTTGCCGATACAGTGTTCATCCCTTTTACCGTGGGCGGCGGGATCCGCACCGTGGACGACATCCGCGCCATCCTGCTGGCCGGCGCGGACAAGATCTCGATCAACTCTGCCGCGGTGCGCCGTCCCGCTCTCATTGGCGAAGGTGCCCAGCGCTTTGGAGCGCAGTGCATCGTCGTCGCCATCGACGCCAAGCGCACGGGCAAGACACCATCGGGCTGGGAAGTCTATGTTACCGGCGGGCGCACGCCGACGGGCATCGATGTCCTGGAATGGGTCCGCGAGGCAGAGAGCAGGGGCGCAGGCGAGATCCTGCTCACTAGCATGGACACCGACGGCACGCAAGCCGGCTATGACATTCCGCTCACGCGCAGCGTCGCCGACCAGGTGCGCATCCCCGTGATTGCTTCCGGCGGTGCAGGGACGCTCGCTCACTTTGCCGAGGCGCTCACCGAGGGTGGCGCCGACGCTGCCCTGGCAGCCAGCCTCTTTCACTATGGGGAGCTGTCGATCGGCGAGGTAAAAGCCTACCTCAGGGCGCGCAACATACCCGTTCGCTGAGAGCGCGCACGATCGGTGAGTCCGAAGTAGTGACCTTCGACCGCAAGGCCCATCCCTTCAAGCGTCCTGGGTCTAACGTTGCCGCCAGTCCATCGTCCGCCCCACCAGCAGGTAGACCACAGCCGTCGTGCATGCCAGGGCCCCGAGGTCCAGGCCCATCCGCCACGTTACCGGGCCGAGAAGCGCCTGCCTGAATGCAGAAGCAGCATACGTTGCCGGGCTGAGGTATCCCAACACGATCATCGCTTGCGGCAAACGGCTGGGCGGCACGACCACCGGTCCGAGCGCCGCCATCACGATCGTTGCCAACAATGAGAATGCCCCGCCCTGGCTCGGATCGCGCACACGGCACGCGATGAACGCGCCAATGCCAGAGAGCGGCAGTGCACACGCCGGTATCACGAGGGCCAGCAGGGGGTGCAGCACCATCCGGATATCGAGGATCCACGTCCCAACCACGAGCGTCACCAGCAACGAAGGTAGGGAGAGCAGCAAGAACGCCAACGCCACAGCCAGGACCAGCAGCCCCCGGCGCACCGGCAGCGCGGCAAAGTACTCGA
>CAZLMZ010000014.1:0-16167 GCA_964560475.1 uncultured Anaerolineae bacterium
TCCAGGCGCATCTCGTAGCAGATGCGGCATCGTTCGCGGTAGCGCTCGTGCCCGCTGATGGCGCGCATGTAGCTGACGACGTCGTATCCTGGTTCCCAGATCACGGGTAGATCGATCTGTGCGGCATAGTGGACCAGCGTCTCACGGCGGCGCTCGTGCTCGCTGAAGGGGTGAATATTGGGGTTGTACCAGAGGCCGGTCACGGCAAAGCCCAGCTCCCGGAGGCGCTGTACGCTGTAGGTCGCGCACGGGGCACAGCAAACTTGCAGCAGGATGCGCCTGCCTTTGCCTGGCAGCGGCTCTGGCTCGGACTGGGGCGCCGCGGGAATCTGTACCTCGTAGGTCAGACGGATGGTGAGCGGCTCGGACCGGACGAACTCTGCTTTGCCCTGGCGGACGAGACGCCGGGCTTTGTCCTCACTGGTAGGGGACAGGTGACGCCCCTCTGCGTCGAGCACGATCGCTTTAGCCAACGGCTGCTCGTTTCATCGTATCCCTCCGCCGCTAGAGCAGCCGGCCCTGCTCCGCTCGCTCCGGGTAGTCGATGTGGAGGTGATCGTACGCGTTGCGCGTCGCCACACGTCCCCGCGGCGTCCGGTCGAGAAAGCCGAGCTGAAGCAGGTAGGGCTCGACGACGTCCATGATCGTGTCCGGCTCTTCGCTGATTGCGGCGGCGATGGTTTCGAGGCCTACGGGCCCACCCTCGAACTTGACAATGATCACTTCCAGCACGCGGCGGTCGATCTCGTCGAGGCCGAGTTGGTCGACCTGAAGCAGATCGAGAGAGGCACGGGCGACAAGCCCGGTGATCTCGCCTTCGGCGCGTACCTGGGCATAATCTCGAACCCGCTTGAGCAGCCGGTTGGCCACGCGGGGCGTGCCTCGCGCCCGGTGGGCGATCTCGACTGCGCCGCTCGTATCGACGGGCACGTCGAGCAAGCGCGCCGAGCGCTCCACGATCGCCTTCATCGCTGCCTGCGAGTAAAAGTCGAGGCGGTAGGTGACGCCGAATCGGGCCCGAAGCGGCGCGGTCATCAGGGCCAGCCGCGTGGTGGCACCGATCACCGTAAAGTGCGGCAGGCTGAGCCGGATCGATCGCGCCCCTGGCCCCTTGCCGATGACGATGTCCAGGGCATAGTCTTCCATCGCCGGGTAGAGGATCTCTTCGACGACGCGCCCGAGGCGGTGGATCTCATCGATGAACAGGATGTCGCCCTTGTGCAGGTTGGTCAGGATCGCTGCCAGATCGCCGGCACGCTCGATCGCCGGGCCGGAGGTGATGCGGATGTTGACGCCCATCTCTGCCGCGATCACGTGCGCGAGCGACGTCTTGCCCAATCCGGGAGGACCATAGAGAAGCACGTGTTCGAGCGACTCTTGGCGCGCGCGCGCCGCATCGAGAAAGATGCGCAGCCGTTCCTTGATCACCTCTTGCCCGATATAGTCGTCCAGGTTTCTCGGGCGGAGGGCTACGTCGGTGTTGGTCTCGCCTGGTTTTCTCTGGGGTGCAACGACGCGGTCTTGGCTCATGATGGTATTCCTGGTAAGGTATTCTTGGGCGACAGCGCGATGACAGAACCGATGCTCAGGTTCAGCGCTCTAGCGGCATTCCCGTTGCGAACGGCGATGGCGACGAAATCAGTGCTGTCGACGAGGGCTACCACCGCGCCGGGAGGCACGTCTGAAAAGGTGTGGGCAATCTCGTCGATCACGTGCTGGCCCACCGTTACCTGCCAGTGCGTTCGTGCGCGGACCCAGTCGCCGGGTACATCGGTCGTGCAGTTTCCAAAGGCGTCGACGTGCTGCACGTGCGCGGTGATGCGCCCGTCGTTGTGGCGTTCGGGCATCGGGACAGGAAAGCGGACCAGCTCCTCCTCGCCGAGTGGGGAACCCAGGGCCGACAGCTCAACACCAGCAGCGAGGTGAGCAGCAGCCGGTCCAAAGATATCCCGCCCGTGAAAGACGGGGCTCACCGGGTGGTGCCAGTACTGGGAGTTGGTCAGTGAGGTAGCCTTGATCACCCGCTCGCGGGACAGCACGTAGCTGAGCACGCCGTTGTCGGGAGCGACAAAGATCCCCCTCGTCGTCTGGACCGCGACAGCCCGCCGCTCGCTGCCTACTCCCGGATCGATGACGATCAGGTGGATGGCGTCTGCAGGCCAGAAAGCATAGGCGGTCATGATCACGAAACCGGCGTGCTGGATGTCTTGTGGCGGGATGTCGTGCGAGATGTCGACCCATTGGGCAGCCGGCGCAATGCAATGCATGACGCCTTTCATGGCGCCCACGTGGCCATCCTGCATGCCAAAGTCTGTGGTCAGGGTGATGATCCGTCCTGCTCCGTCTTTCATCTGTTGCCCCTCGCTATCCAGTCGCCGTTCGCGGATCCAACAGTCATTCGCTGCTCAGCCAACGGACGGGCTATGGGCCGTAGTGGGCCGTCGCTGTCTGTTCTCGGCCCAGGCGTGCACGATTAGGACCAGCGCGGCGCCGATCTGAAGGATGCTGGCCCACTGTGCAGGCCACAGGTAAAAGCGCCAGGTACCATCACCTCGTAGGAACCAGATCGCCCCGTCGGCCAGCGCATAGAGCAGCAGGTAGAAGGCAAAGGTCACCCCACTGGGCAGTCGACGCAATGCACCTGGGCGCAGTTGCAGCACACCCCACAAGAGCAGGCACCAGCCGATCATGATCGGCTGGGTGAGAAACCGCACTTGCTCTACGCCATAGATGTCGGGCATGTACCCCGTCACCCAGCCAAGCGGGGCCCGATATCCCTCCGCCTCAGCACCGTAGCACGCGCCAGTGAGCAGGCAGCCGAGCCAGCCAACCGCACTCGCCAGGGCAAGGCCTGGTGCAACGAGATCGAGCAGGATGCGCCAGTCGGGCAGCGGGGGACGGAAGTGGTCCCGCAGCGCGTACCATGCCGCGCCTGCGACCGCACCACCCAGCCACGCTCCGTACCAGGACAGCCCGCCTCCTCTTGCGTCGATCGCCTCACCCAGGTGAGCGGCAAAGTATGCCCAGTTTGCGAATACATACCCCGCCCGCGCGCCGACGAGCCCGCCGCCGAGGGCCCAGAACGCGCCGTCGAGCAGCACAACCGGATCTGCGAGCCGGGCACGTGCGGCTCGATAGGCGAGCCACGTGCAGATGGCCATGCCTGAGGCAAGGGTGATGGTATAGGAATATACGATGTATGTACCAATCCGAAATAAGATAGGATGCATTGATGATCCGCTCGCTAGGCCTGCTGCACCGCCATCCACGCTGCGCCTGCAGCCCCGACAATGCCCACCTCGGGCCCAAGTTGGGCCAGCGCCACGGCGACCTGGACAGATGCAGAGGCAAAGGCGCGGAGCTGAATCGCACGTCGAACGGGTATGAGCAGGCCATCTCCCAGGGCGCTCAGGCCGCCGCCGATGACGATCCGCTCTGGATTGAACAAGTTGACCAGGTTGGCCATGCCAATGCCCAGGTAAGCCATGGCCTGCGTCACGATCTGTTCCGCGTAGGCGTCGCCTCTGTACATCGCATCGACCACGTCCTTGGCGCTGACCTCGCCGCCATCGCGGCTGCCCATCGCCGTAGGTATACCCCGGGCGATCAGCTCCTGGCCTTCGCGGGCGATGGCAGTTCCTGACGCGAGCGCCTCGAGACAGCCGCGATTCCCACAGCCACAGTGCGGGCCGTAAGGCAAGACCGTCATATGCCCGATCTCACCTGCCCCGCCGCTCAATCCGTGGTAGATACGCCCACCCAGGATCAGCCCGCCGCCGATGCCTGTGCTGACCGTGACATAGATCATGTCACGCGTGCCTCGACCTGCGCCATAGAGATACTCGCCGATAGCGGCGGCGTTGGCATCGTTCTCGAGGTAGGTGGGTACGCCAATACGTGCCTGGATGATGTTGCGCAGCGGCACGTCGTGCCATCCGGGCAGGTTGGGCGGCTCGATCAGCAGGCCACGCGGGATGTCCAGCGGCCCAGGTGCACCAATGCCAATGCTCGAGATGCCGTCGTGCCCGAGACCGGCCTGGCCCAGCACGCGCTCTATTCCCGCGATGATGCGCCGGATCACGCTCTCTGGCCCCTCATTGGCGCGGGTAGGCTGGTAGTCGCTATACAAAACTGTACCATCCCGGTCGATCAGCCCGGTGCGAATCTTGGTGCCGCCCAGATCGATGCCCAAGATCGGCCTGTCGGTCATCGACCGGTCCCTCTCGTCCCCAGATCTGCATAATCCTGCCGGACAATGTGTTCCGTGGTCAGGCCGAACAGGTCTAGCATCTCGCCGATCATCTCGGCTTTGCGGACGGCATCGCTCGCGGACCAGGTCCGGCTCTTGATCTCCATGAACAGCCCCTCCTGCGGAGGCTGGATGATCTCGTCGACGTTGATCACAAAGGGCATGCCGCGATAGCGGACGTGATAGCGGTGACGGTGCTTGATGATCTCGCGTTCCGTCGCGGGCTGAAAGTATTCCCGGTAAAAGCGCAGGCTGCGGTCGGCGTGGCTGGCATAGCGCGAGCGGGTCAGCACGACCGAGTTGTCGTATTCCTGTTCGACGATGGGCCCGGTAAAGACGAGGTTGTAGATCGGGGTGACCTCGTTCTCAGGTCCCAGGACATTATCTTCGCGGTAGCGAATGCGTCCTTTGTCTCCGTCAAAGAAGAAATAGGTGTCGTACTGGTTGCGCTCTGAATGACGGGTCACGGTAATGTCAGGATGTTCCAACCAGGTAGACACGCTGACGTCGCTCGGGATGTGTGCTTTGACCTGTACCTCGAACGTCTCCTGCCGGTCGAGGCCGCCGATCGCCAGCAGCTTGTTGAGCAGGTCCTTCTCGCGTTCGACGAAAAAGACGTTCACTTTCCTGCTCAGATCCTCGGCCTCGGAAAGCGCGGTCTCTTCGTCGATCGTGAGCAGTGCCCGGTCGCGCATCAGGAGCTGCCCATTTACCATGACGTGGCAAACGTCGGTGCTCTTGGCACTGTACACCATCCGCGAATAGACGTTCTGGCCCGTCGTCTCGAACCGGGGGACCCGGTGTACGCGGCGCTCGTCAACCACGATCAGGTCGGCGCGCTTGCCTGGCTCGAGCGAGCCGATGAGATGGTCGAGGTGGAGGGCACGCGCACCCTCGATGGTGGCCATGGACAGCGCCATAGGTGCTGGAAGGGCGGTGGGGTCGTTGCTGGTGACCTTGGGCAGGAGCGCGGCGATGTGCGTCTCTTCCCACATGTCGAGGTCGTTGTTGCTGGCTGTACCGTCCGTGCCGATCCCAACCGGTACGCCGTGCTCGCGCATCTGGAGCACCGGCGCGAACCCGCTCGCCAGCTTGAGGTTGCTGGTCGGGTTGTGAGCCACGCCGACGCGGTGTGTGCTCAGGATGTGCATGTCTTCGTTGTTGACGTGAACGCAGTGCGCAGCGAGGATCTTGGCCTCGAACAATCCTATGCTCTCCAGCCACCGCACGGGGGTCATGTCCTTCTGCTCGATGCTTTCCTCTACCTCGAGCGCCGTTTCCGCAACGTGGATCAGGAGCGGCACGTCGTATTGCTGGGCCATGCGCACGGTTTCTTGCAGGATCTCTGCCGTGCACATGTAGGGAGAATGAGGTGCTGGGACGGCAGTGATCAGCTCGTGCCCGTGCCAGTTGCTGATGAATTCGTGGCAGGAGGCAAGGCTCTCGTCGTAGCTGGTCGCGTCGGGTGTGGGCAGCTTCATGATCGTCTGCCCGCACACGCCGCGCAAGCCGACCTCGGCCGTCGTCCAAGCGATCTCGTCCTCAAAGTAGTACATGTCGGCAAAGCAGGTCACGCCACCGCGGATGAACTCGGCGCAGGCGAGCAGCGTGCCCAGGCGCGAGAAACCAGGGTTTACGAAACGTTCCTCTGTAGGCAGAATATAGCCGTGCAGCCACACGTCGAGCCGCAGGTCGTCGGCCAGCCCGCGCAGGAGGCTCATCGGCACGTGCGTATGTGCATCAACCAGGCCCGGCATGACGACCTGATCGGTGCATTCGAAAATCTCGCCCGCCTGTACGGCGGATCGCACCTCGTGCTCGGGTCCCACGGCTGCAATGTCCGTGCCACGAACGGCTACTGCACCGGGACGGAAAACGTGCCAATCCGCATCCATGGTGACGACGGTGCCGCCAGTGAGCAGGTAATCAACTCGGGTCTCTGCCATCCACCCTTCTCTCTCGAATGTGTCTACAGATGCAAAGCGTGACACTATTATACCATAACAAAATCCGCTGACAACTCTCGAACGAAAGCGCGCCCATTTGCGCGCTGACTGGATTTCTGCTATAAAAGGACGCCACTTAAGAGGCGGGGCGCGTTCTGTCTCGCTTGGGAGAGAGCAGGCTAATATGAGAAGGGGCAAGATCGTCTATATCCGCCGCAGGCGCTTGGAGCGCCGCGAACGGCGTGCTGGTGGGGCGGCGCTGTTGTTCCGCCTGACTGGTGGGACATTTGGCGTCGCGCTGCTGTCGGTGGTCCTGGTCCTGGCTTCCGGCGTTGGTGCCGTGGCTGGCGTCTGGGCCTACTATACGCGGGACTTGCCCGCGCCCGAGGAGATTCAGGTCGTCGAAGAAGAGTTCGAGACGATACGGTTTTATGACAGCACGGGCACGGTGCTGATCTACGAAAAGGCCAATCCTCTCGGCGACCGGATCTGGTTGACCATCGACCAGATCCCGGAGACGGCCAAGTGGGCGACGATCTCACTTGAGGACCGTGACTTTTACAGCAACCCGGGGATCAACGTTGCGGGCCTGGGACGCGCGTTCATCGGTAATCTGCGTGGTCGAGATATCCAGGGTGGCAGCTCGCTGACCCAGCAGTTGGTCAAGAACGTGCTGATCGATCCAGAAGAGCGTTACGAAAAGTCGTACTCGCGCAAGATCAAGGAAGTAATCCTGGCTCTCGCGATCACGCGCGAGTACACAAAGGACCAGATCCTGGAGTGGTACCTTAACCTGAACTTCTATGGGCACTTTGCCTACGGCATCGAGTCGGCGGCACGGATCTACTTTGGCAAGTCGGTGAGCGAGCTGAACCTTGCCGAGGTGGCGATGCTGGCACCGATCCCGCAGTATCCGGGCCTCAACCCGATCGACAACTGGGATTGGGCCAAGCGGCGCCAGGAACTGACGTTGGACGCGATGGCCGAGACGGGATTCCTGACGCCGGAGCAAGCCGAGGCTGCGAAAGAGATACCGATCGAGATTCAGGAGGGGGGCGTCGCCGACCGCTTTGACGTGATCGCGCCGCACTTTGCCTTGTACGCGGCCGACCAGTTGTCAGAGATCCTCGACCAGGACACGATCGCCAGGGGCGGGTTGGATGTCTATACGACGATCGATCTCGATCTACAGGCGGCGGCCGAAGAAGCTGCCCGGAAGCGGGTCGCTGAACTCACCGGGGAGGGGCGTAACGTCAACAACGCCGCGGTAGTGAGCATCCGGCCGCGGACCGGCGAGATCCTGGCGATGGTTGGCAGCCTGGATTACTGGAACGACGAGATCGATGGCAAGGTCAACGTCGTGACGGCTCTGAGACAGCCGGGATCCTCGTTCAAGCCGTTTACCTACGTCACGGCGCTGTCGCAAGGCTATACGCCAGCATATATGCTTCTCGACGTGCGGACGTGTCCTAATCCCAACGATCCGTCGTGGTGTCCTGAGAACTATCCTGATGCCCAAGGGAATCGACCGTACCACGGGCCACAGCGCTTACGCCTCGCCCTGCAGCGATCGTACAACATCCCGGCGGTGCGGATGATGAAAGCGGTCGGGATCGGCAACGTGATCAAGACGGCGCACGCGATGGGCATCACGACCCTGCGCAAAGACCTCGACTACTATGGCCTGGCCTTGACCCTCGGAGGGGGCGAGGTCAAGCTGATCGATATGGTGTACTCGTTCAGCGTGTTTGCCAATGAAGGCGTGCAGTACGGTGTGTCGATCCCCGAGGATCAGCAGGAGATGGGTTTCCGCGAGCTGGATCCGGTGGCGATCAAACGCGTGGACGACCACGATGGCAAGACGATCTGGTCCTACGAGCAGCCAGAGGAGCGCCGGGTTCTGGATGAGAAGCTGGCTTACTTGATGGATGATATCCTGTCCGATAACCTCGCGCGTTCGTGGTCTTTTGGTGCCAACAACAAGCTCGTACTGCCGGACCGGCCTGTGGCTGCCAAGACAGGCACGACCAACAACTGGGACGATTCGTGGACCATCGGGTTCACGCCCCAGGTGGCGACGGGCGTGTGGATGGGCAATACGGATAACAGCCCGATGGAACACGTTCCCGGGAGCTATGGTGCCGCGCACGTGTGGAACGCGGTGATGCAGGCCGCGCACGAAGGCCTGCCGGTAGTGCCGTTCGAGCGCCCACCGGGGATCACCGAGGCGCGCGTGTGCGCCGTCTCGGGGATGTTGCCGAACGAGAACTGCCCGAGCGTGGTCGTAGAAAAGTTCATCGCCGGAACCGAACCGATGGTTACCTGTAACGTGCACCGGGCCTATTCTGTGAATCGCGAGACGGGCAAACTGGCGACGCCGAATACGCCTCCCGAGCTGGTGGAGGAGCGCGTGTATGAGGTGTATCCGCCAGAGGCAGATGACTGGGTTCGCGAAGCAGGGATCCCGCAGCCGCCGACCGAGTATGACGACTATACCGCCGACCGGTCGTCAGAAGACGTGGCGATCGTCAAACCGACCATGTTTGGCTATGTAAGCGGACTGGTCGAGATCATGGGCAATGCGCGCAACAACGTACGCTTTTGGCGGCTGGACTATGGTCAGGGCCTCGACCCACAACAATGGGTCCAGATTGGGGGCGATCATCCTTCCGAGCTCAGCAACGGCCTGATGGAATACTGGAACGTGTCCGAGATGGATGGACTCTATACGTTGCGGTTGACCGTCATCGGTAACGATGATTCGGTGCGCGAGGACGTGATCCAGGTAACGGTGGATAACAGCCCGCCGGCCCTGGAAATGAACTATCCCGAAGAGGGCATGGCCTACACCCTGGAAGATGACGAATGGATCAACGTCCAGGCGACGGTAGGCGACAATGTGTCGCTAGACCGCGTGGACTTTTACGTCGACGGCAAGTCGTTTGCGACCTCGACGGTGCCCCCCTATAACAAGGCGTGGACGATCACGATGTCGGATACGATGCCCACTCTGGGACCGGATCCGGTGGGCGTGACGCTGCCGATCACACGCCCAAATGGGACGGTCGTCGAGCGGTACTATCTCTCTCGAACCGTGTGGGCGACGCGGACGATCACCAACGAGGACGGGACTGTGACCGAGGAGCGCTACCCGCAGCGCCAGGTGCTGTACGATCCTGAGTTGGGGCAGACGTCCATGTGGTATGACGGAGGGATGGGGATCATCGTAGATTCGCACGGATACACCGAGACGCACTTGTTCCACGTCACTGCCGTCGATGCAGCAGGTAATGAGACAGAAAGCGAGCGCGTCCGAGTTTATATATCGCACAAGAAGGAGAAGGATGAAGAAGCTGCCCTGCCATCCCTGGCGATGGCCTGGCCGGTGTGGGAAACGCCACGAGACGAGCCAGCACGGGCAGATGGGCCCCTCGACACGAGGGACCAGGAACGGAGGTAAGCCCGGTGGTTGAAGAGGCACGCGCTGCTGTGGCGATGACCGAGTACGTCTATCATGCGATGGCTAGAGCGCGTTATCAGGTATTGGAAGATGGGAGCTACTACGGCGACGTCTTTTTGTGTCCCGGCATATGGGCGACCGGCGGCTCGGTAGAAGAGTGCCGCGATGCCCTGCAGGAGGCACTGGCCGACTGGTTGGTGTCGGCATACGAGGACCGTGAGCCAACGATCGACGAGACCGATATGGCCTGGTTGAGCCTGCACCTGCACCGGATGGGACACTGACCGGAGCGGGCGTCGGCTTTTATAACGCGGACAACAGCCCTTTCACCTTGGGTGAGAGGGCTGTTGTCTTAACTGGGGCAAGAGACACGATATCATGGTGTTTCGCGCCAAACTGCAGGGAGATAGGCGTGCCATAGGAAAAAAGCCGGGCTCACCGACTCGTTTGGTACGTGGGCCACGTCGTGGATTCGAAACTGGAGCTGTACGTCGCCGGAGCCAAGAGCCGTGAGCGGCCCTGCTGCAACCGTCTCCCAATCGTGCGACCCGCTGGCCCCGCTGCACGCAGCGGGCATCCAGTCCCCCCAGGATAGCCCCCCATCGGTAGAAACACGGTAGCTCGCACTGCTGGCGTCGAGCCCGGCAATGCAGTCACGTACCTGCACGACACATCCCGTGCCGGTGCACTGAAAGGCGCGCCACTCACCGGGAGATGTGACATCCTTGACCCACACGGGCAGTGACACGTCGGCAGAGAGGTTACCGGCCGGGTCGACGTACTTGGCAGTGACGACTGTACGCCCCTCCCGCGGCGGAAGGGTCCACACGATCTCGGGGGGCACTTGATCCGGGTAGGTGACGATCCGCACGCGATCGACCCATAGATCGGCGATCCCGCGAGCGGCGACGCGGAATTCGATCGGCGAGGCTGACCCGGCAAAATCGACCGAGAATTCGGCATAGTCTGTCCCGCCAAGGTCGGTGCCCTGCAGGTAGCGCACGCCCAGGAGCGTGCTGCCCTGATCGGTCGTGACATCGAGCTTGGCCAACTCGGATGGCAAGGAGAGCGTCCCTGTCAGGACCCTGATCCGAAAGAGTGCGCGGTACAGATCGCCAGCCGCGAGGCACTCCGTGTAGGGGCCATAGAGGATGCCGCTCTCTCCGGAGGAGACGTGCCAGGCGCTCCCGTCTTCAGCGGCGTCATCGGTGACGCAGTCGCCGCCCATGTGAGACAGGGCTGTATCTTCCCAGATCCACCTGTCATCGCCCAGGCTCACCTGCGTGTCCCCCAGTGGGGGGGCAGGATCGGCTGCGCTCAGGCCGAGCGTCAGGCTGAGGGTGGTCACCGTGCTGGTAGAGATGGTCAGCGTGCCGGTAGGTGGCGTACGATGCAGGCCGACGGAGCTGACGGGGCTGGTGGCTGATCCGCCATCCGCACTCGTCGCCGTCGCCCGGAGGGAGAGGGAAGGCGAAACGGTGTCAGATAGGACGCCGACCGGCCAGACGCAGCTCCAACCGTCGGCCCCGATCGTGTCGGTGCAGGTGGTCTGCCAACTGCCATCGATCTGTGCTTCGAAGGTCACGCCCGAGATGGGGGCATCGTCCGCCGCGTTTGCGCGCAGGAAGGCATGGTCGGTGAGCAGATAATGATCGGCCCACGGACGAGAGAGCCCTGCCACTGGCATGCAGCCGGGGGTGGCGGGCGTCACGACCGCACCCGAGTAATAGTGGGTCAGGATCTGCACGTAATCCCAGCCGTGCCAGGCGGCCCAGCGATACGCGCCCCACTGCGAGAGGCCCCAACTATGTCCGTGTCTCGCCTCGTCGAAACCCACGGGGTCGTCGACCGATCGCAGATAGGGTACGTCAGGAAACTGCTGCTTGTAGTTGGTTGGGCTGCCCGCTTCGGCGCTGTAGAAGGCATAGATCACCTTGTCCTCGTACGAAAGATAGTGCCCACGCGTGGCATCCACCGCCGCGTTGGTGCGCGTATCGGTCCAGTCGCACATGTACTGGTCCCGCGTCGAGTCCCACACGTCAAAGCCGGGGTAGGGGGTCTCGGCACGGCGATCGAGCAGCTTGCGCCACGCATAGGTGCGTGCGGCGACCGTCTGGGCTTTGAGGCTCTCGGCAGGCCAGGAGGCGGGCACCTCGTGCGGGACGACGCGCTGGAGGTACGATTCAAAGTCATACGTGTCAACCGCGCCGTCGGGGCGGTCGCGGCAGGTGTTGCCCGCGTCGTCGTGCTTGACCAGGATCGTATCGGGGACTGCGACAGCAGAGGCATCTACCGGCTCTTTGACCGAGATATCGCGTACCGCAGGGAGAGAAGCGGAGGTCTGTGCTGCGTCGAGCAGCGCTGCCCCCAGGTCGGGAGAGCCAAGGTCGGCGATCCATACATCTCCGTCGAGGCGGAAGGCAAGGGAGGTCCCGCCGGGCGACCAGCAGGGCGCGTCTTCGCTGGTCGGCGTGCGGGCGATCGGTCTCGCCGGCGAGCCATCGGCGCGTGCAAGCCAGATGTCCCCACCAGTAGCGCTTCCGGTCGGATAGACGGCAAAGGCCAGCCTCTCCCCGTCGGGCGACCAGGCAGGCGCGCCCAGGGTTGCCTGGCGTTCCTCAAAGAGAAGCAGGTGCACGCCGGTCACAGCATCCCAGACCCACAACTGGGTGGCTGACTCCTCATTCACCAGCACGTAGGCCAGCCGACCTCCATCGGACGACCAGGAGAGCCCGCCTATCCACCGTCCAGCGGCGATGGACTGTGACTTGGCGCCTTCAATGATCTGCAGGCTGCCGTTCCCGGTCGAGGCGAGACGTCGGCCGCCGGGTGCGAGACGGGCGCGGCTGGCAGAGGCCGGAGCATCTGCTGCCGTCAGGCCGCCGCGCAGTTGGCTGTCCTGGTCGAGATACACGACCTGGTCAGCGACCCAAGCGGGTGGCATCTTCCACTCTGCAGGGCCGAGCGCAGTCGGAGCTTGCCCGCCCGTGTTCGAGCGAACGGCCTCCCACTCTGCGTCGCCCCGGTAGCGCAGATAAGCAACCTGGTCACCGTGCAGTGCGGGATAGGTAGCATTGTCCGAGATGAGCCGCTCGTCCCCGTGTAGGGGCACCGCCCACAGCTCGGACAGTTGCTGCCCGGGCAGCATGCGTCCGGGGCGTTGAACGAGCAGCCTGCTGCCGTCTGCGGTCCACGCCGCGGGCGTGGACCACCCATCGTCCGTGAGACGATAGAGCGGGGACCGGGAGGCAGGCGCCGCGAACGTGACAGACGTGACCGGGCCGGCTGCTGCACGCTGCCAGAGGAGGGCGCTGGTCAGGGCGAGCGCGACCAGCAGACAACGGCGGACACGCCCGGGGTGCCCCATTATCGCTCTGGCGAACATATGGCGTAGCGCACAGCGACCCGACCCCGGTGCCGGATCGACGCGTCGAGCCGTGCGAGTCGTGTGAAGAAGAGGCGAGTTCTCGTCGTCGCACACTGGCGGCGTTGCACTGGGCACATCGGCGGGACCTCCGGTCTAGAGAAATTCCTTGATCCGCTCGGCGACGGTGCGGGTCATGCCCGGCACCGCAGACAGCTCGTCTATGCTCGCTTCTCGAATGTGGTCCATCGTCCCAAACGTCTGCAGCAGAGCTTTGCGCCGCTTGGGGCCAATGCCGGGAACGGCTTCCAACGTGGATGCCAGGCCCAGGCGCCGCCTGGCGCGACGGTGTGCTGTGATGGCAAACCGATGGGCTTCGTCCCGAATGCGCTGGACGAGATGCAGGCCCTCCGAATCACGCGGCAAACGCAAGGGTTCCTGCTGGCCCGGCAAGTAGATCTCTTCTTGCTGCTTGGCCAGGCCAAAGACGGGCAGGTGATCGAGGCCGTACTCACTCAGCACCTGCAGGGCGGCGTTCAACTGCCCTTTCCCGCCGTCGATCAGCACCAGGTCGGGCATGACGGCAAAGGACGCATCCTCTTTGTGGCCGATCGGCCTTTCCTCCTCTGGGGCATCGGCGACCATGCGCCGAAAGCGCCGCCGCAATGCCTCTTGCAGCGAGGCATAGTCGTCCGCGTGATCGTGCACGGTCCGCATGCGAAAGCGCCGGTACTCACTCTTGCGCGACACACCGTGAACGAAAACGACCATGCTGGCGTAGGTTGCCGTGCCGTGAAAGGTCGAAATGTCATAGCCCTCGATGCGCGCCGGGGGAGAGGCCAAGTCGAACGCTTCCTGGATCTCGGACAGCGCTTCGGTCTGGCGGTTCTGGTCGGCTTCCCACTGCGCGCGGAGCGCAGTGAGGGTCTCGGTGGCATTGTCTGCCGCCATACGCAGCAGCTCCTTGCTCGGCCCTCGCTTGGGAACGCGCAAGGCGACGGTCCCGCCGCGCTTGTTGCGGAGCCAGTTCTCGATGATGCGGGCCTGTTCGAGATTATAGGGCATGAGGATCTCTGGCGGGACATAAGCGGCTTCGTCGTAGAACTGCTCCAGGAACGCCTCGAGCACTACGGTGTTCTGTTCGCCGGTTGCCCCTTCGAGCACAAAGTACTCGCGGCCGATGATCTTGCCATTGCGGATGAAAAAGACCTGCACGCAGGCGTGCCCGTCGTCGCGTGCAAAGGCCACTACGTCCTGGTCCTTGCGGATGCCAGAAACGATCTTTTGCTCGGTGATCTGCTTGATGTCGTGGATCTGGTCGCGGTACAATGCCGCCAGCTCAAAGTCGAGCCGCTCGGCAGCAGCCTGCATGCGCTGCTCCAGATCGAGCACGATCTCCTGATCGCGTCCCTCCAAGAACTTGCAGACACGCTCGATCACCTGGCGGTATTCCTCTCGATTGACCTTGCCGATGCAGGGACCCAGGCAGCGCCCGATGTGATAGTAGAGGCAGGGGCGGCGGTCGTGTCCGGTGATCTCGCGATTGCAGGTCCGGTATGGGAAGAGCTTGCGCAGCAAGTCGAGCGTGTGGTGCACGGCGCTCGAAGAGGTATAGGGGCCGTAATAGCGACTGCCGTCCTGCTCCATGCGGCGCGAGGCAAAGATACGGGGAAAATCCTCCGCCCACGTGATCTTGACGTATGGGTAGTGCTTGTCGTCCTTGAGGCGAACGTTGTAACGAGGGCGATGTTTCTTGATCAGCTCGCACTCGAGGATCAGTGCCTCGAGCTCGGTGTCGGTGATGATGAACTCGAGGTCATGGATGTGCGCGACCAGCTCGTGCGTCTTGGGGTCCTCGAGCGCAGAGGCGTGGAAATAGGAGCGCACCCGATCGTGCAAGTGGATCGATTTGCCGACATAGATCACGCGATCCGCGTGATCGCGGTAGATGTAGACGCCGATCTTGTCCGGCAGGCTGTCCAGCTTGTCCTGGAGTTGTGGACGAATCTCCAAGGTGTGTACTCCGCGCTCGCTGCGCCGCCACGATCGTTGAAGGCGTGGTGCCCCCCAGGAACCGTGCCGGTTACGGTCTACACCTATTCTACACGAACGGGGGCTGATATGCAATCCAACTGACATATGCTACGCCTGCCGACAAGTCGATACAGCTATGGTAGGAGCAGACGAGCTGCCCGGCGCCGAAGCGGCGTGACGCCGCCCAGCATAGGGCTACGCTGTTGTCGAGGGACAATGCGTGACCGCTCAAAGTTTGGCATCGCGGACGGCCTTCGCTGGCAGCGGTGTCCATGATATAATCTGCTGTAGGGTAACCCAGCGGATGGAAGTGTCCTGTGCGACGAACCGGCGCGATAGGGGCAGTGGCGAGGAGGAAGCTCATGATCTATACGCTCACGCTGAACCCGACGATCGACCGTACGTTGACCGTCGAGCACTTTCGGGTGGGGGGTACGTTCAAGGCTGCGCACAGCGCACTGCTCCCGGCAGGGAAAGGGGTCAATGCTGGACGGGTGATCGCCACGCTTGGGGAGCCGGTGGCTGCGCTCGGGCTGGTAGGGGCGAGCGATATGGCAGTGTTTGCGGTCATGCTGGAGGAAGCAGGTATCGAGAACGAGCTGCTCGCCGTGCCTGGCGCTACGCGCAACAGCGTCACGATCCTCGATCCAGCCGATGAGAGTGAGACGCACCTCCGTGAGCCGGGGTCTGCGCCGCCAGCGGGGGCAATGCAGGAGATCGAAAAAAGGCTCGAGTCGCTCTCGCCGGGCGACTGGGTTCTTTTGGCCGGTAGCCTGCCGCCGGGCATGCCGGAGAACGTGTATCGGGGCCTGTGCCGCCAGTGTGCAGCACGTGGGGCATACACCCTGTTGGACACCAACGGCCCTGCACTGCTCGCTGGGGCAGGCGCGCCGCCGACGCTGCTCAAGCCGAACCTGTTCGAGCTATGGCAGTTGGATCAGGGGCGCCCAGACGTGCAGGCGGAGGTCGATCTGGACAGACTGCCGCTACAGGAGGTGCTGGCTGCTGCCTGTCGCGTCCGCCAGCGTGGCGTCCAGATGGTGGTGGTATCGCGGGGTGCGCGGGGCATCCTCGCGCTCGACGAGGAGGGGGGCGCGTGGCAGGCAGCGGTGGA
>CAZLMZ010000014.1:16267-24012 GCA_964560475.1 uncultured Anaerolineae bacterium
TGGCGTAACATCCACCCCGACTCGAACTTTACCAAGCTCGATCTGCGCAATGGGGAAGCAACGCGCGTCTATGTGCAGCAAGTCAAGCCACAGTTGCTGTATCACCTGGCAGCCGACGCTACAGAGGGGCGCAGCCAATTCACGCCCATCCAGTGTACAGAGCGCAACTATGTGGCCTACCTGCACGTGCTCGTGCCGGCGATCGAACACGGGTTAGAGCGCGTCGTGATGGCGAGCTCGATGAGCGTGTACGGTGCCCAGGAGCCTCCCTTTAGCGAGGAGATGGAGCCCGAACCAGAGGACGTGTATGCCATTGCCAAGGCTGCCATGGAACGGGCGACGGCGATCCTGAGCAAGGTGCACGGTTTCGAGTACGTGATCATCCGGCCGCACAATGTCTATGGGCCACGGCAGAACATCGCCGATCCGTACCGGAACGTGATCGGCATCTTTATCAACCGCCTGCTGCAGGGAAGGCACTATTACATCTATGGCGACGGCGAGCAAAAGCGTGCCTTTACCTACATCGACGATTTCACACCCTATATTGCCGCTGCCGGCACGAAAGCGTCGTGTGCCGGGAAGGTGATCAACGTCGGGCCTCGTGAGGAGCACACGATCAACGAGATGTCGGATCTGCTGCTGCGCCTCTTCTACGACGGGCAGGAGCCGGAGCTGGAGCCCGTGTACCTGCCGTCCCGGCCTCAAGAGGTGAAGGAGGCGTTCTGCACGGTCGACGAGGCAGAACGCCTGCTGGGCTACCAGACGACGGTTCACTTGCAGGAAGGGCTGCGTCGCATGCTGGCCTGGGCGCGTGAACTGGGCCCGCAGGAACCGCGCTACCTCGATGATGGGCTCGAGTTAATGACGGGAGACGTTCCCGCGACGTGGCGAGACAGACTGATCTAGCATGATGCGTCTGCAGAAAGCGATGGCCTGGGCCGGGGTGGCCTCACGGCGCGCCAGCGAACGGCTCATTCGCCAGGGCCGGGTACGCGTGAACGGCGAGCTCGTGAACGAGATGGGCGTTCAGATCGATCCGAGGAGAGACCGGATCACGGTCGACGGCGAGGCGATCGAGATTGCCCCACAGCGCCAATACATCAAGCTTCATAAGCCAGCAGGGTACCTGTCTGTCCTGCACGACCCGCGAGGGCGATCCGACCTGAGCGACCTTGTCCCGAACCTGGAGAGCGTGCACCCGGTCGGCCGGCTGGACCTGGACAGCGAGGGGCTGATCCTGCTGACCGACGATGGGGCGCTCACGCAACGGCTGGCACACCCGCGCTACGAGCACGAAAAAGAGTACCTCGTCCTGGTACGTGGGATGCCCGGCGAGGATGCGCTGCAGCAGTTGAGAGAGGGCATCGTCTTGAAAGACGGTGTGACTGCCCCGGCGGAGGTCTCGCGCCCGGCATCCGCGGCGTGGGGACCGGCACCTTCAGGCTCGAGCCACCTGCGCTTTGTGCTGCGCGAGGGGCGCAAGCGCCAGATCCGGCGCATGTGTGCGGCGGTGGGACATCCGGTCGAGCGGCTGATCCGGGTGCGCATCGGACCGATCGAGCTGGGTGACCTGCCTCCTGGGGCACACCAGCGCTTGACCGAGACAGAGCTGGAACGGCTGCGGGCGCAGGTCGACTGGAAAACGCCGGGCCAGACTACTGACCGGGCGGATCCTGCATGACAGGTGAGTCTATGACCATGCCATCGACTATTGCGATCGACGGCCCGGCTGCCTCGGGCAAGAGCACCATCGGTGCGCTCCTTGCCGAGCGGCTGGGGTACGTCTACTTTGACACGGGCGTCATGTACCGTGCCGTGACCTGGGTGGCGCTGCAGCGTGGGATACTGGTCGAGGACGAAGCTGCCGTCACGCGCCTGTCAGAGTGCTTGACGATGGAGGTCACCCGGCCCACGGTCGACGATGGGCGGCAGTATACTGTGTATGCCGACGGCGAGGACGTGACGTGGGACCTGCGAAGATCGGCAGTGAACGAGTACGTGTCGCCGGTGAGCGCGTACCCGGGCGTGCGGCGTTCGCTCGTCGCGCAGCAGCGCCGGATCGCCCGACAGGGCGCGATTGTCATGGTGGGCCGCGATATCGGTACGGTAGTACTGCCCGACGCGGACCTCAAAATCTACCTAGACGCAACGGTCGACGAACGGGCGTGGCGCCGCTACGTCGAGGTGTTCGAACGTCGCACCTCCCGGCGGCCGGAGCGTGGCAGTGATGTGGATGGCGAGTACAGCTCGATCCGCGAGGCACTGGCCCGGCGAGACCACATCGACAGCACGCGAGGCGATTCGCCGCTGCGTCCTGCCGAGGACGCGGTGCTGATCGACACGACCGACATGGCCGTTGGCGAGGTCTTGAGCCACGTCCTGGCGCTCGTCGAGGCGAGGGATTGCCCGGCCTGATGAGTGGAGGGACCATTTCCAGCGTCGCACCGGGGAGCGTGGCTGCCGCGATCGGCCTGTGCCCAGGGGACGTCCTGCTAGAGATCAACGGGCATCTGCTGCGCGATGTGCTCGACGTGCAGTTCTATGCCGCAGACGAAGCACTCGAGCTCGTCGTACGACGCGCCGATCAAGAGATCGTGTACGAGGTCGAGCGCGACTATGGCCAGCCGCTGGGGCTCGACTTTGCTGCACCTACCTTCGATGGGATGCGCCGCTGCCGCAACCGCTGCGAGTTCTGCTTCGTACAGCAGATGCCCCCCGGCTACCGCCGGTCGCTCTATGTAAAGGATGACGACTATCGCTACAGCGTGCTTTATGGCAGCTATATCACGCTGACGAACCTGACCGGGGAGGACTGGGCGCGGCTAGAAGAGCAGCGCCTGTCGCCGCTCTATGTATCCGTACACGCGACTGACCCCGATCTTCGCAGCGAACTGCTCGGCAGAGAGGATGTCCCCGACATCCTGGCGCAGATCGATCGCCTCGCGGGGCTTGGCATCGTCGTGCACGCGCAGATCGTGCTCGTTCCAGGCCTGAACGACGGGCAGCAGTTGGTGCGGACGGTGAGCGAGCTGGCCCAGCGGTATCCGGCGGTGCAATCGATCGGCGTCGTGCCCGTTGGGCTGACGCGCTACCACCGCGGTCGCTGTGAGAGACACACGCCCGCCGGGGCGCATGCGGTCCTCGATCTGCTCGAGCCGATGCAGCGTGCCTATCGACAGCAACACGATCGGGCCCTGGTCTACCTGGCGGATGAGTGGTACATGCTGACCAGCCGCCCGGTCCCTCCCGACGAGGCTTACGACGACTATCCGCAGTTGGAGAACGGGATCGGCCTGGTGCGCCAGTTCCTCGATGACTATGCAGCTCTGGACGTGCGCGCAGAGCGTCACCAGATCGGCAAGTATACGCTGGCCTGCGGCACGCTCATTGCACCCGTGCTGCGCAGCGTGGCCACCGGCCTGTACGAGCAAAGCAGCATCGAGCTCGATGTCGTGCCCGCCGTCAATCACAGCTTTGGCGAAACGGTGACCGTATCTGGACTGCTCACCGGCGCTGACGTGCTGGCCGCGCTGGAGGGACGAGAACTGGGGGAGGTCGTGTTCGTACCGCGAGCGATGTTTACCGCGTACACGTCCGACGGTCAAGACGGCGGCACACTGCGGACGCTCGACGACCAAACCCCGGCTGGCCTGGCAAGCGCGCTGGGACGGTCGGTCGTGGTCGCCTCGTACATGAGCGAGGTCTGGGCAGCGATCCAGAAAGGGTGGTAATGCCCATGCGACGTGCTCGAGAGGAAAGTGAACGTGATCAACAATCCTAGATTTTGCCCGATGTGCGGCAGCGCGCTGGAACAACGAGAAGTTGCCGATCGTATCCGTCCGGTGTGCCCGGCATGCGGGTTCATCTACTACCTGAACCCGATCGTCGCCGCCGGGACGCTGGTCGAAGTAGATGGGCGCGTGGCCCTGGTACGGAGAGGCGTGGACCCGGGCCGTGACCTGTGGGGATTGCCGGCGGGCTATGTCGAGGCAGACGAGACGGCTGAGGAGGCAGCGGTGCGAGAGACCCTCGAGGAGACGCACCTGCGAGTTGAGATCGAGGGTCTGCTCGACGCATACTCGTATGGACGGGAACAGGACCGCGGCGTCTTGTTGGTCTATGCCGCACAGTTGATCGGGGGCGCGCTCGAGGCCGGTGACGATGCGGTCGCAGCGGGATGGTTTGCTCCTAACGAGTTACCGGAAGTCGCCTTTCGCACGCACCGCGAAGTGCTGCACAAGTGGCGCCAGGCGCGGTCGGTCAACTACCGGCGGGGAGGCCTGGCCGATGCAGAGGTCGTCGCCATGTTGTCCCAGTTGTATCCCGACGGCCTGAGCGGCGGCTATGCGCACTATGTAACCGATCCGGAACAGGCGTTGTTCGTTGCCGTGGATCAAGGCCAGGTGGTTGGGTTCGCGGCAATGAGCGTAGGGCAGCAGGGACGGATCGCCGAGATCGAGCAGATCTTTGTGCACCCCAGGTATCGTCGGTGGGGGATTGGGACTCGCCTGGCACAGACGTGCGTGGCAGATGGGCGTACCAGCGGGCTGAAGGCCATCACCGTGCAGGTGCCCGTCGGCAATCCGGGATGGACGGTCTATCTCAGCGCCGGGTTCCTGGTGACCGGCTTTACTACGAGCTACTACCCCTCTCGGTCACGGGGCCCCGAATCGGCACTTTTGCTCACCTATGACTTGACCCGGGATTCCTGAGAGGGCCAGGACGCATCCTGGCATGCGCGTTTGTTGACCAGGATCCAGGTTTCTGCTATAATCGCGCGAGGGGTCGGCAAGGACCTGAGTCTCGCTAGAGGAGGAGAGATGGCGTCTGCTGAAAGGGTCGTGCCTCGTGCCCGGTCACGGTCGGAGCCCCAACACCCCTCGGTTTCCAGGGTGCTATTCCTGTTCGGCCTTCCCGCGCTCGTCGCCCTACTGGTTGGCCTTGCCTCCTGGACGGGCCTCCTGGGCGGAAAGCACGGCCTCCTGGGCGGGAACGGGGGTCTGTTGTACTATTACCAGGGCGCAATTGGCGGCCTCATGCTGGGCAGCTTTGTGCTGCTCGGGGGCGTCTTGCTGACGACGGCTATCGTCACCTGGCGCTCCCGGGGCCGGGAACGACGCTACTGGCGGGACACGCTTCAGGCGTACCTCCTCATTTCTCCCGCAGCGCTGATCATCATCATCTTTACCCTCATCTCGCTCGTCTATGCCCTCTATGTCAGCCTGCACCGTTTCGGGCTGGGCGAGATTGCAGGTCGCAAGACGCCCGAATTCATCGGGCTGCGGAACTATATGGATGCTATGGTTGTCCCGGGCAGCAGGCGGGCCGAGTTCTGGATGTCGCTGGGGACAACGTTGTGGCTGACGATCGGGTCGATCCCGTTCCAGATCGTGCTGGCCCTGCTGGTCGCCGTGCTCCTGTTTCGCAAGATGCGCGGCGTCGACTTTTACCGGACCTCGTTCTTTTTGCCATACGTTACAGCGACCATCGCGTTGGCACAGGTATGGGTCGTGCTCTTTAGCCGAAGCGACGTGGGGTTGATCAACAATATCCTGGCGAACGTGTTTGGCTTGCCCAGGCAGGGATGGCTGATGGAAGCGCGAAGCGTCTTTGACATCTTGACCGGGGGGGCCATCACCTGGGGGCCCAGCCAGGCCCTGGTCGTGATCATGGTGTACTCGGTGTGGAAGTATTTTGGCTTTAGCGTAGTCATCTTGCTGGCCGGACTGGCCAATATCTCGCCCGAGCTTTATGAAGCGGCCGAGATCGACGGGGCGAACGGCTGGCAGGCGTTTCGCAGGATCACGATCCCATTGCTCAGCCCTTCGCTGTACTATGTGACGCTGATCTCGTCGATCGGCTCGCTGCGCTCGTTCGACACGATCTACCAGCTCTCGATCCGTGCCTCGGCCGGGTCGGGGCCGGGTGGGCCGCTCGATACGACGCAGACACTGGTGATCTATGTCTTTAACCAGTTCTGGCGAGACTCGTACTATGGTTACGGTTCTGCGCTGGCGATGATCTTGTTTGCAGTGATCCTGATCGCTACCTTGATCCAGCAGCGGGTGGCCAGCAGGCAGGTCTTTTACGCATAGGGAGACGAGACGATATGGCTCAGGGCACCGTAGGTAGGCGGCGATTCCGGTTCCGGCCTCCCTCACTCGGCCGGGTAGCGATCCACGCCGTCTTGATCGTGGGATCACTGCTGTGCATCTTTCCTTTCTTGTTCATGGTCCTCAAGTCGTTCAACTCGGTCTATGAGGCCAACGCGTGGCCCCCGGTGTGGATCCCGAAGCGGTGGCGCGTCCTGAACTATAGCACGGCCTGGAGTTCGATCGACTTTGGCCCGACAGTAGAGATCGAGGGCGTGCCCGGGCTATGTGAGGGCCGGTGCAACGTGTACGTCGAGTTCTGGTCCGTGTTCCTGGCACTGATGAACTTGCTCCTCGCCGGCATCTTGCTCGTCGTCTTGCACCGCAAGATGGAGCGTCTCCGCCAACGTCCTAGCTTGTTGGCAGCGATCGGGATAGTGGTCCTGCTGCCAACGCTCGTGCTGTTCCTGTTTGGCTCGCCCGCTCGCGTCGAGCGGCTGGATGGATATCTGCCGATCGTGCCTGACGACCCGACGCGCGCGGTGGGTCGGGTCAAGGTCCTGGAGCTCCTGGGCTACGACGCCCACTGGACCTACCAGCCTCCGGCCGACTATATCACGTCGTGGGAGGCCGACCGGGAGCTGAGGCCCTCGGTACCGATCTCGTTTTGGCGCTTCCTGGCCCTGATGGCGCAAGCGCAGGAAGGCGACGCCCGCCGGGGATACGTGCTGAACACGGTGATCGTCTCTGCGATCACGGTTCCTGCCGTGCTGATCACCTCTGTCCTGGCAGCCTATGCCTTCAGCCAGTTCGACTTTTATGGGCGGAACATCCTGTTCACGCTTTTTTTGTCGACGATGATGATCCCGCCACAGGCGGTGTTGATCCCGAACTATATCATCGTGGCAGGCGTGATGCGCTGGCACGACACGTTCATGGCCTTGACCGTACCGTTCATGGCCAGCGTGTTCAACATCTTTTTGCTGCGCCAGTTCTTTATGGCCATTCCCTCGGACTATTATGATGCAGCGCGGCTCGATGGGGCGGGACACCTGGGCTACCTGTGGCGCGTGGTGCTTCCGATGGCGACGTCTCCCCTGGCAGTGGTTACACTCTTTACCTTTCTCGGCACGTGGAACGCGTTCCAGTGGCCGCTGATCATGGCTCGGGATGCACACCAGATGATCCAGCCGGGCATGTCCGGTTTCAGTGGAGAGGGGGGGGCAGACACGCAGTTGATCATGGCGGCTGCCACGTTCAGCGTGCTGCCTGTGGCTATCCTGTACTTTATGACTCAACGTACGTTTATCGAGAGCGTGGCGACTTCGGGGCTGAAAGGATAGCTTCCCGACGCGGCACCCGTTTTTGCGGTGCCAGACCTGCCCCGCATGGCGGGGGAAGGAGGTGATCGCGGGACGGTACGTATGATCGTGCTCCATTCGCTTCCCTAGCGTGCTGATCAAGCACAACACCACCATTATCCTTGGAGGAGGACACAATGAAGCAGTGGTACAGATGGCTGGTGGTCGCCGTTGCGGTTTTCATGATTCTGCCGCTGGCGAGCTGCCAGAAAAACCAGATCGGGAGCGTCAAGCTAGGACAGGACAAGATCGAGCTCGAGTTTTGGCACACCAAGACCGGCTCGCAGGA
>CAZLMZ010000014.1:24112-26693 GCA_964560475.1 uncultured Anaerolineae bacterium
GACTTTTACGCGGCGTGCCAGGCGGTCAAGGCCAACACGTCCGCGGACACGTGCTGGTCGATCCACATCGATGCCTCGGACGTCGATGGCCTGATGGCCAGTGTGGGCGTGTACCCGCAGGCGGATCCCAAGACGCTGGAGAGCAAGGTCAACGATCCCAAGTTCGTCGAGTTCATGCAGTTCGTCCAAAAGATGGCGAACGAGGGCCTGGCCCGCATCGAGGCCGAGCGCTACTCGGGCGATGACGAGATGGCTGCAAAGCAAGCGGTCTTTACGACCAGCTCGAGCAGTGGCATCGAGTATTTCCCCCGGAACGAGGATGGCACGTTCGCGATCGATTGGGACGTGATCTCGCTGCCGCATGCGGCTAGCGAAAAGCCGGCGAGCACGGTCTATGGTGCCAACATCATGGCCGTCAAAGAGGATGACCCGCAGCGCGACCTGGCCAAGTGGCTGTTCATCAAGTACTGGACCAGCTACGACCAGGTGAAAAAGTGGGTGATCGGCACGGACGAGATCCGCGGCTCGAGCTACATGCCGCTGCTGCGCTCGATGCAGAACGATGCCGAGTTCCAGTCGTACTTGAGCGAGAGCCCGCGCTACGCGGAAGCGGTCGCTCTGCTCGAGACCGGCGTGATCGAGCCCCAGTTGGCCGGGCAGCAGGCAGTGCGTGACGTCCTGGAGGATGCCTACATCAAGGTCATCAACGGCGAGGACGTGCAGTCCACGCTCGACCAGGCGGCACAGCTCGCCACCGAAGCGTTCAAGCGAAAGGGCGGTCAATAAGTCGGGGCCGTCTTAACGAGTACCTGAGGCGGGTTGCGGCGTGGGCCGCAGCCCGCCTTTTCGTGAGGTGTGATCCATGAACGTTCGCGTCCACTTGGCACCTGTGCTGGTCGCTCTGATCCTCGTAGTGGCTGCTTGCCAGGCGCCGACGCCGACCTCAACGCATGCCCCGACGGTCACCCCGCTGCCGACAGAAACGCCGATCCCCGGTGAGAAGCAGGAAGCCCTCGTATTGAGAGTGATCGACGGCGACACGATCGTCGTCGAGATGGATGGCGTACAGTATCGCGTGCGCTATATCGGGATCGACACGCCCGAGACCCACCACCCAACGGATGGCGCGGACAACTATGGGTTCGAGGCGACAGAGGCGAACCGCTCCTTCGTGCCGGAGGGGAGCCAGGTCGTGCTGCAGCGAGATATCAGTGAGACCGATATGTACGGGCGGCTGCTGCGTTATGTGTTCGTGGATGACGTCCTGGTCAACGCCGAGCTCGTGCGTATGGGCCTGGCACGCGTGCTGTTCTACGAACCGGACGTGCGTTACGAGCACGAGATCAAGCGTGCGGAGGCTGAAGCGGTTGCGGCCCAGCGCGGCATCTATGGCCCGCCGCCGACGCCACCCGCCGTGCAGCCGCTGTTGTACAAGGGCACGGCGTGGACGGCGGCGTCCGGTGGCGACGTGGTGCGCCTGCGACAGGACCCAGGGCGCGGCGAGCCGGACACGATGCTGCCTGCCGGCCTCGGGGTGCGCGTGGTCGACGCTTTTTGGGTACCAGAGGAGCAGCAGTGGTGGTACTGGATCGGCGTCAACGGTTTCAACGGTTGGGTGACGGGCGAATCCATTGCGCGCGAGGGGCCGGACGAGAGCGTGCCTGGGCCAGCGGATCTGTTGGAAGCATACGGTGAGCTGCAGCTTGCCGGGCGAGCCGACGTGCGCGCCCAGCCGCTGTCGGAGGCACAGGTGCTCTACACGCTCGATGCAGGGACGGAGGTCCAGTTGGCACGCCTATCCTGGGAGCCGGAGACAGGCACGTGGTGGTACTGGATCGAGTCGAGCGCCGGAGCCGGATGGGTCAGACTGGAGCAGTTGGAGCGATGACGTCCCAGGTGCCTACGGAGCAAATGCGAGCGTTCCATCGTTTCGCCATCGAGCTCGCCCGGGAGGCAGGTTCTGTCATTCGCGAGGCTGCCGGGCAGGCGGTCGACGTGTACAGCAAGGGTTTGCGAGATACGCTGACCTCGGTCGACCTGGCGGCAGAGCGTACGATCGTCGAGGCGATACGCGATCGATATCCAGAGCACGACATCCTGACCGAGGAAACGCCGGCGAGCGAGCGGCGATCGCGCTACCAGTGGGTGATCGACCCGCTGGATGGCACGGGCAACTTTAGCCGGGGGTATCCCTGTTTCTCGACCTCTGTCGCGCTGACGTACGACGACGAGCCCGTTGCCGGTGCGGTCTATGATGCAATGCGCGATCACCTGTTTGCTGCCTGCCAGGGCGGCGGCGCGACGCTGAACGGCCAGGCGCTGCAGGTCGGCTCGATCGAGACGATGCTGGATACGATGATCGGCATGGACTGGCCGCGCGACCCCGCGGGGCGAGAGCGGGCACTGCAGGCCCTCGAGCGGCTGATGCCAGCCTGCGGTTCGCTGCGCGTCTGTGGATCGGCGGCACTAGGGATCTGCTACGTCGGCGCAGGGTGGTGGGATGGCTACTGGCACCTCACGCTGGAGGCGTGGGATGCAGCAGCGGCGAGCCTGATCGTGCGCGAGGCGGGAGGACGGGTGA
>CAZLMZ010000015.1:0-3413 GCA_964560475.1 uncultured Anaerolineae bacterium
AGGCGGAGAGGGTCGATGGGTTCGTCGCTGTCTTGACGGCCAAGGACGTCCCGGTGAACGAATACGGGCTCCAGGTGCGGGATCAGCCTGTGCTGTGCGGCCCCGGTTCGAACAAGCCCGGTGCCGACGTCGTGCGGTTTGTCGGGGATCAGGTCGCGCTGATCGTGGCCGAGACAGAGCTCGCTGCGGAACATGCACGTGAGCTTGTGCAGGTCGAATACGAGGATCTGCCGGCCGTCACCGATCCCTTCGAGGCGCTCAATCCAGGTGCGACCATCCTGCACCCTCGCCGAACGCCCGGCCCGGACCACCCCGAGTTCGCGAGCGAGGGTAACCTGATCTGCCATCACCAGATCCGCAAAGGCGACGTGGGTGCGGCTTGGGCAGAGGCCGATGTCGTGGTCGAGGCCACCTACCACACGCCTGCGCAGGAGCATGCCTACCTGCAGCCTGAAGCGGGCCTTGCCTACATCGACGGCGAGGGGCGGATCGCGGTCGCCGTCGGCGGGCAGTGGACGTGGGAGGATCAGCACCAGATCGCGCACGCGCTAGCGATCGAGCCCGACCGAGTACGCGTGATCTACCCGGCGATCGGTGGAGCGTTTGGCGGGCGCGAGGACATGTCGGTCCAGATCGTGCTGGCCGTGGCCGCGCAACGCCTGGGACGGCCGGTGCGGATCCGGTGGACACGTGAGGAGTCCATCATCGGGCACTGCAAGCGGCACCCGATGTGGCTGTGGTGCAAGTGGGGTGCGACCAAGGAAGGCCGGCTGGTCGCCGCCCAGGTACGCGCGGTCGCCGATGGCGGGGCGTACTGCTACACGACGAATAAGGTGCTCGGCAATACGGCCGTCACCTGCACCGGGCCGTACGAGATCCCCAACGTCTCGGTCGACGTGGATGGGGTCTATACCAACAATGTGCCGAGTGGTGCATTCCGCGGCTTTGGCGCGCCGCAGGGCATCTTTGCCGCCGAATCGCAAATGAACAAGCTCGCCGAGGCGCTCGGTATGGACCCGGTCTCGCTCCGGCTCAAGAACCTGCTGCGCGAAGGATCTCTGAGCGCGATGGGGACCCCGTTGCCGGGCGGGGTCAGCCTGGTCGAGGTGACGCGGGCCTGTGCCCGCGCTGCAGGCTGGGAAGAAGAGGGATGGGCCTGGCGGAAACCGCATGCCGGTGCGATGCCCCCGCCCAACAGCGCGTGGTCGGGTGGGGTCCCTCGCAGGCCCGAGAGCCTCCGTCGCGGCGTGGGATTGGCTGTCGCATTCAAGAACGTGGGCTTTTCCTTTGGCTACCAGGAGAACTGCTGGGCCAAGGTGGAGCTGCGCGGCCGCACGGCGATCGAGCGGGCACTGGTTTATATCGGCAGCGCCGAGGTCGGCCAGGGGGCACACACGGTGATCTGCCAGATGGCTGCAGAGGCTTTGGGCGTGAAGGTGGAGCAGGTGGTACTCGTACCCTCGGACACGGCAACCAGCCCCGGGAGCTCGGGATCGGCCAGCGCATCGCGGACGACGTTCATGGCAGGTGCTGCCGTGCGCGGCGCAGCCGAGAGAGCGATGGAGAGATGGCAAGCTGAGGAACGGCCCGCGATCGGCGAGTTCACCTATCTCGCGCCTAGCACCACGCATCTCGATCCAGAGATGGGGCAGGGCGTGCCGAACCTGGCCTACGGGTACGTCGCGGAGGCGGTCACAGTCGAGGTCGACGTCGAGACGGGCCAGTTGGCCGTGCTGCAGGTGGTCTGTGCTGATGACGTGGGCAAAGCCGTGAACCCCCAGCAAGTGGAAGGACAGATCGAGGGCGCTGTGGCACAGGCCATAGGATGGGCAACCTGCGAGCGCTACGTTGCTGATAGGGGAGAGGTACGCACGCAGGGCCTGAGCACGTACCTGATCCCGACGGTGCACGACGTACCGCTGAAAGTGGTGCCGGTGATCATCGAGCGCGCTGACCCACGTGCGCCGTGGGGGGTGCGCGGCATGGGCGAGATGCCCTTCATCCCGCTGGCGCCCGCGCTGGTGGCTGCGATCCACGATGCAACGGGTGCCTGGTTCGACGAGTTGCCGTTGACGCCCGAGCGCGTCCTCGACGGACTGGCACGCTATGGCGTGCAGCCGGAGCTGCAGAGCCCGAAGCGAGGAGCGGAGAATGCCTGAGCCAAGCAGGATGCAGCCACTGCCGTTCGACCGCCTCGTAGGATGGATCCTGGAAGAGTACGAGGCACGCCGGAGCATCTTTGGCATTCCAGATACGCTCTTTTACGAGCCGCAGCGGGATGATCCGTACGCGACAGAGATCTATGGGCAGCGCCTCGGAACGCCGATCGGGCCTGCTGCCGGACCACATACCCAGCTAGCCCAGAACATCGCGAGCGCCTGGTTGTGCGGGGGACGCTACATCGAGCTCAAGACCGTCCAGGTCGTGGATGAGCTCGAGGTCCCGCGGCCCTGCATCGACGCGGCCGACGAGGGCTACAACGTAGAATGGTCGCAGGAGCTCAAGCTGGCCGAGTCGGCGAACGAGTACGTCAAGGCATGGGCGCTGGTCCACATCTTGAGGCACTTGCTGGGCGTCGATGAGCGCGTGCCGTTCGGGACGGTGTTCAACGCAAGCGTGGGATATGACCTGCAGGGCATCCAGAACCGGGCGATGACGCGCTTCCTGGACACTCTCCGGGACGCATCGCTAGAGCTCGGCCGGCTGCAGGCGGTCCTGGAGGAGCAGTTCCCGCAGTTCGTGGATATCGACATGGCGGCGTGCATCTCGAACAATGTGACGCTGTCCACCATGCACGGCTGCCCGCCGGACGAGATCGAGCGCATCGCTACCTACCTGCTTCGGGAGCGGCGGCTGCACACAACCGTGAAGCTGAACCCGACCCTCTTGGGCAAGGCGCAGGTACGCCAGATCCTGCACGACAAGCTGGGCTATCACGAGATCGAGGTGCCGGATGGTGCGTTCGAACACGACCTGCAGTATGCGCGCGCAGTCGAGCTGATCCGTTCCCTGCAGCGCGTGGCTCAAGAGGAGGGGCTGGCCTTTGGCGTGAAGCTCAGCAATACGCTGCCGGTGCACAACCACAGGAGCGTGTTGCCTGGCGAGGAGATGTACCTGTCGGGGCGAGCGCTCTACCCGGTGGCGGTCAACCTCCTGGCGAAGCTTGCGGAGGACCTGGGACTCTTCCGGGTGTCCTACTCGGCCGGGGCGGACGCGCTCAATGTGGCGGAACTGCTGTCCTGTGGAGCCTACCCGGTGACTGTGGTCACGGACCTGCTCAAGCCTGGCGGGTACGGGCGGCTCAGCCAGTACCTGGAGCGGGTCCGTGCCGCGATGCAGGAGCGTGGCGTTCGCGATTTGCAGGCCCTGGCACAGGACCGATCCGACGACCTGGCGCAGCTCGCCCAGCGCGC
>CAZLMZ010000015.1:3513-26173 GCA_964560475.1 uncultured Anaerolineae bacterium
CCGTGTGGCCGTGATCGGGGCCGGCCCGTCGGGGCTGGCGGCGAGCTGCTTTTTGGCGCTGAACGGGATTGAGACTGTCGTCTACGAGGCGCGGGACCGGCCCGGTGGCATGCTGGCCATTGCGCCTGCTTTTCGGCTGCCGCGTGCCGTCGTCGAGGGAGATATTGCCCGCATCGCCGATCTGGGCGTGCGGTTCGTGCTCGGTCATCGCGTCGAGGCTCCGCCGGAGGCGCTCCTGTGCGAGGGCTATAGTGCGGTCTATCTTGCCTGCGGGGCCGGCGACGATGCTGTCCTGGAGATCCCGGGCATAGAGGGCCAGGGCGTGTACGGCGCGCTGGGGTTCCTCGAGCGGATCTCGCGCGGCGAGACGCCGGAGATCGGCCCGCGTGTCGTGGTCATCGGCGGTGGAAACACGGCGATGGACGCGGCGCGCACGGCGCAGCGCCTGATCGGCCGGCCGGTCACCGCGCTCTACCGGCGCACGCGGGCCGAGATGCCAGCCGAACCCGAGGAGGTGGCGGCGCTGCTGGCAGAGGGGAACGAGCTGGTGGAGCTGGCATCGCCAGTCAGGGTGGAACGCAGCGACGGACAGGTCGTGGGCCTCACGTGCGTGCGCAACCGGTTGGGCCCCCCGGATCAAGATGGGCGAAGAAGGCCGCTTCCTGTCGCGGGATCCGAGCTGCAGGTTGGTGCAGACACTGTGATCGTGGCTATCGGCCAGCGGCCGGCAGCTCTTGGGCTTGGTCGCGGTGCCCTTGTCTTTACAAAGGATGGGTGGATCAGCGTTGACCCATCCACGGGCAGGACATCGGTGCCGGGCGTCTATGCGGGCGGCGACCTGGTACGCGGTCCGGCGACCCTCGTCGAGGCGTGCGCGGACGGGCGGCGCGCCGCGGAGGCCATCTGCAGCAGGTTGGGCGTCCCATTCGGGGAACCAGTGTTCGAGGCCGCCACGCTCTCTGCAGCGCAAGTGGGCCAACTCAAGCGCACACGGGCGCAACGCGGAGAGCAGGAGAGGCCGGCGACCCTTCCGATGGCGCAGCGGCGTGGCTTTGCACTCGTCGAGCAGACGCTGAGCGACGAGGCGGCAAGACGGGAGGCAAGTCGCTGCTTGCAGTGCCAGGGGCTGTGCGACAAGTGTGTCGAGGTCTGTCCCAACCGTGCCAATCATAGCTACCAGGTCACGCCGGTGACATGGACGCTGCCTCGGCTGGCCTACCAGGAGGGCGCTGTGGTCGCGCTGGAGGGTGAGCCGTTCGTGGTACGCCAGGGGCGACAGATCGTGCACGTGCACGATCTATGCAACGAGTGCGGGAACTGTGCGACGTTCTGTGTCCACCAGGGCCGGCCGTACGTGGACAAGCCGAGGCTCGCCCTGACCAGGGAACGTTTCGAGCAGATGGAGGATGATGCCTGGTATGCGGATGGAGACTGCCTCTGGCGGCGCACGGGCGGCACGCTGCATCGTCTCTCCCTGGCTGGCGATGGGCTGCTGTACAGCGATGGGCGGATCGCGGTGCAGCTCTCGCGGCAGTTTCGGTTGCTGAGCGCGACGGCGGAGGAGGCATTTGCTGGCGCGATCTCGCTGCGGACCGCGGCGGAGATGGCTGTGGTGATGGAGGGACTTTATCGATCCCTGCCGTGGCTGGCGCATACCGGGTCGGTGTGACGGTGTGTAGACAGAGACGTACTGCGCCTCGGGGATGAACGCAATGAAGCTGTGGGTGAACGATATCGAGTATGAGGTAGACGCGTCGCCGGATCGCACGCTGGTGGACGTCCTCCGGCGCGACCTGCGGCTGACCGGGACCAAGGTTGGCTGCGGCGAGGGACAGTGCGGCTCGTGCACGGTCCTGGTAGAGGGGCGCCCGGTGCGATCCTGTGCCTACCCGGCCCGGCGTGCGGCTGGCAAGCACGTGCTGACGGTCGAGGGCTTGGCGATGACGTGGGGGGATGTGGGGGAACTGCATCCCCTGCAGCGCGCGTTCATCGAGCACGGCGCAGTGCAGTGCGGATTCTGCACGCCGGGCATGCTCATGTCGGCTGCGGCGCTGTGGGCGCGGATGATCGGCAGCGGCGAGTGGCCCGACGAGGCGGAGATCCGCCGCGCACTATCCAGGAACGCGTGCCGCTGCACCGGCTACGCAAGCATTGTGCGGGCGGTGCAATCCGCGATCTGCGAGTACGAGACTGGTCACCCGGCGCCGCGCCCCGAGGTCGTTGCCTCCCAGCCCCTGGCGGTGGTGGGGCGTTCGCACGTGCGCCTGGACGCGGAAGCCAAGGTGACCGGAGTGGCGCACTATGCGGACGACTATGCCTTCGAGGACATGCTGTACGGCGCTACCTTGCGTGCTGCCTATCCGCACGCGCGTATCCTGAGCATCGACACGAGCGCCGCACTGGCCATGGCGGGTGTCCACGCCGTGCTGACGCACCGCGATGTGCCGGGTCGCAACCGTCACGGCCTCGTCACCCAGGACTGGCCTGTGCTGTGCGAAGACAAGGTGCGCTACCTGGGCGACGCAGTGGCCCTGGTCGCTGCCGATTCGCCAGAGAGGGCGCGGGCAGCGCTCGAACAGATCGAGGTCGACTATGCGCCGCTTCCGGTCGTGGACAGCGCCGAGCGCGCACGGGACGAGGATGCGCCGCTGGTTCACGAGGGGCGACCAACGGGCAACCTGCTCGCGCACATCCGGGTGCACCAGGGGGACGTGGCACGAGGCCTGGCGGACGCCGACGTCGTGGTGGAGCAGGTGTACCGCACGCCAGCATACGACCACATGTTCCTCGAGCCAGAGTGCAGCGTCGCCGTACCGGCGGGGTACGACGCGGACCACCGTAAGCTGACGGTGTACGTCGGATCGCAGATCCCCTACGCGGATCAGGAGCAGATCGCGGCGGCGCTGGGCGTCCCCCGCGAGGAGGTGCGTGTCGTCGGAACGGTGATCGGCGGCGGCTTTGGGGGCAAAGAGGATATCATGGGGCAGATCCACGCAGCACTGCTCGCTCAGGCTACGGGCTGCCCGGTCAAGCTGCTGTATACCCGATCAGAGTCGATGCTTGCGCACCCCAAGCGTCATGCGATGTCGATCCGGATCAGGACGGGAGCCAAAGCGGACGGTACGCTGACCGCAGTGCAGGCGGAGCTGGTAGGCGACGCCGGCGCCTATGCCAGCTTGTCGACGAAGGTGCTCGAACGCGCGACGACGCACGCGAGCGGGCCGTACGAGGTGCCGGGCGTACAGGTCGACTGCTATGCCATGTGCACCAACAACCCGCCAGCCGGCGCCTTCCGCGGGTTCGGCGTTACGCAGGTCACCTTTGCCGCAGAGAGCAACATGGATATCCTGGCAGAGGAGCTTGGCATGAACCCGCTCGATCTGCGCCGGGCTAACGCGCTGTGCGTGGGAGCGCGGACGTGCACGGGCCAAGTGCTGCGCGAGAGCGTCGGGCTCGTCGAGTGCCTGGACTGGGTGGCGGCACGCGTGAGAGAGCACCCGCCGCCACGAATCCCGGGCAAGTCGGTCGCCTGGGGCTTTGCCGCCGCGTACAAGAACACCGGGTTGGGCGGCGGGGCAGACGACGCTGCCCAGGCGGAGGTCGAGGCCTATGCGGACGGCACAGTCGAGGTGCGATCGAGCTCGGCGGACCTGGGGCAGGGGCTGGGGACCGTGCTGGCGCAGATCGTCGCCGAGGAGATGGGCGTTCGCCTGGGGCGGGTTCGCGTATTTCTTTCCGACACGGAACGCACTCCCGACGGCGGGCCGACGACGGCGAGCCGCCAGACCTACGTGACCGGCAACGCCGCTCGCCTCGCCGCACAGGCGCTGCAGCAGCGGCTGGCCCGCGTCGCTGCCGAACGGTGGGATGTGCCACCAGAACGGATCCAACTCTCCGAAGGTACGCTCGGTACAGGAAGCCGTTTGGCGTCCTTGGGGGAGGTCGTTGCCTGGTTGCGGGAAGAGGGGGGAGAGCCCGTTGCACGCTATCACTATCACGCACCTCGCACCGAGCCGCTCGGCGCGGGCGGCGACATGCACTTTGCGTTTGGCTACAGCGCCCAGGCCGCGCTGGTGGCGGTCGACCAGGTTAGCGGCGAGGTCGAGGTGCTGCGCCTCGTAGCGGCGTGCGATGCAGGAAGGGCGATCAACCCGCAGGGAGTGCTGGGGCAGATCGAGGGCGGGTTGGTGATGGGCATCGGCACGGCCCTGACGGAAGAGTATGTCCTCGATCTAGGCATACCACGGACCCTCCATTGGCGCGACTATGGGTTCCCCATGATCGACCGGATGCCGGCGACCGAGATCAGGATCGTGGAGCATCCCACCTCCTCCGGTCCCTTTGGGGCAAAGGGGATCGGCGAGCTTCCTTCGATCCCGACCGCCCCTGCGATCTGCAACGCGATCTGCCGTGCGACCGGGTACAGGGCAACCCAGCTTCCGGTCAAGCCGGAGGCACTGCGCGCGAGAGGGGAGAGCGAGCTATGTTGATTGCGGATGCTCGCGTGGTGACCTATGGCCGTCCCAACGCGATCGTCGACCTAGGCGCGGTCCGAATCGAAGGTGCGCGGATCACGGATGTCGGCAGCAGTGCGCAGCTGCGTGCCGCCTATCCGGACGATGAGATTGTCTCGGCCGGCGGGCAGCTTGTGATGCCGGGGAACATCTGCGCACACACGCATTTCTACGGTGCTTTTGCGCGCGGCCTGGCCATCCCGGGCAAGACGCCGCGCGATTTCCCCGAGATCCTGGACAAGCTGTGGTGGCACCTGGACAAGGCGCTGACGCTGGAGGACGTCCGCTCCTCGGCACTCGTTTGCCTGGTAGACGCGATCAAGCACGGCACGACGACGTTGGTCGATCACCACGCCAGCCCAAACGCGATCGACGGTTCGCTGGATGCGATCGCAGAGGCGGTGGATGTGGCTGGGGTGCGGGCTAACCTGTGCTACGAGGTAACGGACCGCGACGGCGTTGCGCGTGCCAGGGCGGGGATCGAGGAAAACCTGCGCTTTGCGCAGGCCCTCAAGATGGGGAATCGACCTCTGCTAACGGCCTCGTTTGGCCTGCACGCCTCGATGACGCTGTCAGACGAGACCCTCGAGGCATGCGCCGCTGCGGCAGACCACGCCGGCTGCGGCTTGCACGCGCACGCAGCGGAGGGGGTGGCAGATCAGGAGGATAGCCTGCGCAGGAGCGGCAAGCGGGTGATCGAGCGCTTTGCCGATGCCGGGATCCTCGGCCCAATGAGCATTCTCGCGCACTGTGTGCACGTCGACGCCTGGGAGCTCGAGTTGCTGCGCGACAGCGGCACGTGGGTAACGCACCAACCGCGATCGAACATGAACAATGCCGTCGGCGCTGCGCCAGTGGAGACCATGCTGCGCGGCGGGATCCGGCTCGGGCTGGGGAACGACGGCTTCTCGAACGACATGTGGGCCGAGTGGAAGGCCGCGTACCTGATGCAAAAGCTGTGGCATGGTGACCCGCGCCGGATGGACGGGAACAAGGTCTTGGAGATGGCGGCGTACAACAACGCCGCGCTGGCGACGACGTTCTGGCCGGAGACGTCGATAGGCGAGCTCAGCCCAGGTGCTGAGGCTGACCTGATCCTGGTCGATTACCACCCCTTCACAGCGCTGACGGCGGACAATCTGCCGTGGCACATCCTGTTTGGGTTCGACGCCGGCATGGTGACCGGCACGATGGTCGCCGGCCGGTGGCTCATGCGCGACCGGAAGCTGCTCACCCTGGACGAAGAAGCCATCGTCCGGCGAGCGCGAGAGTGCTCCGCCGCGGTATGGCAGCGCTATGCAGGGGTCGAATAGCGCGACTTGTGTATGAAGGCAGCGATGCCTGGGCGATCGCCGAAGCTCTTCCCCGGCCAGGGCGCGTGCCAGGATCTCATCCTGGAGCGTCAACCCCAGCCCAAAAGCCCTCTCCCTGTCCGGGCTGTGTATCGTCGAGCTCGCTCTGCCAGCGCCGCAGCTCCCTCCGCAGACTCGCCACGTCCCCTACACGCGCTGCATTCTCTGCCAGGTTCGTCATCTCCCAGGGATCTGCGGCCAGGTCAAAGAGCTGCGTGTGCCGCGTTCCATCGACCACGTACTCGATCAGCTTCAAACCGTCTTGCTGGACCGCGCGCTGCACGTTGCGATAGGCAAAGTGCAGCGCGTCGCGAGGACGAGACAGCGGGTCGCGCATCGCGGCGACCAGGCTCCGGCCTTCGACTGTGCCGGGGACAGCCACGCCGCCAAGCTCGCAGAGCGTGGGATAGATGTCGATTAGGTAGCAGTAGGCAGCGCGCTGCTGCCCGACGGGGACACCTGGTCCGGCAAAGAGCAGAGGGACGTGGAGGCTGTGGTCGTACATGTTCTGCTTGCCCATGAGCCCGTGCCGGCCGATAGCCAGGCCGTTGTCGCCTGCGAGGACAATGATCGTATCCTCTGCGCGGCCAGACTCGCGCAACGCGGCCAGTATGCGCCCGATCTGGGCGTCCAGGTGCGAAATCATCGCATAATACTCGGCGTTGTGGCGCTGTATCTCTGCCTCGGTGCGGGGCCAGGGAGCCAGCTTTTCGTCGCGCACCCAGAGCTCGCCGTTATCAAAGGGATGCTCCGGCATAAAGCTGGGTGGCAGCGTGACGCGGTGTGGCGGGTACATGGCGAGGTATTCTTTCGGCATCGTCCGGGGGTCGTGCGGCGCCATGGTGGAGACGTACATGAAGAACGGTTCGTGCGCCTCATCGCTGCGAAGGAAGGCGACCGCTGCGTCCGCAAAGAGCTCGCTCGAGTGCTTGCCCGGCGTGATGTGATCACAGCGCCGGTAGCTCACCTGGTTCGATGACCATGCGTCTTTCACGACGGGGCGCTGGAGATCGTAGCGACCAGTCGGGTCGAAATCGCACGCGGGCACGTTCCAGTGGTCCTCCATACCCCCGAAAAAGATCTCGGCCCCCGCAGAAAAGCTCCTGGCGTAAGAGTCCGGTCCATTGTGCCATTTCCCCGTGCCAAAGGTCGTATAGCCAGCCTGCTGTAACGTCTCGCCCAGCAACCGATGGTCCTCGGGGATGCGCTGTCCCTGCTCCTGCAAGTGGTACAGGGTCCGGCCAGTCATGAGCATGGCACGGCTGGGCATACACACGGCAGGGCACGACCCACCCATGATGTAAGCGTTGGTAAAGGCGGTCCCCCGCCCGACGAGGGCGTCGAGGTTCGGCGTCGCAATATCTGGGTTGCCCAGGGCGCGTATGGTGTCGAAACGCTGGTCGTCGGTAAAGAGAAACAGGATGTTTGGCCTGTCTGTTGGCACTGGCTACCTTCCTTTCTCTGCTCAGGAGCATTGTGAGCCCGCGTAGCGCGGATGGCACGGGCGAGCTCTCCGCGGAGAGACCTGCGGACTAGCGTCAGCGATGCGTTCGCTGCACAAGCGGGAACTCGGCGATCCGCAGGTTGGTGCAGCCATACGGGATCAGCTCCAACTGCTCAAGCGGCTCAGATGACGTGACGGGGCTGGCGGGCACGTCGTCCGCCGAACCGTGGACCATCTGCCACTCTGGCACCCGTCGCCCCGTTGCCCTGGCGATGACCGGCGTTCCCTCAGGAGAGAAGGGGCAACTGCCCACGGGGCGCTCGATGAAGGTGATATCGCGCTCCGGAGACGCAGGATCGACGTCCAGCGCATAGTTCCAGGGCGTGGTCGGATAGACTTCCCAGTCGCCGTGGGGCAGCTCGCGGTAGGGGGCATCTTGGTGGATGCTGCGCCAGTCCTCGCCGATGCGCAGCGCATAGACGAGGGGACCGCGTTCGATGGCGATGGCGTTCCTGTAGTGGCGCGAGATGCGAACCGGCATGGGCAGGCGTAGAGCCACCTTGGTCGGACCGACCCATTCGCGCTCGATGTGGGCAAACGTGCCAGGGGAGGCGTGCACCGGGTCCTCGTCCTCGACGGTTAAGAGCGCATCGCCTGCCCATGCCGGAATGCGCAGCAGCAGAGGGAAGCGGAGAGGGCGTTGCGGGGAGATGGTCATGCGAAGCTCGTCTCGGAAGGGATAGTCGGTCTCGATCGCTGCCTGCACGGCCACACCCTTGATCGTCGTCTCGACGCGGCTCGGGGCGTACGCTACCGCAGCAAGCGTGTCTGGTTCGCCTCGCATCCAGAGGTGTGCAGCGAACTTGGGCCATCCCTGGCTGAGGTTGGCCGTGCAGCAGCCATAGTTGGGCTCGACGCCAAAGATGTTGGACTCGGGCCCGTTGGTGGTCCAGGGCCAGTCCTCGCGGATGCTGCATTCGACCTGGTTGATCTGCTGATCGTACTGGTGGGACCACATATCGGGAGAGAAGGTGGCGGGAAGGGCGTTGTAGATGATCCGTTCGAGCCGATCGCCCATGCCGGGGTCGCCGAGCAGGGAAAGGAGTACCTCCAGCGAGAAGGCATACTCGACCACGGCACACAGCTCTGTGCCCTGGGTGGGGCGCCGGCCGGCGAGGCACTCGTCTCCGCTGAACACGCCGGTTACCATGCCGTGGTAGCGGTCGAGCTTGGCGATCATGTCGCGGGCAGCAGCGCGATCAGCCGGGTCGCTGCTCAAGCGCCACCACAGGGCGCTGGCTTTGAGGGCCATGGCATTGTTGACCACGTGCCCCATATAGTTCCACCGGCCCCTGGGCGTTGGTTCCGTGTGGGGCCATCGCGCGTAGAAATCGCGCCAGTCAAAGCCTTGCGCGTGCAGCTTGACGGCAAGGTCGAGGAGCCACCGCTCCCCAGTTCTTTCGTATAGCCAGTAGATACCAATAAGCCCCTCGAACCAGCGGAACTGGCCCCAGTTGAAAAGGGGAGCCCGGTCGAGGTGGCGATCGAGCATGTGCAAGTTCCGCTCCAGGGCTGTCACGGCCCGTTCGTCGCTTGTCGCTTCGTGGTACTGCACCAGGACCTTGGTCGCCAGCAACTGTGCCCAGATGTCATAGTGGGGACTTGCCGCGCGCCCTGAAGCCGCGATCATGGTACGAGGGCCGAGCCAACCATCGTCGTCTTGATGGGCGAGCAGGTACTCGACGTGTGCTGTGGCCCTGGCCTTCAACGCGGGATCGTCGAGCAGGTACGCGAGCGGGATAAAGCCGTCGAGCCAGTAAGGCGCACGTTCCCACGCCTCTGCGTCCCCGCCGAACCACTGGCTATCACGAACATCCGGCCAAAACTGATCGAGGTGTCCGCTGATGCCCTCGGCCTGGATGCGGAGCTGGTTGTGCAGCCATCCGGTGGGCTGGATCGCGCCCAGAGGCAGCGGGCGAAAACGAGGCTCGTTCAATCGGGTTGCATGCAAGGTTGTGTTCCCTCCTGAGGCGAACGCTCTGGCGCTGGTTGGTACGGAACGATGAAAGAACAGCGGGACAGGCTGCTGCAGGCTAGCTCGCAGCGGGTTTGTGCGTCCATGCCGCGCAGGCTATAATGCGGACACCAGCAGTTTGGCTTTCAGCTCATATTGTACACCCACTGGACGCAGGGGACGAACCAGCACATGAAGCGAAGGAGAGGGACTCGATGAAGATCACGGGTGTCAAGGCACACTATGTAGAGTGGGAACGCGGGCCGTACCACTGGCGGGACGGGATCATGCCAAAGGGTGCGGTGGCAAGAGGCGGGCTGCTTCGTATCCTGACCGACGAGGGCATCGAGGGCTTGGCGCCGTACGGGGGTGGTGCCGGGATCGAGGAGATCCAGTACCAGTTGATCGGCCGGGACCCAATGGACCGTGAGCGTATCTGGCAGAGCCTGTGGCGCAACCTGCGCAGCTCGAGGCTCGGAGATGCGATCGGGGCGGTCGACTGTGCCCTGTGGGACCTGTTGGGGAAGTTCACCGGACAGCCGGCGTACAAGCTGCTGGGCGGGATGCGCGATCGAGTGCCTGCTTATGCGAGCACGGTGACGCTGGACTCGCTCGAGGAGTACATGGAGCTGGCAGAGCTGTGCCTGGAAAAGGGGTACCGCGCGATCAAGCTGCACGCTTGGGGCCGCCTGGAAGAGGACGCGGCGCTCTGCAAGGCCCTGCGGCAGGTGGCCGGGGACGAGATCACGCTCATGTACGACGCGTCTAGCATGTTCAACCTGTTCGAGGACGCCGTGTGGTTTGGGCGGCGGCTGGAAGAGCAGGGCTACTACTGGTATGAGGAACCGATGGATCACTTTAATATGACGGCCCTGGCCAGGCTGGCGGACGAGCTAGAGATCCCACTTGCCGTGGCGGAGGCCACGCACGGCGGCCCATGGGACGCGCTGGCACACATCCGTGCAGGTGCTGCCGATATCATCCTCACAGGTCCCCTAGATGCCTACAAGGGTGGCTTTACCGGTGTGCTCAAGACGGCCCACATCTGCGAGGGGTACGGCGTTATGTGTGCCATGCATGGCGGATCGATCGCGTCGCTTCACGCCGCCTGCGGGGTCTATAACAGCAAGTTCTTTGAGCGGCTTGTCCCCGAGACCTACTATTCACCGCCAGGTATCGTCGATGCGTCAACCGATATCCGGGACGGGTACGCAGTGCCGTGGGACAAGCCTGGCCTGGGTATCGAGGTGGACTGGGACTGGGTAAAGGAGCACACGGTAGGGGTCGAAGGCTGATTGCGCTTGCTGTCCTCTGGCCGGGACAGCAAGCTGGCTCGCGCAGGCACGCCATCTTGCGACGAGGGTGTGATCGTGCTACAGTACGTCGAGCGGATCTATGTCGAGGTGCCAGCCGGGAGGAAGCTCTGTCTGGCAAAGGAGCGCGTGGAGCTCGCTGGCATGGTCGGCGCGCAGCAAGATCTGCCAGCGCCACTGGCCCCGGCGCCGGCGGAGAAAGGCCGGTGCAGGCCCGATCAGGGCGACCGTCGAGAAGCCATCTCGCTGGATCGTGGACTTGAGCGCGGCGGCAAGGTCTGCCGCCTGTTTGCGGCACTCGCCCAGATCCCAGCTTTGGTATAGGAGCCGCGCCATGCCGGCAAAGGGTGGATACCCGGCACGAAGGCGGAAGGCGCGCTCGCGAGCATAGAAGGCGCGGTAGTCGTGTCCGGCGGCGGCCTGGATCGCATAGTGCTTTGGCGCGTAGGTCTGCACGATCACCTGCCCGCCACGCAGCCCTCGACCGGCACGCCCTGCGACCTGTTCGAGTAGCTGGAACGTGCGCTCGGCGCTGCGAAAGTCGGGCAAGTTGAGGGCAGTGTCAGCGCTGACCACGCCGACGAGCGTCACCAGCGGCAGGTCCAGTCCCTTGGCGATCATCTGCGTGCCGATAAGCACGTCTGCCTGGTGGTCGATGAAGCGATCGAGCAGCGCTTCGTGGCTGCCCTTTTCGCGCGTCGTATCACTGTCCCAGCGCAAGAGCCGCGCCGAGGGCACGAGCTCGTGGAGGGCGCGCTCGACGCGCTGTGTGCCTGCACCAAAATGCTTGATCCGTCGGCTGTCGCACCGCGGGCAGACATAGGGCACCGGCTCGTGGTGGTTGCAGTGATGGCAAGTCAACTGCTGTCCCTTGAGGTGAAAGGTCAGGGGCACATCGCAACGAGGACAGCGGATGACGTGACCACAGTCGCGGCACATGACAAAGGTCGCCGCGCCGCGCCGGTTGAGAAATAGGATCGCCTGCTCGCCGTCCGCGAGGACGCGTCGCATCTCGGCCTGAAGGGCGCGGCTGAACATATGATGATTGCCGGCACGCAGCTCGTGCCGCATGTCGACCACACGGACAGGGGGCAGCTCGGCGACGTACACGTCGGCGTATCCGGGCCCTAGTGGCCGATAGCGGGCCTGTGCGCGGGCGAGCTGTGCCTGTCCTGCCTCGATCTGGTGCCGGTGGCAGAGCACCCGCCTGGGCAGCTCGACCAGCCGGACCTCTTTGCGCTCGACGGCACGAAAGTAGGTCCCCACGTCTGGCGTTGCGCTTCCCAGGATCACGGTGCTGCCGTGCTGCCAGGCGATCTGCAGCGCCACGTCACGGGCATGGTAGGCCGGCATGACATCGTCCTGCTTGTACGAGGCGTCGTGTTCCTCATCGAGCACGACCAAACCAATGTCGGGCAGCGGGGCAAACAGCGCCGAGCGCGGGCCGACGACCAACCGGATGTGTCCAGCCCGGACGCGACGCCAGGTGTCGTACCGCTCTCCGGCCGAGAGTTCGCTGTGGATGATGCCCAATCCCTGGGGAAAACGGGCGGCGAAGCGGCGGATCGTCTGCGGGGTGAGCGAGATCTCGGGTACGAGGATAATTGCCTGCTTTCCACGCTGCAGTGCGGCCTCTGCGGCGCGAAGGTAGATCTCGGTCTTGCCGCTGCCTGTCACGCCGTGGAGCAGAAAGGTGGGCGGCGTACCGCCCGCAGCCAGAGGTGCCTCGAACGCTGGACGGATGGCGGCCCACGCATGCTCCTGGTCGGGCGTCAGGCGAGGCGGACGCTCAAGGGCAAAGGTCTTGTCCGCCAAGGGGTCGCGCCACATCTCGCGCTCGGCCAGCTCTACTAGGCCGTGCTCTTCGAGCGCCTGTAAGTCGGCGAGCGCGGCTCCCGTCTCGGCATAGACCCAGCTAACCCAGACCCATTCGCCAGCCGGCCGAGAGAGCAGATAATCGAGGACGCGGTGCTGTGCCTCGGCACCTCGCAAGGCAACAATCTCTGCCCTGGCCTGCTCCTCGCCGATGGTCAGGATCGCGGCCGCGGGCTCGATCACGAACTCGGCCAAACCGCGCTCGATGAGCGCACGGAGGGGAGAGATCGAGACCTGGGCTGCCTCACAGAGGGCATGTGCGTCTACCGGCCTGCCTGCCGCCTGCAACTGCTCGACGATCGCACACTGCGCCGGCGCAGACGAGAGGTTGGCCTGCTGAGCCTGAGGGGCAAGGACGACCAGCCTGCGCTCAGAAGTAAGCTCGATCCACCCCTTGTCTGCGACGGCGTAAAGGGTGGAAGCGGTGGTGTCAGCCTCGGCCAGGACGCCTTCGCGCGACGGCAAGGGGTCAGCTTCTTCGAGCAGTACTTGAAGGATGTCGGCCTGCTTGGAGCTGTGCCCGAGGAAGGGGCGCGCGTCCTCGATCTGCGGTGGAGAAGCAACGCGCCGCACGTAGTTGACTCGCTTGGGGCTGACGGCAGGCGCTGGGAGCGCGCTGTCACGGATGACGATGCCCCGGCGAACCAATGCATCAATGGCGCTCGGGGCATCTTCCCAGCCGAGGCGATACGCAAGCTGTCCTCTCGTCAGCGTGCCGTGGTGTTCCAGCAACTGCACGACAGCGCGCTGTAACTCGGGAAGGTCGGACGGTACGGGCTCTGCCGGCCGCAAGCGCAGTACGGAACGTGGCTGTCGTAGCATGCCGGGGGGAAGCATGAGGCGGTAGCACTCGATCAGCGGCGTGCAGCAGCGGAAGCTGAGCCACAGCCCCAGCTCGACCTGCTCCGGGCTCAGCACCGGCCCCGCGAACCGCGCGCGCTTGACTGGTTTGGTCTCCTCCACCGGCGCATGCTCAGCCAAGGCGATGACCAAGCCTTGCACGAGCCGGGTGTTGAAAGGCACTTCGACCAGGGCGCCTGGTCGTACGTCGTGGCGCAGCTCAGGGGGGACATGATAGTGAAAGACTGGGCCGGGAAAGAGCGATGTCTTCCCGGCCTCCCGATACGGGTATGTAGATCCACCGCCGTACGCGGGGGCGTTGACGGCGACAATGGCGAAAGTCGACTCGGTCACGGGCTCCGGTAGATGGCAGCAGCCATATAGCCGACCGTGTACTGACCGGGCGTGCGCACGCCGGTCACGTCGCCGGAGCTGGCGTGGCAGAGCACCGTGGCATCCGTTGCACCCAGCGTCCTGGCGGCAGTGAGCACTGCGTACACAGGAATTCGCCCGCAGACCGTGCAGTCACGCGGCGAGAGCACCTCTCGGACCCGATCCAGGTCAAAACTGTCGACCGCCTCGATGACGACCTGGTCGCGGCGCTGAACTTCCTGGTAGTCATCAATGTGGTGGAGATCCGTGCTGGCAACGAGCAGAGCGTTTCTGCCATAGAGCACTTCTGCCAATGCGTCGCCAAGCTGGCGTCCAGCATCGAAGGAAGATGTGCCGACCATCACGGGGAGCAAGCGGAAACGGTCCAGCGCGACCTGCAGGAAAGGCAACTGGATCTCCAGCGAGTGTTCAGCGTCATACCCGACGCGGTTGACGGGGACGTGCTGGCCCAGTGCATCCACGAGGTCGTGATCGACCTTTACCTGGCCCAGCGGCGTCTCGTACGCGCCGGCCTCGGTGACCGCAAAGCGACCCAACGGAGCACGGTGAAGAGGGGAGATCACGGCAACCACGTCGTAGGACCGGTCGCGTACCTGGTCGTAGGCATACGCCGCCACCTGGCCAGAGTAGGTATATCCAGCGTGCGGGCTGATGAGCGCGATCGGCTCGCCTGGCAGCTCCACATGCTCCACTTGCGCCAAGTAGCCCTCGATCGTTCTCCGCAGTTCCTCAGTATTGCCGGGATACCACTGCCCGGCGATCAGCGATGGCCTGACTTGGTGTGGCATCGTGTACTCGACCTCCTATGCGGTGCCTAGGAACGAGCGAACGATCAGCGCGGCGTCTGAACGGCGATGGCCAGCCAGGTGCCGACGACCAGCAGCACGGTGGCTGCGACGACGGGCATGCCCCAATGTCTGGCATCGTTCCGATCCACCAAGCGCGCGGACCCGTCGCCCGCCACCGCCAGCGCGTAACGGGGTGTGAGGTACCAACCCAGCACCGCTCCAGCAGCCAGGCCGCCGATGTGTCCCCACACATCGATCCGGGAGGCGCTGAACGTCAGCACCAGGTTGAAGGCGATGACCAGCAGTGTGCCCTGCAACTGCCTGCGGCCCCGCTCGCCAAACGCGTTGCGGTAACGGTAGAAAAAGACTGCTTGCGTGCCGATCAGGCCAAAGATGGCGCCCGAAGCCCCAGCCGACGGCGCGGCGCTAAAGGCAAAGCTCATGAGCACGCCATAGATCCCCGAAAGCAGGTAGATGCTCAGGAAACGGCGCGGCCCAAAAAAGCACTCGATCTGTGGGCCGATCACATAGATCGCATACGAGTTGAAAGCCAGGTGAAGCAGCCCAATGTGCAGAAAGATCGGCGTGACCAGGCGCCAGAGCTGCCCAGACAGGATCAGGTCGCTACGTTTCGCGCCCAACTCGAGAAGGAGGTTGGGCACAGGCACGCCGATCAACTGCCCAAGCAGCGGGCCGCTAGCCGCATCCAGTGCCCAGATCACGACGTTGAGGATGAGGATGACCCACGTCACTGTGGGTCGCCATCTCCTGGGCTGCGGACCGGCAGGCCTGGCCTCTGGTCGCGACGACCTCTCAGCGTCCTGCGTTGAGACTTGGCAGCTAGGGTAAGGCAGCTCTTCGGTCGCCGGCGAAGGCGCAGGACGATTGGTGCTCTCGGAAGAAGGTGCTTGGCCTATCATCGCTATAGTTGTGCTCGCCTCGGTTTCGCGCGATGCTTTTCCGCGATCACGATCGACATTACGGTATCGACGGTTTGCTCCAGTTTCCCGTTCACGTTGGGAACGATATAGTCAAATTCTCGAGCTTGTCGCATTTCATGGCGCGCGGCCTGGAGACGCAGGCACAGTTGTTCCTCACTTTCCGTATGTCGTCGTCGAAGCCGCTCCGCGAGTTCCTGTTCGGACGAAGCAGTGACAAAGACCGACACAGCATCGGGCGCCATGCGGCGGATAGTCGCCGCGCCCTGGACGTCCAAGCGCATCACGACATCCTTGCCAGTAGCCATAGCGTCCGTCGCCTGCTGGCGCGGGATCCCTTTGTACTGGTCATAGACGATCGCGTATTCGAGCAGTGCATCTTGAGCGATCATGCGTTCGAACTCGTCCTTCGAGACAAAGATATAATCTATGCCGTCGACCTCGGTCTCACGCCTGGGGCGCGAAGTAGCAGTGACTACAAAGTGCGCGGCGTAACCTTTGTCTTGCATGCGGCGCACCAGCGCTCTAGCGACCGAGTCCTTCCCCGCACCCGACGTGCCAGAGATAACGATCAGCAGCGGCGGACGATCGAGATGGTAGAGGGCGTCCATGTCCGACATAACGAGTGCTTGCCCCACCTCTGGTTTTGCGTTATAATGACAGGCACGAGTGCTGTATAGCAGGAGGTGCGAATGCCCATCTACGAATACCAGTGCGCGAACTGCGGGCAGAAGGCGCGCAAGTTCTGGCGCACGTTCTCTGCCGTCGACGATGACTCACTGCAGTGTCCCCGCTGTGGCGAACACCGGTTCCACCGGTTGGTTTCGCGCGTCTCTGTCCTGCGTTCCGAAGACGCGCGCCTCGATGATCTGGCTGACCCTTCCAGCCTCGACGGTCTCGACGAGGAGGATCCCAAGGCGCTCGGCCAATGGCTGCGCAAGATGGGCCGGGAGCTCGGCGAGGAGATGCCTCCTGAGTTTGACGAAGTGATCGATCGCCTCGAGTCCGGCCAGTCGCCGGAAGAGATCGAAGAGAGCATGCCCGAGTTGGCCGAAGGACTCGGGGGCGCAGGCGGGCCTGGCGACGATTTCGTCGATCTGTGATCGTCTAGAACTTTTCGAAGCGCTCCACATTGATGATAAAGACAACGGCACCACCGACCTGCACCTCGATCGGGGTAGGCATATAGAGTTCGCCGGACTCGACCATAGGTGGCATCGGGTTGACATACTGCGTGCGAGAGTGACAACTCTCCTTGATGATCTTGAGTACGTCTCTTACGTTCTCGTCTGCCACGCCAATGAGGAGGGTTGCGTTACCCTCCCGCAAGAACCCTCCCGTGGTGCTGATCATGGTCGCCTTGTAGCCGTCTTGCATGAGTGCATCGATCAACGGGTGCGCGTCGTCGCTGTTCACGACGCTGACCAGCATCTTCATCTCGCTCGCCTCCTCGTTTACTCGCGATAGATCCGGACCCGCCGGCGCGGTTCTTTGCCGCGACTGTGCGAGATCAGGTTGAATGAGCGTGCCAGCTCGTGCTGTCGCCTTCTAATGTACGCATTCTGCGGCGAGAGCTCGACCATCTTGGTGCCAGCGATCACATCGCGGATCGCTTCCTGGGTCTCGCGTAGCGCCCGCGACAGATTGTCCTCGTCCTTCTCGAGATCAAACAGCCCTGCGAGAAAGTTCTCGATCTGGGTCAGTGTATTGGAGCGCAGTACATAGATCGGGATCCCCTGGTCTTCGGCATCGACAAGCAGGCGCGGTCGGTTCCGGTAGTGGCTCTTGAGCGTCAGCACGACATCTGCCTTGTCCAGCTCGTCGAGGATCTCGATCGGGACGATCAGTTCCTGTGCAGCCTGTCGCAGGCGATTCCGCGCTACGCCGTAAGGATAGATGCGCATGCGCTTGAGCGGCTCGATCGGCATCTCGGCCTCGATCGCAGGCGATGCGTCGTCCGTCGCATCCTCCTCCACCTCGATCTCGCCCTCTTCGTTCCGGTAGCGGAGCTGTGGCGGCACAGGCCGGTTTCGTAACAGTCCGTCGACCGATCGCGCCACGTCCTCGTGGACGGCAACGTGATCCCAGTCCTGGATCTCGATCACCACGTGGAAGGTAGGCGGTGCACGCCGCTCCAAGACGGTCTTTTGTGTGCCCCGGTGGCGTGCTTCCTCATCGCTCAACGTCACGCTCTCGATGCCGCCAATCAGATCTCGCAACGTGGGGTTCAGGATCAGGTTTTCCAGCGTGTTGCCGTGGGCCGTGGCGATCAACTGGACGCCGCGTTCGGCGATGGTGCGTGCGGCGAGCGCCTCCAGCTCACGCCCAATTTCGTCAATGACGATCACCTCGGGCATATGGTTCTCGACTGCCTCGATCATGACCTCGTGCTGCAGCGTCGGCTTGGCGACCTGCATCCGCCGCGCACGGCCAACGGCCGGGTGTGGGATATCGCCATCGCCGCCGATCTCGTTCGAGGTGTCGACGATCACGACGCGGTTCTTTTCTGCCAGCACGCGTGCTGCTTCGCGAAGCATGGTGGTCTTGCCCACACCAGGACGGCCCAGGAGGAGGACGCTGCGGCCAGAATGGATGATGTCCTCGATGATGTCGATCGTGCCATAGATCGCACGTCCAACCCTGCACGTGAGGCCAACGACATCGCCGCTGCGATTGCGGATGGCCGAAATACGGTGCAATGTACGCTCGATCCCCGAACGGTTATCCGCATCAAAGGGGCTGAGCTGGGCCAGGACTGCATCAATGTCTTCACGTGTTACTTCGCGATCGCTCAGGACGATTTCGTGGTCGAGAAAACGAGCCTCAGGCACACGCCCGAGGTCCATGACTACTTCGAGCAGGTCCTGAGTCCGATTCGCTTCTCTCAGCGCGTCCTCGATCTCGGGCGGGAACACGCGGAGCAGCGCCTCCAGGTCTTGCTCTTCCTCGATACTGATCTCTCTCTGCCTAGCTCTTCTCAGATTGTATTCAAACATCCTAAGATTATTTCAACCTCTTGATTCACCGTTCTCCGGTGCGCAGCGTGCTGGGCGTCGGCGCCTCAGCGCGCTTTTCCAGGGCACGTACCAGGCTATGCGCGAGCTCGACAACGCGGACGGTGGTGTGCTTGACCACCCGGCATTGCCGCGAAATACGCTCAAAGCCCCTCTCCTCGAGCGGCGTGCGAATCCCGCCCTGGTATTCGCGTACTGCGCAATACACAGGATGAGCCGGGTAGTAGTTCAACAGCGCCAGTCCATAGTCGAGCAGTGCATCGGCCCGATCGTACGCACGCGGGTGAACCACCAACGTGAGCCAGTGGCCGGTGCGTCCGGGCAGCAGGTGACCATAGCCGGCGATGCCAAGCTCGTCCGTAAGCACGAACCCTTCCCCACGCTCCGCGCCGAGTGCGCCGTTTGCCATCTCTATACCCTTGCTCGCCGTCAGTGCCTCGGCCTGTTGTACGAGGTGAGGCACGATCTCTCTGAACAGCTCGCTCACGTACCAGGCATCCGTGCTCTGCTCCGGCCGGATCCCTTCGCCGGGTGTTGCCTGAGGATGCGCATCCGCCGACAGCCCAAAGATCTCCTCGCGGGCATAGACGCTGAACCCCACACTGATCATTACGTGCAGTGCTTCGCTCTGTTCTGGCACGCTGGCAAAGACACGCTGCAGTCCCCGTTCGCCGGCAACGGACACGACGCGCGTCAGCAGGCGCGTCCAGATCGCACGGTCCGTGTCACAGGTTGCTGACCGTTCATCCACCGCGGGCGCAATGTACCGGAGGTACATCTCGGGCCACGTGGGAGGTTGCTCGACCTGAACAAAGCCCTGCAACTGGGCACCGTTGCGGTGCGGCTCGTTCAGCAGAAGGGTCAGTGATCTCGGATCATCCAAACTGACCAGTGACGTGAAGGCACTCCACACCGGCAGCCTCGGCCGAGTCAGTGCCTCGGCAGGCCAGAGCGACACACCTTTGCCCTGGAGCTGCGCGAGCAGCAGCAGGTTCCCTAATGTGAAGCTAGTGATCATGCCTTGCCCTGGTACCCATTCCTGGGACTGTCATAGCACACATATTCTACAGTTTTTCGCGCCGATTTGCAAGTAAACGCGTCTTCGCTCAGGGCGCTAGTGAGGTGGCCATATCCTGAAGCAGGTTTGAGATAATCCGCGATGATTGGCTGTCGACAGCAAAGCAGTCAGGATGCAGCGCTACGAGTGCGGTGCTTCCTTCAAGATATAGTACGTACCCCGCTTCGCCCCGATCTTGAGCAACAGGCCGCGCCCAGCGAGATCTACCAAGTCCAGGCGCAGAGTCTCTGCCGAAACATCTGGGCACAGGCGGCGATATTCACCATTGGTGATGCGCCCATGTTCTTGCAGGTGCGCCAACGCGCGGAGCTGGCGCTCATTCATGCTGGACTCCCAGGCAGGAACGGCACGGCGCACGTGCGTGTTGCGCAGCGTGACGCTGAACGAGTGAGGCGTGTCCCGGAACTCGGGGTTGGGATGCCCGGCATTGGCCATATCTTCGATCATGCGATCGATGCCGAGGCCCAGCTCTTCGATAAAGCCCCACTGAAAGAGGGCATTGACCAGGCGCGGGTTCCGGGAAAAGTGTTCCTCGACGATATTGTCTACGGTAATGTACCCTGGAAGGCCACCGGGGCTGGTCACCTCGAGCCGGTCATCGAACATGCGGATCTCGATCCTGCGGCCGGTCAAGCGGTAGTCACGGTGGCAGACGGCGTTGACCAACGCCTCGCGCACGGCAAACGAGGGGTACTCGCCACGTTCTTCCCGGACGAGGTCCCTGACGACCGCAGCAACCCGCATCTCTTCCCACACCACCTGCCAGGCCGCCTCAATGAGCCTGGGCAGAGGGCCGGTGATCTCTTCACGTCGCGAGTAGCCGGGCAAACCACCGGGTCCTCTGAGCTCGGTCCCGGCAAAACGGACCACGATCAGTCCCCCTTGCGGAAGGAGTGCCTGCGGATCGTGCCCAAAGAGCAGCAGCCCACACACTGTGGGCGTGCCGTCCGCGGCAATCGCTCCCGCACGAGCCAGCAAGGCCTCATCTTCTAGCTGAACGGGACGGCGCTGGCGCTCTTCCCGCTTGGCGCGGTACTCGGCGATCATCTCGGGATCGAGGTCCGCATAGGTAGCACCTGGAACGACTTCCGCTTCATAGTCGCCGCTTGACTTGGTCGCGGCCAGGTGCTGGATCTCGCTGCCGGCAAGGGGGCAGTTCTCGGCACCGGACCGGACCAATACGCGCCCGTCCTGGAGCGAGTGGAGCTCTGTACTGCGCGGAACGCGAAGCGCAACGACCTCGCTGCCCTCGATCGCGGCTCGCTGCCATTCGGTGCGGACGCCAGGCCGACACCGGGCGAGGGCCAAGCGAAGGATGTCCTCGATCTCTTCGAACATGAGGCTTTGATCGACCTGGCCCTCCTCGTCGATGCCGATGAGCACCGTGCCGCCGTCGCTGTTGGCAAAAGCGACCAAGAGCTCGGCCAACTCGTCCGGTTCCGGGGCAAGCACGAAAGCGACCGTCTGTCCGGGATCATTTTCGGTCCAGTGAGCCAGCATAGGGCCTCTCAGCGTCCGGTTTGCTGCAGGAAGGCCTGCACCTCGTCCTGGGTCGGCAGCGATGGCTGTGCTCCCATGCGGGTGACGGCGATGGCAGCCACGGCGCTAGCGTAGCGAATGGCCTCGCCCATCTCCATTCCGCTTCCCAGGGCATAAGCGAGGCCGCCATTGAACGCATCCCCGGCAGCAGTGGTGTCGACGGCCCGTACCGGGAATGCGGGAATCTGTGTCTGTCGCCCATCGGTGACCCATAGGACACCGCGAGCGCCGAGCGTAACCAGGGCTGTGTGAACGCCAGCCTCAAGGATCCTGGCGAGCGACCGTGAGCGGTCACTCTCGCCGACGATAACCTTGATCTCGTGTTCGTTGGGCGTGACGATCGAGACCTTGGAGAGCAGCAAGGGGGGGATCTCACGCGCCGGCGCCGGGTTGAGGATGACTCGTACCCCGGCATCGTGCGCGAGCTCGATGGCCCGCGAGACGGCCTCGAGAGGCACTTCGAGCTGGACGAGGAGCACGTGTGCACCCGCAATCGCCTCGCGGGCGCGTTCGACATCCTGGGGCGTGAGGCGCGCATTCGCGCCCGAAGCGACTGCGATGCTATTCTCGCCCGCGTTGTCGACAAAGATCAACGCCACACCGGAGGCGGCTTCCGGATCGCGCGCGATGAAAGAAGTGTCGATGCCCTCGTCCTCATAGCCCGCAAGGGCACGGTCTCCAAAGGTATCGGTTCCCAGCCGGGCAACAAAAGCCACGTCGGCGCCGAGTCTAGCGGCGGCGACGGCCTGATTGGCGCCTTTGCCGCCTGGTGCTGTTACAAACTCGTGGCCGATCACCGTCTCGCCGGGGCCCGGGATACGGTCCATCTTGATCACCATGTCGGTGTTGGCACTTCCGACGACGACGATCCCAGGATGGCTCACGTGTGCCTCCTATCCAAGGGGTCAGCGCCTGCGGCCGCAGCACTTTTTGTACTTTTTCCCGCTGCCGCACGGGCAGGGGTCGTTACGGCCGACGCGCTCTGCTTCGACCGCTACTTTGGGCGGAGGAGGGGGAACTCGTGCGCTGAGCGCCTCAATGCGCTGCTCCCCATAGGAAAACAACTGCTGATAGGCTGTGCAGAGATAGTGCCTATTGCCGTCTGGGTTGTGATCGCGCATCATCGGGCAGCCGTGGTTGCAGATGTGGCGCCAAGAACAAGTTCTACATGCGGGGTCGCCCCGGCGCTTGCGTTGGCGAAAGGCGACCGCTGCGGGGCTGGCTGCCATCTGGTCCAGTGGTTGCTCGTGGAGGTTGCCGAGAAGCAGATCCTCCTGCACGTAAAAGTCACAAGGGTAGACGTCGCCGTTGTACTCGACTACGACGTAATCGCCGCATTCCTCCTGGAACTGGCACACCTGTGGCCCGTGTCCGGCGTAGGCCAGCAGCAGGTTGTCAAAGAGGCGGATCGACACCTCGGGCTCGCCGTCATTGTACCAAAGGTCAAAGATGCGACAGATAAAGTCGGCGAACTGCTGTGGCCGTACGGAAAAGTCGGTCAACTCCTTGGTCTGTGTGTCGAGCTCGACGCACGGGATGAACTGCAGGTAGCGGAAAT
>CAZLMZ010000016.1:0-4765 GCA_964560475.1 uncultured Anaerolineae bacterium
TCGAGGCGCCGGGCCGGCAGTGGATGGAGGTCAGCGACCTATCGATCGTCTCCTCGTGATGGCTGCCTGCGCGGCAGCCATCACCTGACCAAGACAGGAGGTTTCCGTGAACCTGATCGTGATCTGCCTGGATACCTTTCGCGCCGACATGGTCGGCCCGGGCAAGGCCATGCGCCACGTCCGTACGCCCAACCTCGACGCGCTGGCGCGCGAGTCCGTCTCGTTCACGCGTGCGTTCGGCGAGGGGCAGCCGACGTTGCAGATGCGCCGCGCTTTTTTCACCGGAAGGCGCTCCTTTCCGTGGCGCTACAACTTTGACCGGCGCGGGCACTGGCACCATGCGCCGGGCTGGCACAAGATCCCGCCCGATCAGGACACGCTGGCCGAGGTGCTGCTGCAGCGCGGCTACTGCACCGGTATGGTCGCGGACGCTTACCATATGTTCAAGCCGACCATGAACTATACACGCGGCTTTTGCACCTACGATTTCATCCGCGGCCAAGAGACGGACAACTGGCGCGGCGGCACGCTCGACGAGATCGACGAGCAGTTGCGCGCCCACACCCACGAGCCACTCGACTCGCCGCGCATCGCGCACCTGGCCCAGTACCTGTGGAACCAGCGCGATCGAGAGCGCGAAGAGGATTACCAGTGCGCGCGCGTCTTTCGCGCTGCAATGCGTTGGCTCAACGACAATGCAGCCAACGCGCCCTTTTTCCTGTGGATCGACTCTTTCGACCCGCACGAGCCCTGGGATCCGCCGACCGCCTATGCCGACGCCTACTATCCTTACGACGGAGTCGACCTGATCTTCCCCAGCAACGACGCGACGCCGGAGGAGCAAAAGCGAATTGCGGCCCTTTACTGGGGCGAGGTGACCCTGGTCGACAAGTGGGTCGGCGCCTTCCTACAGCATCTGGACGCGCTGCAGTTGTGGGAAGATACGATCGTGGTCCTGACCAGCGACCACGGCACGGAATTGATGGACCACGGGCGTTTTGGCAAGGGTGCAGAGGAAATGCATCCCTTTAACACGCGCATCCCGCTCTATATCCGGCATCCAGATGGGCCGCGCAGCGAGACGATCGACGCTTTTGTGCAGAGCCACGACCTGATGCCCACGCTGCTGCGGCTGCTCGACGTGCCCTATGCCAACGTCGACGGATCGGACGCCTGGTCGCTGGTCACCGGCGAGCGCAAGCAGCTCCGCGACCACGTGGTGACCGGCTGGGCCAGCTTTGTCACCGGCAACGCAGGTGGGCGCGCTTCCGTGCGGGACGACGAGTGGAACTATGTGGCGACGGTGCACGAGATGACGCCGGGCCCAGAGTTGTATCACCTGCCGACGGACCCGGAGGAACGTGTCAACGTGCACGACCAGCATCCAGAGGTCGCGGCGCTGCAGCGGCGCCGGCTGGAGGCAGTGGTCGGGCAGCCGCTCCCGGCGCAGCTCAACGAGGTATGCGATCCTGCGCCAGCGCCGATGAGCGTCTACCTGCGCAGGCGGCTCGAAGGCACATAGGTCAAACGTTACGGCCCGGCGACCTCGAGTGGACGTTCTCCGACCAGGGGCTCTGCCTCCTGCCCGCGCACGAAAAAGGCATACACGAGAGCCAGGCTGGCCACGTAAAAGACGATCGTCCCGCCAAAGAGGGGTCCCCAGCCCACACGCGGCTGCAGCAGGCCGCTGACATACGGGCCGCCCGACCAACCGACGTTCCAGCCCGTCGACAGCAGGCTGCTGCCCGTGGCCCGGTCGTCCTCGCTCAACTGCTCCATGGCAAAAGCCATGTACAGCGGGTCGCCCAGCCGCATCAAGGCGCTGCGGATCCAGTGCGCCACCGCCACAAATGCAAGCGAAGGCACAAAGCCGAGGACCAACAGCCCTGGCACGGACAGCAGCCTGGCTAGGAGCATCGTGCGCACCTTGCCCATCCGCTCTGCTACCGTCCCGCCCCACAACATCGCCGCAGCGGCAACCACGTTCGTGATCCCAAAGATCCAGCCCAGGGTCGCGTCCGAGACGGCGAAACGCTCCTTGAAATAGAGATTGAGGAAAGGAAAGACCAGGCCAGCGCCAAATGCCATGAGCGCTCGGGGCAGCACAAGGCGGACCATCAGCTTACCGTTGGGCAGCTTTCGCAGGGCGCGCAGCGTCCAGGGCACGCGGCGCCGCGCGGAGGCGCGAGGTGTTTCTTTGAGCGTCGCGATCGGTAGCAGGGCCAGAGCGAGCGTACAGGCAGAGACGAGCATGACACCGCGGTAAGCCGGCGCGCTCTCGCCGCCGACGTGCAGCAGTGCGCCGAAGAGAAGGGGCAAGTAACCACCAGCGGTCGATGCAAAGAAGGAAGCCAGGTTCGTCAGGCTCGAGTCGAGAGTAAAGAGCAGCGAACGCTGATCCGGCGACGAATGCTCGGTCAGGAACGGGGCCACGCTGGTCATAAAGAGCGCCCCAAAGACCCCCGAGATGGCCATGCTGCCAAGGATAGCCCAGTCAGCAGTCAGCAGAGACAACCCAAACTGCGCCACGGCCATCCCTGCCAGGCCGATGAGCATCGATCGCTTGCGGCCGATGCGATCCGCGACCATGCCAGCCGGCAGGGCAAAGACCAGCCGTGTTGCAGAGAGGACGGCGCTGGTAAACCCGATGAAGGCCGCGTCGAATCCGATCTGGATCAGGTACAGGTTATAGATGAGGGAGTGCAGGCTCGTCGTCGTGGCGAAAAGCACGGTACATCCCAGATAGCGCCGCGCATTTTGCTGCAGCCCCCGTACACGAGCCCAGTAACTGTCGATCGGCGACACGCTCCCGTCCCTACAGCGACTCGGCGAGACGCTCGAGCTGGGCAATCTGGACAGGCGTAGGGCGGACAAAGGGGCGGATCTGCCGCACGCGCGCCCACGCTTCGTCGGGCGTCAGCCCACTATGGACCAGGTACGCTGCCGCCATCGTCGCGGCGCGCCCCACGCCAGCGCCACAGTGGATATAGACACCGCCCCCCTCGGCGATTTCGCGCTCGATGAACCTCACCCCCTCGCGCAGTTGGTCGAGCGTGGGCGCCTGATCGTCGACCGTCGGCAGGTACAAGTAGCGAGGGGGGGCAATCCCGCGCGCGCGGTCGTCTACCTCGCGCCGCATATTGATCACCGCGGTGATCCCGCGCGCCTGCAGCCGCTTCCATCCCCGCTGCCGGTGCTGTCCCCCCACGTGCAATTGCGGCGTGATCTGGCTCAGGCGGCGGATATTGGCACCAGTGATCATGCGCACGGCGTGATCGGCTGCCCACAGCACGGTTGGCCGGATCCCCTGTCTTGTAACACGCTCCCACACGATGCGGAGCCCCTTATAGATCGGATTCTCGGTCACGCTGGCGAGCATATCATCAAAGCGAGGCGATGTCAAGCGTTTTCTGCTCAGGGATTTTGACGGCCTCTCTTTCCATGCTATACTGCCTCGCTACGAGGAGGATAGCCTATGCGCATCATGACGCGTTTGTGCTTGATCATCGCTGCTCTCTTGATCGTCTCAGCCTGTCGAGGCGCGAGCCCATCGGAGCGGTTCCTGCTAACTGAGGTCTATGGCCAGGCCAGCTATCGCACCGGCCCCGAGGGATCGTGGGAGGCCGCACGTGGCGGCCTCGAACTGCGAACGGGGGCAGAGCTGCGTGCAGCAATGAACAGCTCGATCCTCTTGCAGCCCGCCAATGGCTACATTCGCATCGCACCTGCTACGACCCTGACCGTACACGTCGATAAGACCGGCAACGGGTCGCTCGTCCTTGCCGCCGGCCGCATCTTTGTCCAGAACGGCAACCCGGACGTGACCTATGACGTAGAGCTGCCGTGGGGACGCGTGGTTGCACACGAGGCGCGGTTCAGCGTCGCTGTCGCGTCCGATGGCGGCGCAATCGTCTCTGTCGCAGACGGAGAGGTTTCGCTCCAGACAGACAGTGGCGAGGTGACCGTCACCTCTGGACAACAGGTCATGCTTCCCTCCGGCCAGGCGCCCGAACAGCCCGGCCCGCTTGGCGAGGCCGAGCAGCTACTGTGGGCACGGTGGGCTGCGGGCCCCGAGCTGGGCCTGGCGATCCTGACGCCCACGGTCTATGCCACGAGCACGTCGACCACTACGCCGACGCCGACGCGCACCAGTACGCCGACCAAGACCCCGACGCCGACGGATACGGCGACGCCGACCCATACGCCGACCACCACGCCCACGCCGACCGACACGCCACTTCCTACCGACACGCCGACCACAACGCCCACGCCGACAGAGACCAGCACCCCGCGTCCACCGACCCGCGTGCCGACACCAACCAACACGCCTATTCCCGGCCCGCTGGATTTCGAATTCGAGCTGAGGGATTTCTACTTTACGCCAGATGGGGGCAAGTGGATCGCGACGGTGGTGGTCAAAGCCACCGGCGGGCGCCCGCCCTACAAGTACACGATGGACGAGATCTTTGAGGAGCCCGGTCCCGAGTGGCAGATCGAATGGAACGCCGGCGTGGCAATGGTTCGCTCGATCCAGGTCGTCGACGCAAACGGTACGAAAGTGAGCAAGGATTTCTACGAGCCGCCGCACAAGCCGCCCACGCCCACCCCGTGAGCGGTCCCGGTGGGGAGGCTGTAAACTCGAGGGATCGCCATGGTTAACCCGCTCTCACATCTCGAAGACGCAGCGGAACAGCTGGTAGAGGGCGCGTTCGCCCGCATGTTCCACGCCCGCCTGCAGCCGATCGAGGTCGCGCGCCGCATCGCC
>CAZLMZ010000016.1:4865-6790 GCA_964560475.1 uncultured Anaerolineae bacterium
CGCCCGCATGTTCCACGCCCGCCTGCAGCCGATCGAGGTCGCGCGCCGCATCGCCAGGGCGATGGAAGACGGGCAGGTGATCGACGCCCAGGGCGAGATCGTCGTCCCCAACGCCTACCAGGTCTACCTGAACCCCGATGACTATCAGGCGCTGGCCGACTACTGCGACACACTGCAGGACGAGCTGGCCCGCTACGTCGCCGCCCTGGCGCGCAACGCAGGCGCCACCATGCCCGGGCGCCCGCGCGTGTTCTTGCAGGCCAATACGTCTGTCTCGCTTCGGCGCGTACACGTCGAAGCAAGGCTGTTGAGCGCCCAGCACGACCTCGCTCCCGATGGGCGCACGCAGACGATGCCCTCGATGCGCGTACCTGCGGCCCAGGCCAGCCCGCGCTACGCACTCTTTGACGGGCGGCGCCGCATGCCGATCGGAGAGGCCGTGATCACGATCGGGCGCGACCTGGACAACGACATCATCCTCGACGATCCGCACGTCTCCCGCGAGCACGCCCAGCTCCGCAGGCGCTACGGGCAGTACATTCTTTACGACCTCGATTCGACGGGCGGCACGACGGTGAACGGCCGCCCGGTGCGCGAGATCCCGCTGCAACCAGGGGATGTGATCGCGCTTGCCGGGGTCAAGGTCCGCTTCGAGCAGCTAGGAGCGACCGAGCCGATCGAGAACCATCCACCCTCTGCGACCACGCGTCCTTCGAGGCGCCGGAAAGAGAAGCGTTCATGAGCCTGAACGTGCTGCTTCTCATCCTACGCCTCACTGGCGCAGCACTGCTGTACGTGTTCCTGCTGGGCGTGCTGGCCGTCATCTGGCGCGACTGGCGTACGGTCGCCGATCAGGCTGAACGGGCCCATATCTCGGCTGGTCGATCGCTGGGCCGCCTGGTCGTCGTCGATGCTGGCGAAACCGACCTCCCACCCGGGCACGCCTTTCCACTCGCCATCGTGACCGGGCTGGGCCGCGCTCTGACGAATACGGTCGTGGTCGAGGACGCCTTTGCCTCCTCCGAACACGCCTTGTTGGCCCTGCGAGACGGTCGCTGGTGGCTCGAGGACCTCAAGAGTCGCAACGGCACGCGGCTGAACGGGGAGCGGCTCAACGCGCCTGCAATCGTCGCCACCGGCGACGAGATTGGCATTGGCGGCGTGCGCCTGCGCATCGAGTTGGCGGATGCCTGATTCCCTACACCATCGAGAGGAGCGCGCGATGAACGTCTACGAAGAGCTTGGCCTGGAGACTGTGATCAACGCAGCCGGCACGCTGACGAAACTCGGCGGCTCGGTGATGCCTACTGAAGTCGTGCAGGCTATGGTCGACGCCAGCCACGACTTTGTCGACATGGGCGAGCTGCACCTCGCCGCCGGCCGCCGCATCGCCGAGTTGACCGGCGTCGAGGCCGCACATGTCTGTGCCGGCGCGACGGCGGGCATCGCCCTCATGGCAGCGGCCTGTATGACGGGGACGGATCGGGAAAAGGTCGACCGCCTGCCCGACACCTCCGGCATGCCCGATCGATTCCTCGTGCAGCGCTCTCATCGCCAGCCGTACGAGCGCGCCATCCGCTTTGCCGGGGGCAAAATGGTCGAGGTCGCGGCCGACGCCGGTGAGCTCGAAAGTGCGCTGGCAGGCGAGGGCGTAGCCGGTGTCTTTTACAGCTTTGCTTGGTTCCTGCGCGAGAAGGCGCTACCCCTGGCCCAGGTGGCCGATCTGGCGCACGAGCGTGGAGTGCCCGTGATCGTCGATGCGGCAGCCGAAGTGCCGCCCGTCGAGAACCTGTGGCGTTTCGTCAAGGAAGGCGCCGACCTGGTCGCCTTTAGCGGCGGGAAGGCCATGCGTGGGCCCCAGTCTACCGGTCTCGTCCTCGGCCGCGCCGACCTGGTCGAAGCCTGCCGCCTGAACGACAATCCCT
>CAZLMZ010000016.1:6890-10478 GCA_964560475.1 uncultured Anaerolineae bacterium
TGAGGAGGAAGCCATGAAACCCGTTCCCAACGCCGTAATCGGCGGTAGTGGATTGTACCAACTGGAAGGGCTGACCGACGTGCACAAAGTCGAGCTCGATACGCCTTTTGGCCAGCCCTCGGACGCGATCCTGGTCGGCGAGTTGGAGGGCGTCCGCGTCGCCTTTTTGCCGCGTCACGGGCGTGGGCACGTTATCTCTCCCACCGAACTGCCCGTCCGCGCCAACATCCACGCGCTCAAACAGCTCGGGGTCGAGCGCATCATCGCCAGCAGTGCCTGCGGGTCGCTGCGCAAGGACATTGCCCCGCGCGATATCGTCATCCCCGGGCAGTTGTACGACCGCACGCGCTATCGCGAGCCCAGTACGTTCTTTGGTGGGGGGATCGTGGCCCACATTGGCTTTGCCGAGCCTTTTTGTCCCGACCTTAGGCGTGTGCTGCTCGATGGGGCGCGCAGCGCCGGTGCGACGGTCCACGATGGGGGAACGATGGTGGTGATGGAGGGTCCCCAGTTCTCCACCAAAGCCGAGTCGGAAGCGTACCGCATGCTGGGCTTTGATACCATCGGCATGACCGCGCTGCCCGAAGCCAAGCTGGCGCGCGAAGCCGAGATCTGTTATGCCTCGATGAACCTCGTCACCGACTATGACGTCTGGTATCCCGAGCACGACACGGTGACGGTCGAGATGGTGATCGCCAACATGCGGGCCAACCTCGAGACAGCCAAGCAGATCATCCGCTATGCGCTGCCGGTGATGGAGGCTATGGACGAGCGAACCTGCCCTTGCGCCACCGCCCTTGCTGGCGCGATCATCACCGATCCGACCAGCATCCCACCGGACAAAAAGGCGCAGTTGCACCTGCTCATCGGTAAGTATGTCGAGATCTGACCTTGGCAAGCACGCGGCGCACAGGAACTGGGCCGCTCAGTGGATAGAGCTGGGACTGATTGCGTGCGCCCTGGCCTTTGTCGGCTGCGGGCTGGTGCAGTTGGCCCTGGTAGAGCAGGGCGCGGTCGGCCCGCATTATCTTTGGCCCATTGTCCTGATTGCCGCGCTGGCGGTCGTTGGCTGGGGCCTCCTCACCTGGCGCGTGCCCTCCCGCGACCCACTTCTCTTCCCCATGGTCGTGCTGCTCAGTGGATGGGGGCTGATCGAGGTCGCACGGCTGCAGGAGGGCTTTTTACCGCGGCAGATGTGGTGGGTGGGCCTCGGCCTGGGCGCGCTGCTGCTCGTCGCTGCCCTCCCCTATCGCTGGTACTGGTTGAGTCGCTATCGCTACCTGTGGCTGGCTGGAGGGCTGGGCCTGCTGGGCTTGACGATTATCTGGGGCGTGAACCCGCTCGGCGTGGGCGACCGCCTGTGGCTGAGCCTCGGCACGCTGTTCTACTTTCAGCCTTCGGAGCTGCTGAAAGTGATCATGGTCATCTTTATGGCCAGCTATCTCGCCGAAAAGCGCGAGCTGCTGGTCCTGACCGACCTGCGCATCGGACGGCTCCGGCTGCCCCCCCTGCCCTACCTGGCCCCCCTGCTCCTTATGTGGGGCTTTTCGCTCGTCCTGCTCGTCTGGCAGCAAGACCTGGGCGCTGCGCTGCTCTTTCTCAGCGCGTTTTTGTCGATGATCTATGTCGCCACAGGCCGGCAGTTCTATGTCTGGGCTGGCCTGGGGATGCTGGTCGCCATCGCCGTGGCCGGCTATTATTCCTTTGACCGCATCCAACTGCGCGGCGAGATCTGGCTCCATCCATGGGCCGATCCCCGTGGCCAGGCCTACCAGATCGTACAGTCCCTGCTCGCCTTTGCCGGCGGGGGCCTGCTTGGCACGGGCATCGGGCAGGGGCACCCCACCCCCTACATCCCCGTGGTGCACACCGATTTCGTCTTTGCCGCGGTCGGTGAAGAGTGGGGTATGATTGGCGCGCTGGCCCTTCTCTTGGTACTCATTGCCCTCATTGCGCGCGGCCTGCGCGCCGCCATGCGCGCTGAAAGGCCGTTCGTGTCGCTGCTCGCCGCAGGTCTGTCGGCGACGCTGGGCTGGCAGAGCGTGATCATCCTGGGCGGGACGACCAAGCTCATCCCGCTGACCGGCATCACGCTCCCCTTTGTCAGCTATGGCGGCAGCTCGATGCTCGTCTCCTGCATCATGGTCGGGCTGCTGATCCGTGCCTCAGCGGCAGCACGGCCCACCCCGCCAGAAGGTGTGCAGTGAGTGCGGGAGGCGCGGGTATCGAGCGCAATATCGCCCGCCTGGGACGGGCCATCGCGCTCTGCTTCGTGGCCATCGCCCTCGGCCTGGGATATTGGAGCGTCGTTCGTGCGCCGGCACTCGTCGCGCGCGAGGACAATCCACGGCACGTCGAAGCCGAGCGCCGCATCCGCCGTGGCGACATCACCGACCGGCAAGGGCGCATGCTCGCCGAGAGCCGGCCTGCAGCGGAAGGCGTGTGGGAACGCGTCTATCTCGTACCAGAGGCAGCACCGGTGATCGGCTATGCGTCGATCGACCTGGGCACGAGCGGGATCGAGTCCGCCTACGACGGCCAGCTACGTGGCGACGAGCCCACCTCCCCCTTCGAACAGGTTCGGGCCCAGCTCCTGCACCTGCATCCGGCGGGCGTGGATCTGCAGCTCACGCTCGACGCTGGCCTGCAGCGCTTTGCCGCCGATGCCCTGGGCGAGCGCACGGGCGCCGTCGTACTGCTCGACGCGCAGAGCGGTGCAGTCCTGGCGATGGCCAGCGAGCCGATCTTTGATCCTAACACACTGGAGGAGGACTGGCCAACCCTACAGTACGATCGCGACAAGCCGATGCTAAACCGGGCCACGCAAGGGCTCTACCCACCGGGCGTGGTCTTTGAGACCCTGACCCTCGCCGCCGTCCTGGAAGAGGGGTTGGCCGAGCCGACCACCGTCTACACCGACGAGCTTGGTGTCGTGCTGGAGGTCGAGCCGCCCATCTCGTGCCCTGGCGACCCGCCCGCGACCGAGTTCACGCTGGCCGAAGCGTATAGCTGGCCGTGCAGCGTCCTCTTTGCCCGGCTCGGCCTCGAGCTCGGCGGCGAGCAACTGGCCGACCACATCACGCGTATGGGGATCGGACGGCCGCTCGACTTTCCGCTCGACGCCTCGACCGGCCAGGTGCTGGAACGAGGGCAGTGGAGCAAGCTGCTCGCCGCGCGCACGGCGATGGGCGCCGGCGAGGTATTGGTCACGCCCTTGGAGATGGCGTTGGCCATGGCTACGATCGCCAACGACGGCCTGCAGCCAGCGCCGCACCTGGTCCTGGCCGTGGGAGACACACCACAGGACCTGCCGTCAGGTACACGACGTGTGATCAGTGCCCAGACCGCACAGGAGATCCGGGCGATCCTGGCACAGGCGTTTGCCGCAGGCAGCCAGGGCACCTCGCTGCCGGGCGCGGACCTTGCCGGCCAGGCAGGATCGGCCGAGTCGGGCTTGCCCGGCGCGCCGCCGCACGCCTGGTTCATTGGCTATGCCCCTGCCGCACAGCCCAGGTACGCCATCGCCGTGATCGTAGAACACGGCGACAGCGGCTGGGAGGTCGCGGCCCCGATCGGCGTACAGGTACT
>CAZLMZ010000016.1:10578-26093 GCA_964560475.1 uncultured Anaerolineae bacterium
TAGAACACGGCGACAGCGGCTGGGAGGTCGCGGCCCCGATCGGCGTACAGGTACTGGATGCAGCAACACGATGAAACGGCCTCTACAGGGCTGGCACAGCGAGCGCGCCCGCGCCCCAGTTGTGCCAGCCTCCTGCCAGGCAAGGAAGAAAGGCGCGTGAAAGCGGTCCTGTTTGACGTAGACGACACACTCTTCGACCGTGCACGGGCGCAACGAGAGATGCCGGGAGTGATACGGCGGGCGTTCCCCGATCTGTTCGACGGCATCCCGCCATCGGCGGTGCGAGATGCGTTCCTCGCCTCCGACCGCATCTCGACCGAGCGGCTCGATTGGGCGGCGGATGTGGGCGCCGCACGCCTCGGCCGGAGCCAGATCTTCCTGCGGCAGCTTGGGCTGGCTGAGGAACTGGCGCCGGCACTCACCGCGCTGTACGTCAGGCATTACCCGCGGATCGAGGCGCCTGTCTGTGGCGCACAGCGGGTCATCGAACGCCTATCTGTGCGGTACCGGCTGGGCGTCGTCTCGAATGGAATGCCCGACATCCAATACCAGAAGCTAGAGACGCTCGGCATACGCCATTTCTTCGGCTGCATCCTGCTCTCTGGTGAGACGGGCATCGAGAAGCCGGATCCTTGGATCTTCCGACAGGCTGCCAAACACCTGGATGTAGGGCCGGAGGACTGCCTACACGTCGGCGACACGTACGGGACCGACGTTGCGGGCGCGCACGCGGCAGGTATGCGCGCCTGCTGGTACAATCCGCAGGCGCGGTCTCGCCCGCAAGGATGCCCGCAAGCGGAGCTCGAGATTCATACATGGGACGAGCTTACGGCGCTGCTGTGTTGACGCACGCTCTCTGTACGGAGGCAAGATGCCTTTTACCTTCCAACCGCTGGCGATCCCAGACCTGATCCTGATCGAGGCGCGCCATTCCCAGGATGCGCGCGGCTTTTTCCTAGAGACGTACAAGCGCTCGGCTTTTGCTGCGCACGGCATTGACGTCTCGTTCGTGCAGGACAACTATTCCCGTTCTGTGCGCGGCGTGCTGCGCGGGCTGCACTTTCAGAAACCCCCGAGCGCACAGGGCAAGCTGGTGCAGGTGATCCGCGGCGAGGTTTTGGACGTCGCGGTCGACATCCGGCGCGGCTCCCCGACCTACGGACAGTGGGCGGGCCTGCGCTTGTCCGGCGATCGTTTCCAACTGCTCTACATCCCCGTCGGTTTCGCCCATGGTTTCTGCGTGCTTAGCGACGAGGCAGATTTTGTCTACAAGGTCACTGCCGAATACGCACCCGAGCTGGAGGCAGGTATTCTGTGGAACGACCCGGAGATCGGGGTCAAGTGGCCGGTCGCGGACCCGATCGTCTCGCCAAGGGATGCTGCGCTGCCGCGACTGCGCGAAGCCGGCGACGTGTTCACCTTTGCACCGACACGCAAGCAGGGATAAGGACCTGCACATGAGAGCCGCACTGGTCGTAAACCGCGTCGTCCATGACGTCGAGGCCAACCTGTGCGCGATCCTGCGTGGGGTCCGCCGGGCCAGCGTGGAAGGGGCAGACCTGGTCCTCTTCTCCGAAGCGGCGCTGACCGGACTGATCAACGAGGATCGTCCCTCGCACGATCTGCCCCTTGGCGTCGAGGTGCCGGGACCGGTCATCGAGCAGGTAGCAGAGGCGGCGGCGCGGTGCGGGATCTGGCTCGGCCTGGGCCTGCTGGAGCGTGAGGGGACGCGCCTCTACGATTCCGCGTTCCTGGTTGGGCCCGAGGGACGGGTCGGGCTGCACTACCGTCGCATCCAGCCGCAGTGGCACGGCCCGCAGGCCGATCCGTCGGTCTACAGGCAAGGCAGCGAGCTGCCCGTGCTGCGCACTCCGCTCGGTGCCTTCGCTTTCCTGATCTGCGGCGACCTGTTCGACGCCTCGATCGGCCATCGCTTTCGCGCGCTCGAGCCCGACTGGCTGCTCTATCCGCTGGCACGTTGTTTCTCCGATGGCGCCGTCGACCAGCAGCGTTGGAAAGAGGAAGAACTGCCCGACTATATCGAGCGTGTGCAGCGCTCTGGCGCGACGGCGCTGATGGTCAACTATCTTGCCGGGCGCGACCTCATGAGCGGTGCGTGTGGTGGCGCGTGGGTGGTGCGTCCCAACGGACAGGTCGTGGCCAGCCTGCCGCTAGGCGAGGAGGGCATGCTGCTCGTCGACTTGGAAAGTCCCACGTTGTGAGGCCGCCCGGCGACGAGAGCGGTGCCTTTCTCGTGGCGATCGACCGCCTTCAGCCCAGCCAGCTCTATGTCAGCGCCGAGAAACTGGCGCGCGTGCGAGAGATGATCGCATCAAGCGGCCCCGCCTCGCTCGCCCCGCTGCCGGTCGTGCGCCTCGGCAAAGACGTGGTGCTCACCGACGGCCACACGCGCACTTATGCGGCCTGGTCGGCGGGACAGAACTCGCTGCGCGTGGCCTGGGATCGGGACGAGCTCGACATGGAAGCGTATGCGATCTGCGTGGGCTGGTGCACGGGAGAGGGCATTCGCGCCATCAGCGATCTGGAGGATCGGGTCGTCAGTACCGATGCCTACCAGAGACTGTGGCTTGACCGCTGCGCCGCCATGCACCGCTTGCTGGCTACCCGGCGCACTGGGTGATAAAGGCGACTGCAACGGCCTGCACGGCGCGGATACCCACGCGCCTGGTTGTACCGCAAAAGGAGAAGGACCATGGACTCACGAGAACGCGTCCTGCGCGTGCTCTCGGGGCAGGTCCCCGACCGCGTCCCGCTGGATGACAGCTACTGGGAGACAACGATCACCCGCTGGCGCCGGGAGGGGCTGCCGCCTGGCGTCTCGCCGCACGACTATTTCGGCACGAACGAGATTGTGTGCCTCAGCGGCGACTATACGATGCGCTTCCCGGAGCGAGTCGTGCAAGAGAGCGAGACACTCCGCACGTACTGGGACAGCGACGGTGCCCTGCGCAAGGACCTACACGTCTCGGAAGGGTGGACCTCGCAGTGGCTCGACTATACGATCAAGAGCCGCGAGGACTGGCAGCAGCACCGGGAGCAGATGGCCTTTAGCGCGGAGCGCATCGATCCGTCCATCGTAGACACCTACCGGCAAGCACGGCAGGCAGGCAGGTTCGTCTGCTATGCCGCGCACGCGTGCTTTCATCCCACCTGGATGCGGATCGGCATGGAGAGAATGTTGATCTCGATGCTGGAGGACCCCGAGTGGGTGTACGAGCTATTCGGCGCGCACGCGCAGCTTGTGATCGAGATCTACGAAGGCATGCAAGAGCTGGGGATCGCGTTCGATGGCGCGCGCATGGCGGACGACCTGGGCTACCAGGCGGCGCCCCTGATCTCACCCGCGCTCTACCGCGAACTGGTCTACCCGCATCACAAGCGGTTGTGCGACCGCTTTGCGCAGGACGGGCTCAAGACGATGCTGCACTCGGACGGCAACGTCGCGCCCCTGATCCCCCACTTTCTCGATGCCGGCTTTTGCGCGCTCAACCCGCTCGAGGCCAAGGCCGGGCTGGACGTCCGCCGCCTCAAGGCCGTATACGGCGACCGTCTCGTCCTCTATGGCAACATCGACGTGCGCGCTCTCTCTGGTACGAGAGAGGAGATTGAACGCGAGATCCGGGAAAAGGTCACGGCAGCCAAGGAGGGCGGCGGCTATATCTATCATTCTGACCACTCAGTGCCAAACTCGGTCTCGTTCCAGAACTATGCCTACGCCATCGAGCTGGTCCGGCGCTATGGCGCCTATGGTTGATCCTCTTTGACTGCGCCAATCGCCAGCGTCTCTAGCTCGTGCAAGGGCAGCATGCCCGCCTGCGCTTGTGCCGGGCTCGGCAGGGACGCCTCGTCTGGCTTGTCCGAAAGCCCAAACAACAGCGCACCACGCTCCTGTAATGCCAGTGCCGCGGCCCGCACTTCTTGCGTGATCGCGATCCGCTGCCGCAAAAAGGCTCCCGGCGTGCTGTCCGGCAGCCTGTCAAAGCGGGCCACGGTGGTCAGGTACTCGTTGTAGCGAAAGGCCTTGAACGGTGTGGGGTCGCCGGCGCAGACGTGGGCCCACACCTCGTCGTGGATCGACGTCAGCCCGGAGCCGGTCAGCTCGCCCCGTCGACACTCCACCTCCCCGATAAAGCCTTCGAACGAGCGCAGCGTCCCGTCCTTCACTGCCTCCACGACATCCTCGAGCTGGAACAGGCCCGCGCCGAGGATCAGGCAGATGTATGCCAGGTAGTCCTGGTTGTCGGTGGTCAGTCCATAGTAGGCCGCCTGGTTGAGCTCGTCGTAGGCGGCACGAAAGGCCTCCGCGTCAAAGCCATCCCCGAGCAGATCCGCCACCGTGCGCTCGACGCCTTCGACGCGTGCCTCGTTGATCACCTGATCGTTGCGCCCGCGTGCGCCAATCGCCGTCTTGTCAATGTCGATCACCACCGCCATCCGCTCGTCGAGCGGGTAGCCCTGCGCCTCGACGTACGAGAGAAAGGCAGGCAGCGCCGCCCAGCGGTTGGCATTATAGATCGCGCCCTCAATCCGGTGCGCCGGGTCGGCGGCGAGGGCATCGCGCCCAATAAAGCACCAGCCCGGCCATCCCCCGGCTGCACAGATGTTGCGAAAAGCAGTGCCGTCGTTCAGCTCGGTATCGCCCACAAAGAGCAGCCGCTCGATCGGCGTGCCAGGCAGGGAGAGCGCCCGTGCCTCGCGCAACATCGCAGCCACGACGCGCCCATAGTCTGCCTCAGCCTTGCGCGGCACTCGTCTCCCCAGGCCGAACTTGGGGGCGAGATCGGCCAGCGAGGGCAGCCGCCCGTCCGATGGCACCAGGTTGCGATAGACAACGCGCCCGCCGAGGAACTCTGCCAGGGCGGACGAACCATATGCACGGTACGCCATTTGCCGCTCCTCCGTGTCGTGGACTGTCCGGACCTCACCACCCCTATGCTACTATACCGGTTTGGATCAGGCAAGCCACCCCCTGGCGGCCAGCAGCTCGGCGTTGTGGATCGCGCCTCCGGCCGCCCCGCGCAGGGTATTGTGTCCGAGCACAACGAACTTCACGTCTAGCAACGAACACGGGCGGATGCGCCCCACGCTGACCGTATAGCCGCGCCCCACCTCGCGGTCCAGGATCGGCTGCGGGCGGTCTGGCGCGCTGTGGACATGTATCGGGTGCGGGGGCGTGCTCGGCAGGTCCGCGACCTCGGGCGGCCCGCGAAAGGAGGCAAGCGCATCGCGCAGCGCATCTAGATCCGGCCGCTGCTCAAAGGCGATGGACACGCACTCGGTGTGCCCGTCGCGCACCGGGACGCGGTTGCACTGTGCACTGATCGTAAAGGGCGCCTCCTCGATGCGCTCGCCGCGGAGCGTGCCCAGCATCTTGAGCGGCTCACGCTCCATCTTTTCCTCTTCCCCACGGATGTAGGGCACGACGTTGCCCAGGATATCCAGCGACGCCACCCCGGGGTACCCGGCGCCCGAGACTGCCTGCAGCGTGGTCACGTGCAGCGCCCGAATGCCAAAAGCATCGTGCAGCGGCTTGAGCGCCAGTGCTAGCTGCGTCGATGAGCAGTTGGCACTGGTGGCAATAGAGCCCTTCCAGCCACGCTGTGCCTGCTGCACCCGGAGCAGCGCGACGTGATTGGCGTTCACTTCCGGGATCAGCAGCGGCACATCGTCGTCCATGCGGTGCGCGGAGGCGTTCGAGCACACTGCATAGCCCGCTTTGGCGAACTGCGCTTCTACCTCTGCCGCTACGTTGGAAGGAAGCGAGGAAAAGACGACGCGGCAGTCTAGCCCGGGCGCCACCGGTTCTACCACCAGCTCTGCCACTCGCTCCGGCATCGGCGTGGGCAGCAGCCAGTGACAGGCATCCGCATAGCGCTGCCCGGCCGAGCGCTCGGAAGCGGCGACCGCCGTGATCTCGAACCACGGATGACCGGACAGTAGCTGGATAAAGCGCTGGCCCACCATCCCCGTCGCCCCCAGAACCCCCACTGGAATTCGATTCATCTATAATCTCCACAATCTAGGTTCATCTCTTGGCCTGGACGGCATCTGCCCTGCTCAGCCGCAAGCCCCTGCGCACCCGGCGCACACCCGTTCAGATACCATCCAGCGCCTGGGCCAGGTCATCGATCAGATCTTCAGCATCCTCGATCCCGACCGCGTATCGTACCAGATTATCTCGCAGCCCGGTGGCGCGGCGCTCCTCCGGATCGAGCGAGACAAAGAGCGCCTGCTGCTGCGCGATGCTCTCCACGCCACCCAGCGTCGGCCCAATGTAGGGCAGCTTGAGCCGGTCCATGAAACGCGATGTCCGTTCCTTGCCGCCAGCAATCTCAAAGCTGACCACGCCGCCGAACCCGCTCATCTGCGCGCACGCCACCTCGTGGTCCGGGTGACTTGGCAGGCCGGGATAGTGGACGCGCTCGACTGACGGATGCTCCTCGAGGTAGCGCGCTACCTGCATCGCATTCTCGTTCTGTCTGCGTACCCGCAGGTCGAGGGTCTTGATCCCACGCAGCAGCAAGTAGGCATCGTTCGGGCCACCCACCCCACCCATCACGCCCCGGACGTACTCGATCCGGTCGAGCAGCGCGCGGGGGCCGATCACCGTACCGGCCAGCAGATCGTTGTGCCCGGCGAGGTACTTGCTCGCGCTGTGCATCACCAGGTCGACGCCATAGGTCAGCGGGCGCAAGTTCACCGGTGTAGCAAAGGTGCTGTCGATCATCGTCGTGATCCCGTGCTCTTGTGCCACGGCAACCATCTGCACCAGGTCCACTACCCGCAGGTAGGGGTTCGTCGGGGACTCGCAAAAGATCAGGCGCGTCTCGGGCCGGATCGCGCCTGCCAATGCGCCCGAGCGATCGAACGAAATCAGCGTCGCCTCGATCCCCCACCGCTTGAGGAACGACGTCGCGAATTCGCGCGTCCGCCGGTAACAGTCGAAAGCCATTACCACGTGGTCACCGCTCGACAGCAGCGCCAGCATGCTGGTCGTGATCGCCGCCATCCCAGTGGCAAAGAGCAGGGCGCGGTCTCCCCCTTCGAGCGCCGCTAGCTTGCCCTCCGCTGCCGACTGGGTGGGGTTGCTGTAGCGGCCATACTCGTTGCGCAGCGCCAGATCAGCGCCCGCAGTTCGCGCTGCCTTGCAGCGCATGAACTCGAGGATCTCGGCCGTGTCCGCAAAGGTATAGGTCGACGTCTGCACGATCGGCGTCGTCAGCGAGCCGTACGGCTTGTGCTTGTCCTCACCGGCGTGGACAGCCTGCGTGGAAAGGTGCCTAGTCACCAATGCGCTCCTCTCTGCTGCCATAGATCCAGAGAGGAGAGGAGGTAGAAAAACGCCTCCTCAGCGGGGCAGGATAGTTGAGGAGGCCGTCATCGTCATTGAATCACGCTCTCATCTTCCAGAACCCACAGGGTCTGCCGGAATTGGCACCATAGCGCGCACACGGTGTGCGGCCTGGTTGCCGAGGCTTCACAGGGCCGGTCCCTCCACCTCTCTGGATAAGATTGGGCGATGTCTATTCGGTTGTACAGAGGACGTTGGGTCACTGCCCTCTAAACGAAGGAGATTGTACTATGATCCCCCTCAAATGGCAAACCGCGCTAGAGCTCGATCTGCACTTCGCGGCCAGCCTTCTGGCTGCGGTATACTCCGTCGAGGATCGCCATCACCTGCAGCGATTCCTCGGCCGGGACGGGCGACGAATCGCCCTCAGCCACCGCCCGGGCGAACTCGACGCACTCGAGCGCGTGCGCCTCAAGCGTGTCGTTCGTGATCTGGAGCGACCGGTTATAGTGCTGCCTTGTCTCGTTGTTCGACTCGTAAATCTCGCAGCGAGGCCAGTGTGAGCCGCCCTGCGTCCCATAGAGCCACATCTGCATGTCCTCGGCGTGGTCACCCGTCTCGTGGTGCAGCATCCAGCTCACCTCGAGGATCAGCGTGGCGCCGTTCTCGAACCGCACAAAAGCCGCGGCAAAGTCCTCCACGTCAAAGGTCGGCGGGATCGGCCCGCCCCAGATGCTGAACGCCCCAGGCTGATGCGCCAGCTCGGCACGCGCTACGCCGGTCACCGAGACCGGCTTGGGGTTGCCCATGAACCACAGCGTCAGGTCGAGGACGTGCACGCCAACGTCGATACACGGACCGCCGCTGCTGTGCTCCTTCATGATGAAACCGGGCCGCGTCGGGGCCGCTGCGCGGCGCAGCAGCCACGAGCGGGCGTGATAGATATCACCCAGTGCGCCCTGGTCGATCTCAGCCTTCATGGCCCGCGAAGAGCCACGGAAGCGAAAGTGCTGCGCGGTCATGAGCAGCTTGCCCGCTGCATCGCGCGCCGCGATCATATCGCGGATCGCGTCCGGCTTCGGCGCCAGCGGCTTTTCACAGATCACGTGCTTGCCCGCCTGCAGCGCCGCGATCGCCAGCGGAGCGTGATAGTTATTTGGCGTACAGATATCAATGATGTCGATCTCTGGATCACCGATCAGCTCGGCCGAGTCCGTGCTCAGCCGCTTTATACCCCATTTCTCGCCCCACCCCTGGAGCGCGTCCGCGCTGATATCAGCACCGGCGACGACCTTGGCATGCTCCGACGCATCCCAACCCGGCATATGCGTGCGTGCAATGCCTCCTACACCGATCACGCCCACCTGTAGCTGTGCCACTTGGCCTCCTCCCTCTATATCGTATCCACGAAGGCTGTTACTGGCTTCCTGAGCCGCAGCAACCCTTCTTGGCCCACCCCTTCACTCGCCTATGCACACCTCGTGCCCCGTACGCGCGCTCTCGAGCAAGGCTTCCATCATCGACTGGACGACCAGGCCGTGTCGAAGCGGTGCCTGGCAAGGAACCCCGTCTAGGATGCAGGCAATGAAATGCGCGGCGATATGGCTCCACACCCTGGGTCCTTCCGGCAGATCGACGGTAACATCCTGTGGAGCACCGTTTGCCGTACGGTAGAGCGTCAGCGGGCGCAGGCGCGCGCCCGCCTCTGTGCCAAAGAGCTCAATCTGCAGCTCGTTGGGCTGGTGGCTGGCCCAGAAGCTTTCCACTTGTAGCCCAGTACCGCCTTCGAAGCGAATCAGGCCCCCGGCATAGTCATCTGCAGCGTATTCGCTGTAGAACGTCTCCACAGGCTTGCGATAGTGCCAATAGCCTTCGCCACGGGGGCCGAACTTGGCTCCGGCGACGCCCACCACACTGACCGGCTTGGGCATACCCAGCAACCACCACGCCGCGTCGAGGACGTGCACCCCCATATCGCGAAACGCACCACCTCCGGCCTGGATAAAGCCTAGGTTCCAGTCAGGGATGCCGCTGCGACGGATGCTGCGCGCGCGACCATAGTACACTTGCCCCAGTTCACCATCAGCCGCCAGCCGCCCCAGGTAGCGCACCTCGTCGGCAAAGCGCGTCGACAGGGACATCATATTGACCACACCGGCTGCCTCTGCCGTCTCGACCAATTCCCGAGCAGCATCCTCCGAATCGGCCAGCGGCTTGGTCACTAGCACGTGCTTGCCGTTGCGAACGGCCTCCAGGGCAACGGGCACGTGCCACTGGTTGGGCGTCCCCACGAACACAGCATCGATCTCGGGGTCCTGGCACATCTCTCTGTAATCAGCGTACAGCTTGACCGGTTCGGGCAGCTCCTGGGCAAACTCGGCCATCCGCTCTGGCAACAGATCGCACAAGGCGACCACTTGGCCGCGTGGATCGGCGGCAATGGCGCGGCCGTTCGGCCGGCCGATACCCATGCCGACGATAGCAGTTCTGACGCAATCCATACCTGAGCTCCTCCTTCTCCTTGGTCCATGACCGATTCACAAAAGACCCTAAAGGTTTTCCGAAACCTTCAGGGTCTTGTACCTAGCAACGCGCTCTAGCGCACGAGTGCCATCTCGACAGCGTCTGCCAGCGAACGTGCGGCCAGCAGCTCGATCGGCGGCTCTTCCAGCACGGCGCGGCGCAGCGACCTAGGCAGAATGCAGCGCTTGAAGCCCAGCTTGGCCGCCTCGTTGAGCCGTGCCCCGATCTGGCCTACGCTGCGCAGCTCGCCGGAAAGGCCAATCTCGCCAACCAGGGCAATATCTGCCGCAACGGGCTTGTTGCGGTATCCGGAGGCGATGGCAACGGCCACCGCGAGGTCGGCAGCAGGCTCGCTGACGGTGAGCCCGCCGATCACATTGACGAATACGTCCTGGTCGGAGAGCTGCAACCCGACGCGCTTGGAGAGGACGGCGACGAGCAGCAGCAGGCGGTTGAAATCGATCCCGTTTGCCGTCCGCCGGGGATTGCCAAACGCTGTGATGCTGCTCAGCGCCTGGAACTCGACCATGATCGGGCGCGTGCCTTCCATAGTCACCCCAATCGCAGATCCAGAAGCGTTCGGCAGCCGCTCCTCCAAGAATGCGGCAGAGGGGTTGAGGACCTCGACCAGGCCCTCGTTCTTCATCTCGAACACACCCACTTCCGAGGTCGCGCCGAAACGGTTCTTGACGCTGCGCAGCAACCGGTACGCGTGAAAGCGGTCCCCCTCCAGGTAGAGCACCGTATCCACGATGTGCTCTAGCACACGGGGTCCAGCGATCGAGCCCGCCTTGGTCACGTGCCCGACGAGAAAGACCGGTACATTGTCCGCCTTGGCAGTACGCATGAGCAGTGCAGCGCACTCGCGCACCTGGCTGACGCTACCGGCAGCCGAGCTGAGTTCCTCGAGGTAAACGGTCTGGATCGAATCGACCACCACCGCCGTGGGGTGAAGCTGGCTCACGTGCTCGATGATGCTGTGGAGATTGGTCTCGGTGAGGACATAGAGCTCTTCTGGGGCCAGACCCAACCGGTGCGCCCGCATCTTGATCTGCTGGGCCGACTCTTCGCCGGAGACATAGAGGACCTTACCCCCGTTCTGGGCGAGCAGGGCACTGACCTGCAGCAGCAAGGTCGATTTCCCGATCCCTGGGTCGCCACCGATCAAGACGAGCGAACCAGGGACGATCCCCCCACCGAGAACGCGGGAGAACTCGACAAGCGGGACAGGGATACGCGCCAGCTCGTCTGCCCGTACCTCGCTGAGCTTCCGTGGCGGGTTGCGCAGGATAGTATCTGGATCAACAGATGGTGGAGAGCGAGAGTCGCTCTCCACCATCGTTTCTACCAATGTATTCCATTCCCCGCAATCGGGGCAACGTCCCATCCACTTGGGCTGAACTGCGCCACACTCCTGGCAAACAAAGCGAGTGTGCCGCTTAGACATTCAACATTGCCTCCAGTAGTGGCGGCTCTGTTTCCTCATCCGCGGCCCGAAGCGCGATCTCGCCATCCTCCAGATCGACCAAGATCAACTGCCCCGTCCCGAACTCGCCGGACAGGATACCCTCTGATAAGGCATCCTCTATCGCGCGCTGCACCGTCCGCCGCAGGTTACGTGCGCCGAACTCCTCGCTGTAGCCCTTCTTGGCCAGGTAATGGCGTGCCTCTTCGGTCGCCTGCAGGTCGATCTCTTGCTCGTCCAGGCGCTTGCGGATCTTGACCAGCTCGAGATCCACGATCTCTTCTGTCTGCTCCATCGTCAGCGTATGAAAAACGACGATCTGGTCGATACGGTTCAGGAACTCGGGCCGGAAGAGCCGCTTGAGCTCTCTTTCGTACCCTCCATCACGGTATTCGCCAAGCTCACGCGCACCAGGGATGCCGATCGGCCCTCGCTGCAGCACGTCTGCCCCCACGTTGGAGGTCATGATGATGATCGTGTTCCGGAAATCAACCTTGCGACCTCGCGCATCCGAGAGACGCCCTTCCTCCAGGATCTGGAGCAGCATCCCAAACGCCTCGGGGTGAGCCTTGTCAATCTCGTCAAAGCAAATCACCATGTATGGACGGCGGCGCACGGCCTCAGTAAGCTGGCCCGCGTCTTCGTAGCCTACGTATCCCGGAGGCGCGCCGACGAGCCGCGCAACCGTATGTCGCTCGCCGAACTCGGACATATCCAGCGTCAGCAGTGCCTCTTCATCGCCAAACATGAACTCTGCGAGCGACTTGGCCAGTTCAGTCTTGCCTACGCCCGTCGGCCCAATGAAGATAAAGGAGCCTATGGGCCGGTTCGGGTCTTTAAGGCCCGACCGTGCGCGCCGGACTGCCCGCGCCACTGCGCTGATCGCCTCGTCCTGGCCGATCACACGCTTGTGCAGGTCTCCCTCCATGTGCAGCAGGCGAGCCGACTCTTCCTCGCGCAAGCTAGACACCGGGATCCCGGTCCACATCGCGACCAACTCGGCGATATCCTCGCCCTCAAGCTCCAGGTCCGTCTCCTGGCCCCATTCGCGCTGTAGACGGAGGACGTGCTCTTCCAGTTCACTCTCGCGCTCTCGCAGTGAGGCCACTTCGCTCTCGTCGCTCTCGGCTGTGGCAAGCTTGCGCTGCTCGCGAACGGCCTGCAGCTCGTCCTGCGTGCTGTTGAGCAGCCCAAGCACAGGCGACTTGTACATCCGCACGCGCGCCGAGCCCTCGTCGATCAGATCGATCGCCTTGTCAGGCAAGAACCGATCGGTGATATAGCGTGACGCCAGGCGGACCGCTGTTTCGACCGCTTCATCGGTGATACGCAGTTGGTGATGCTGCTCGTACCGTTCACGAATGCCGCGCAAGATCTCGATCGACTCGTCTGGCGTCGGCTCGTCCACGATCACCGGCTGGAAGCGCCGCTCAAGCGCCGCATCACTCTCGATGTGCTTGCGGTACTCTTCCATCGTCGTCGCGCCGATGCACTGCAACTCACCTCGTGCCAGCGCAGGCTTGAGAATATTCGCCGCATCGACCGAGCTCCCCGCTGCTCCGGCACCGACCAGCATGTGCACCTCGTCGATGAACAGGATGCTGTCTGAACCCTTGAGCTCGTCGATCACCTTCTTCAGGCGTTCCTCAAACTGCCCGCGATACATTGTCCCTGCCACCAATGACCCAACGTCCAACTGCCATAGCCGCTTGTTGTGGAGCGGGTACGGAATGTTGTGAGCGATGATTCGCTGGGCGATGCCCTCAACAATGGCGGTCTTGCCCACGCCAGGCTCCCCGATCAGTGCCGGGTTGTTCTTGGTGCGCCTCGAGAGGATCTGTATCACCCGCTCAATCTCGGTCTGCCGGCCGATCACCGGGTCGAGCTTGTTCTCCTCTGCTAACTGCGTCAGGTCCGTAGCGACCTGCGGCAGGACAGAGCCCTTGGCCGGCTTGTTCGAAGCGGAGGTCTCGCGCGCAGGAACCTGATGGATCTTTTTCGTGGTTTCCTCTCGCACGAGCTCTGGCGATACGCCGAGCTGGCGTAAGATGCGCACCGCTGCGCAATCCTCTTCCCTCAGCAAGCCAAGCAGCACGTGCGCAGTATCGATATAATGATGCCCCATCCGCTTGGCTTCGTTGAGCGCCAGCTCGAGCACGCGTTTGATGCGCGGCGTGAGCGTCTCATCTCGCAGATCAGGACCGCGGCTTGCGCCAGACGTCTGCTGAACCAACTCGCGGACTTGGCCTAGCTCAATGCCAACGCCCTGCAGCACCTTGCTCGCAACGCTATTGTCCACTCGGATCAGGCCGATCAACAGGTGTTCAGTACCAATATAGCTATGATTCAACCGTTGCGCTTCTTCTTGGGCGAGCCGCAAGGCTTGCCTTGCACGCCTCGTGAAACGATCTAACGGGTCTGCCATCTCACACTACCCTTCTCAACAATACTCTAGTATTCCGTCCCAAGCCCGCGGGGCCCTCTACCCCGAAACACCGGGCTCATGCCGGTCGAGATCTGCTCCTGCCGGGCCGGGATCCCTGTTCCTTTCCTCGTCTCGAAACAGCATCCCCCAGATCTCACTCCAATTATACCATGCCCTACCCTTTAGTTCAACCGTACGTGGAACTCTAGCCCACTCTACAGTCGCTGCCACGCCGCCGGATCTTACGGGTGCAAGGCGGTCGCCCTCGGCCCGTACCTGGAGCAAGGGCGGCCATGAAACAACGCACGGAGGCCACCTGGCGCACCCATCGCGCGACCTAGCCTCCGTGCTCGGGGTAGAGTTGTTTCGATTCTGCGTCTTGACTGTCTAGTCCGTTTCCCCTTCGACGGCCTCCACGTCCTGTTCGAGCTCGTCGACAGACGCATCATCGTACGACTCGACCTGGTCGTATCCCTCCTGCCAGTCCATATCCAAGTATTCGGAGGAAGCGACCCGCTTGAGGCTCAGGCCAATCCGCCGCTTGTCGGGATCGATGCGAATCACCCGCAACGTCCGGATATCGCCTTCCGCGACGACTTCACGCGGATGGCCGATTCGTTCATCACTCAGTTCGGAGACGTGAATCAGCCCTTCGATGTCCTCATCGTAAATGCGCGCAAAGGCGCCAAACTTGACCAGCTTGGTAACCGTGCCCTCCACCAACTGCCCGACGTGATAGCGCTCCGCGATCAGCGACCAGGGATCCGACTCCAGCCGCTTCAGGCTGAGGCCGATGCGCTTTCGCTCGCGGTCTACGTTCAATACATAGACCTCGACCTCTTCGCCTACCTTGACCACCTCGCCGGGATGCGCCACCCTCCGCCAGGAGAGTTCCGATAGGTGGATCAACCCATCTGCACCACCCAGGTCCACGAACGCGCCAAAGTCGCAGATACTGATCACCTCTCCAGTGCGTACGTCGCCTTCTTGCAGCTCGGAGAGAAGCCGCTCCTTGCTCTGCTTGCGCCACTCGCGCATCGCCGCGCGTTCGGACAAGATCAGGCGGTTTCGCCCACGGTCGATCTCGATCACCTTGAGCTGCATCTGGTCGCCGACCAGCTCTGCCAGGCGATTATCGCCCTCCTGGCTGCGCCGCTTGCCCCGAAGAGAGACGATCTGTGAACCAGGCACAAAGCCACGTACCTGGCCCAAGCGCACGATCACGCCGCCCTTGTTATAGCCAGACACGACGCCCTCAAAAATCTCGCCTGCCTCGAACATACGCTCAGCGTCGCGCCAGTCCCGCTCAGCCTGGGCCTTGGTGATCGACAAGATCGGGTTGCCATTCTTGTCCTCGGGCGTGACGACGTATACCAGCAGCGAATCGCCCTCGCTCAGCTCGGACAGGCCTTCCGATCCGAGACGCTCCAGCTCACGCCCCAAGATCACGCCCTCCGACTTGGCGCCGACGTCGACCAAGATCTCCGACGGCCGAAGCTGGACGATTACTCCCTCGACGACTTGCCCACGGCGAAGCGCCTGGACGTCAAAGTCGCTCTGCAGCAGCGATGCCATCGGATGCTGATCCATTTCTTGCATCATCTGCTGCTGCATCGATTCCGATTGCGTGCCGCCTTGCCTGGCCTCTTCTTCTCCCATGCCCCTGTCACCTTTTTCCTCGTAGAGTGTGTACGCGTATTATATCCACTTTCCCTCAAAATGCAAACCGCAAGTATCAAGCTGATCTCTTGACAATTGTCCTTTTCGATGATAAAACTGACACACGGTAC